>JBBIJT010000012.1:5418-36772 GCA_037445795.1 Betaproteobacteria bacterium | reverse complement strand
TGCTCTTCCGATCTGCGGCGGGTGCGGCCTTGGGCGCCTCGGGCGGGGCGGCGACGGGCGCGGACGCGGGCGAGGCGGCGGGGGCGACGGCGACCGTCGGGGCGGGAGCGGCCTGCTCGCCCTTCTTCGTGGCGACGAGGAAGCCCAGCACCGCGACGACGCCGGCGAGCACGCCGGCGACGACGGTGAGCTTCTTCTTGTCCTGCACGAAGTTGGGCACCGTGAGCGTCACCGTGGCGGTCCCCGGGGGCGAGGCCGCCGAGGACGTGCGCTTCACGTTGGTGGTCGTGCTGGAGGCGCGGTCCTTCATGCTGTCGCGCGCCTTCTTCATGGCGCCTTCGTTGAAGCCGACCACGTAGATCTCGTGCTCGCGGACGTGCTTGTCGGTGCGCGAGCCCTCGTAGGTGAAGAGCTTGGCGTACTCGCTCGCGAGGTTGGACACCACGTCGTAGTAGGAGCGCGACACCACGATCTGGCCGGGGCGCGCGAAGCTCATGATGCGCTGCGCGACGTTGATGCCGTCGCCGATGATGTTGGGGTGCCCGTTGATGTCCTTGACCAGCTTCACGGGGCCGAGGTTGATGCCCATGCGCACGGAGTCGTCGCCGCTTTCCTCGACCTGCGTGGCGGACTGGTTCTCGCGCAGCATCGCCTCGCGCAGCGACAGCGTGGTGAACAGGGCGTCCTCGGGGTCGCCCAGGAACGAGAGCGCGGCGCCGTCACCGGTGTCCAGGATGATGCGGTCGTTGACCGGGATGTCCTTGATGGCCTCGGAGAGGTTGTTCGTGAGGCTCGTCTTCAGGCGGATCTGCTCGGCCACCGGCTTCTTGGAATAGCCGACGAGGTCGATGAACACGACGCTGCAGATGAACGTCCGGTTGGCCTGATCGAGCATCCTTCGACCCATGGAACGGCTTCGCGCCGCCTCCCCTGTGAGCAGTTATCTCTTTAAAACAAAGGACTTACCGAACGAAGTTCGGGAGAGTCCTAGTTTAGCCGATTCCCGGGCGGGTTGCCTGTGGATTACGTCACGATTGCAACAGGCGCGGCGCCCAGCGACTTGCCCTCGGGTCCGAGGATGCGCAGGTAGGCCGGGGCGAGCGTCTCCGGCGTCGGCAGGGCCGCGCGGTTTTCGGCCGGATGGCTCTGGGCCCGCTGCGCGGTGGCCACGGGGCCTGGCACCACGACGTGGAAGCGCGGCTTGCCGGCCTGCTCGCACTCGTCGGACCAGATGGCCGCGAGGGGCCCGAGGCCCGACTTCGAGACCGCGAAGGCACCCCAGTAGGCGGCGGGCGCCACCCCGTGCGTCTCGCTCGTGAAGACCACGGCGCCGTCGGGGGAGGCCGCGAGCATCGGCAGGCAGGCGCGCGTGAGGGCGAAGGGCGCGGCGAGGTTCACGCGCAGGTGCGTCATCCACTGCTCGAGGGGCTGGTCGCGAAGCGGCACGAGCGGCGTGAAGTGGACGGCGCAGTGCACGAGGGCGTCGAGGCGGCCGAGGTCGTGGCGCAGCATGCCGGCGAGCGTCTCGAACTCGCGGTCGCCCGCGGCGGCGAGGTCGAGGGGGATCGCGGCGGGCTCGCGGCCGCCGGCAGCCACGATGGCGTCGTAGGTCCCGGAGAGCGCCTCGGGCTTTCGCCCCAGGAGCGCGACGGTGGCGCCGCGCGAGGCGCACGCGAGCGCCACCGCGCGCCCGAGGCCGCGGCCGGCGCCGGTGACGAGCACCACGCGCTCTTTCAGCAGGTCGGCGGGCGCGTCCCAGCGCGCGGAAATCGTTCGTGATGGGTTCATGTCATGTCGTCTGTCGTCCGGTACCAGGTACCGGGAGGAGGAGGCGGGCCGCGCGCGAGCCGCTGGCGACGGCGGCCTCGAGCGTGGCGGGGTAGGGGCCTTCGGTGTAGTCGCCCGCGAGGACGAGCCCGGGCGCGCCCGTGTCCGCCGGCGGACGGAATGTACCCGGTTCGCAGGCGAAGGTGGCGCGCTTTTCGGTGATGACCTTGGTCCAGAGCGGCGGGTCCACGGTGGCGCCCAGGCGCTCGATCTCGCGGTGCACGGCGGTGGCGAGCACGTCGTGGTCGAGCGCCGCCTGCGCGCGCGAGGCGGAGATCACGGCGGCGACGAGCCCGCGCGGGCCGCCGAGGGCCTCGCGGTCGAAGATCCACTGCGCGTGGCCGCCGTCGACGCCGGTCATGGCGAAGGGCAGCCGCACGCGCGAGCCGTACTGCAGGTACACCGTCGTGATGGGCTCGTGGGCGATGGCCGAGATCCTCGCCGCGAGGGGGGCCAGGTCGGGCACCGTGCCGAGGAGCGTGGCCGCCTCGTAGGGGGCGGTGGCGCACACGACCGCGTCGAACCGCCGCTCGCCCTCGCTCGTCGCGAGCCGCCACTGCGCGCCATCGCGGGCGAGCGAGGTGACGCGGCAGCCGAGCACGATCTCCGCGCCGCGCTCGCCCAGCCACGCGATGGCCGGGTCGGGCAGGAGCGTCGACAGGTCGAAGGCGGGAAGCAGAAGGTCGGAATCGGCGCGCGCTCGCGCCAGCGCATCGCGAAGCACGCGGCAGAAGACGCGCGCGCTCGCCCGCTCGGCGGGCGTGTTGAGGGCGGCCACGCAGAGCGGCTCCCAGAGGAGCCGGCGCAGCTTCTCCGGCTGGCCGTCGCGCTCGAGCAGGGCCGCCACGGTTTCCCCCTCGCGGGCCGCGGCCTCGGCGCGCCGGAAGGACGATGCGAGCGAGAAGGCGGCCGAGCGCTCCATCCACGTGAGGCCGCGCGCGGTGGCGAGCGCCACGGCCAGGTGCAGCGGCGCCGGCAGGCGCGGCGCGGCCAGCTCCAGCGCGCCGGGGTAGTGCAGCTGCAGCGAATGGCGGCGCAGGGCGCTTTCCGGGGTGCCCACGGCGCGCATCAGCGCGAGCGTGTGGTGGTAGGCGCCCAGGAGGATGTGCTGGCCGTTGTCGAGCACGGTGCCGCGATAGTCCACGCGCCGCGCCCGCCCCCCGGGCGTGCGGTTGGCGTCGAGGAGCGTCACCGCGGCGCCTTCACGCGCGAGCCCCACGGCGGCCGCGATGCCGGCGTAGCCGGCGCCGACGACGGCGACTTGCCTCGCGCTCACGCCCGGATCCAGGTCTTCCACGCGATCCAGAGCTTGCGGATCGGGGTGAGGGACGTGCGCCCCTCGAGCACCGGGAAGCCGTCGCGGCGGATCTCGGCGAGGAGCGTGCGGTAGATCGCGGCCATGATGAGCCCCGCGCGCTGGCTGCGCCGGTCCTCGGGATGGAGCCTGGCGAAGGCCTGCTCGTAGGTCGCCTCCGCGCGCGCCGCCTGCTCCGCCATGAGCGCGCGGAAGGCCTCGCCGCCTTTCCTCGCGAGGATGTCCTCCGCGGCGAGGCCGTGGCGCGCCAGCTCGTCGGCGGGCAGGTAGACGCGGCCGCGCCTCGCGTCCTCGCCCACGTCGCGGATGATGTTGGTGAGCTGGAAGGCGAGGCCCAGGAGCTCCGCGTATTCGAGGGTCTGCGCGTGGCGGTAGCCGAAGATGGAGGCGGAGACCTCGCCCACCACGCCCGCCACGCGGTGGCAGTAGAGGCGAAGCGACGCGAAGTCGGCGTAGCGGTGGTGCGCGAGGTCCATCTCCATGCCGTCGATGATCTCGTTGAGGCGCCCGCCGTCGATGCCCATGGGCGCCACGAAGGGAGCCAGCGCCCGCGTCACGGGGTGCGTGGGGTGGCCCGCCATGAGGTTCGCCACCTCGGTGCGCCACCAGGCCAGCTTGGCGCGCGCCACCCCCGCGTCGCTCGCCTCGTCGGCCACGTCGTCCACCTCGCGGCAGAAGGCGTAGAAGGCCGTGATGGCCCGCCGCTTCTCCGCGGGCAGGAAGAGGAAGCTGTAGTAGAAGCTCGAGCCGCTGGCCGCGGCCTTCTGCTGGCAGTACTGGTCGGGGGTCATGGAGCGGGATATCGCGCGGGCGCGGGCCTCCAGAAGGCTGCCTTCCACAGGATGCGCCCCCAGTCGCCCGCCTTCAACACCGGGCGATGGCGGAAGACGTCGCCCTGCACCGCCTCGATCTTGTCCAGGATGCGCAGCCCGCCGGCCGCGATGGCGCGGATCTCGAGGCCCATGCGCCCCGGAAGCCGCGTGCCCAGGGGGGCCCCGGAGCGCATCATGGCCCGCGCCCTCTCGCACTCGAAGTGCACCAGCTCCCGCCAGCGGCCGTCGGTGCGCCCTTCGGCGACCTGCGACTCGCTCACGCCGAAGTGCGCGAGGTCCTCCTGCGGCAGGTACACGCGCCCCTTGCCCCAGTCGACGGCGATGTCCTGCCAGTGGTTGATGAGCTGCAGGCTCGAGCAGATGGCGTCCGAGTCGCGCAGGTTTGCGGGGTCGGTCTTGCGGAAGAGGGCGAGGAGGAGCCTGCCCACCGGGTCGGCCGAGCGCCGGCAGTAGTCCATCAGCTCGTCGAAGGTGGCGTAGCGCTTCTTCGTCACGTCCTGGCGGAAGGCGTCCAGCAGGTCGTGGAAGAGGGCGATGGGCAGGTCGTGGGCGCGGATGGCGTCGTGCAGCCGCGAGAACACGGGGTCGTCGGGGCGCTCGCCGCGCTCGATGCGCCCGAGCGAGCGGGCGTAGCCGTCCAGGAGCGCGATGCGCTCGGCGTCGGGGCGCTCGCCCTCGTCGGCGAAGTCGTCCGCGTTCCTCGCGAAGGCGTAGATGGCCTCGATGGGAGTCCGCAGCCCCGGCGGGAGGAGCCACGACGCCACGGGGAAGTTCTCGTAATGCTCGACCGGCAAGGGATGGGGAAACGCTTGAATTTTCGGGATTATATCGGTCCGCCGCCGGCAGATGCGGCCCGTCGGGATTGCCCCGGGTTCCGGTATAATTCGGTCCTCACCGCGAAAGTGGCGGAATTGGTAGACGCACCGGATTTAGGTTCCGGCGCCGAAAGGCATGGGGGTTCGAGTCCCTTCTTTCGCACCAACTTCGATCGGCCGAAGCCGGCCAGCTTGATCGGCCCGTTCCTCGAGCATCAGGCCACCCCTCGCGACGGTGACCCAGGGAACCCTCACAGGACAAAAAACATGCAGCAGGCAGTCGAAACGAAACCCAGCCCGCTCGAGCGGCAACTGAAGGTGGCGGTGCCCGTGGCCCAGCTCGAGGCCGACATCGCCAGCCGGATCCGGAAGCTCGCGCGCACGGTGAAGATGCAGGGCTTCCGGCCCGGCAAGGTGCCCATCAAGATGGTGGAGCGCCACTACGGCTTCCAGGTGCGCCAGGAGGCGCTGTCGGAATCCGTGCAGACCCTCTTCGCCGAGGCCGTGCGCACGCAGAACTACCGCGTGGCGGGCATGCCCCGCTTCGAGCCGGTGCAGGGCGCGGAGAACGCGGCCGCCTTCGAGTTCCAGGCCGTCTTCGAGGTCTACCCCGAGATCACCCACGGCGACCTGTCGTCGCACAACGTCGTCCGCCCGGTGACGGAAGTGGCGGAGAAGGACGTCGAGGCCACGGTCGCGACGCTTCGCAAGCAGCGCGCCACCTTCGACCGCGTCACCCGCGCGGCCGCGAGCGGCGACCTCGTGAACATCGACTTCGAGGGCACGGTCGACGGCGCGCCGTTCGAGGGCGGCTCCGGCAAGAACTTCGCGGTCGTGCTGGGCGAGGGACGCATGCTGCCCGACTTCGAGAAGGGCATCGTGGGGCTCGCCGAAGGGGCGCGGAAGACCTTTCCCGTCGTCTTCCCCGACGACTACGTCGAGCACCTCAAGGGCAAGACGGCCGAGTTCGCCGTGACGGTGAACCAGGTGGCCGAGCCGAAGCTCCCCGAGGTCACCCCGGACTTCGCCAAGGCGCTGGGCGTGGAGGACGGCGACGTCGCCCGCATGCGCGCCGAGATCCGCCAGAACATCGAGCGCGAGGTGAAGAAGCGCGTCCAGGCCAAGGTGAAGGAGCAGGTGATGGCGGGGCTCGTCGCGGCCGCCACCTTCGAGCTGCCGCGCGCGCTCCTCGACATGGAGATCGCCCGCATGCGCGACGCCGCCGTGGCGGACCTCAAGCAGCGCGGCATCACCTCCCAGGACATCAAGCTGCCCGGCGAGCTCTTCGCCGACCGCGCCCGCAGCCGCGTGACGCTGGGGCTCCTCGTCGCCGACATCGTGCGCAAGCAGGACCTCGCCGCGCGCCCCGAGCAGGTGCGCAAGGTGATCGAGGAGCACGCCGACAGCTTCGAGCAGCCCGCCGAGATGGTGCGGTGGTTCTACGGCCAGCCGGAGCGCATGGCCGAGGTCGAGGCGATCGTGATGGAGGACAACGTCGTAGAATGGGCCCTCGGGCGGATGAAGGTCGAGGACACCCCCACGGCCTTCGAAGACCTGATGGGCACGAAGAAGGCCTGAACGAGGAGAAGCGATGCGAGACGAATACCAGGGGCCGGTGGGACTCGGCCTCATCCCGATGGTCATCGAGCAGTCGGGGCGCGGCGAGCGCGCCTACGACATCTACTCGCGCCTGCTCAAGGAGCGGGTGATCTTCCTCGTGGGGCCGATCAACGACGGCATGGCGAACCTGATCGTGGCGCAGCTGCTCTTCCTCGAGAGCGAGAACCCCGACAAGGACATCCACCTCTACATCAACTCCCCGGGCGGGAGCGTTTCCTCCGGCATGGCGATCTACGACACCATGCAGTTCATCAAGCCGGACGTCTCGACCCTCTGCACGGGGCTCGCGGCGAGCATGGGCGCGTTCCTCCTCGCGGCCGGCGCCAAGGGCAAGCGCTTCATCCTGCCCAACTCGCGCGTCATGATCCACCAGCCCTCGGGCGGGTTCTCCGGGCAGGCCTCCGACATCGAGATCCACGCGAAGGAGGTGCTGTACCTGAAGAAGCGCCTCAACGAGATGATGGCCCTGCACACCGGGCAGCCGATCGAGCGCATCGAGCAGGACACCGACCGCGACAATTTCATGGGCGCGGAAGACGCGGTAAAGTACGGGCTGATCGACAAGGTCCTCACCAACCGCGCGCACGCGGCGGGTTGAGGCCTTCGCGGGGTAATCCATGACGGACAAGGTCGGCGGCGAGAAGCTCCTCTACTGCTCGTTCTGCGGCAAGAGCCAGCACGAGGTGAGGAAGCTCATCGCGGGCCCGTCGGTGTTCATCTGCGACGAGTGCATCGACCTCTGCAACGACATCATCCGCGAGGAGGCCGCGCCCGACACGACGGCCAAGGCCGCCAGGAGCGACCTGCCCAGCCCGCACGAGATCTGCGAGATCCTCGACCAGTACGTGATCGGCCAGGTGCAGGCGAAGAAGATCCTCTCGGTCGCCGTCTACAACCACTACAAGCGCCTGAAGACCGGCGGCAAGCAGGACGAGGTCGAGCTCGCCAAGTCGAACATCCTGCTCATCGGGCCCACGGGCTCCGGCAAGACGCTCCTCGCGCAGACGCTCGCGCGGCTGCTGAACGTCCCGTTCGTGATCGCCGACGCCACCACGCTCACCGAGGCCGGCTACGTCGGCGAGGACGTCGAGAACATCATCCAGAAGCTGCTGCAGAAGTGCGACTACGACGTCGAGAAGGCGCAGCGCGGCATCGTCTACATCGACGAGATCGACAAGATCTCGCGGAAGAGCGACAACCCCTCCATCACCCGCGACGTGAGCGGGGAGGGCGTGCAGCAGGCGCTCCTCAAGCTGATCGAGGGCACCATCGCCTCGGTGCCCCCGCAGGGTGGCCGGAAGCACCCGAACCAGGAGTTCGTCCAGGTCGACACCACGAACATCCTGTTCATCTGCGGCGGCGCCTTCAGCGGCCTGGAGAAGGTCATCCAGATGCGCACCGACACCTCGGGCATGGGCTTCGGCGCGCAGGTGCGCTCCTCGACCGACCGCAAGGAAATGAACCAGCTCCTCCAGGACGTCGAGCCCGAGGACCTCATCAAGTACGGCCTCATCCCGGAGTTCGTCGGCCGCCTGCCGGTGGTGGCCGTGCTCGAGGAGCTGGATGCGACCGCGCTCGTGAAGATCCTCACCGAGCCCAAGAACGCGCTCGTGAAGCAGTACCAGAAGCTCCTCGCCATGGAGGGCGTGGAGCTCGAGTACCGCGACAACGCCCTCACCGCCATCGCCAAGCGCGCGCTCGAGCGCCGCACCGGCGCGCGCGGCCTTCGCTCCATCATCGAGCATGCGCTCCTCGACATCATGTTCGACCTGCCCTCGCTCTCCAACGTCCAGAAGGTGGTGGTGGACGAGGGCTGCATCGCCGGCGACACCAAGCCGCTGCTCATCTACGCCGACCAGCCGAAGGTCGCGGGCGGCCAGTCGTAATCCCCCGGTTCTCCCCCTGAACGCCGCCTTGCAAGGGACTTGACCTCACGGGGTCCCGTCCCCATGTAACATTGCCGTATCCCCCCCAGGAATTCGCCATGACCGCCATCGCCCCCGAACCCCGCGTCCTCCCGCTCCTGCCCCTGCGCGACGTGGTGGTTTTCCCGCACATGGTCATCCCGCTCTTCGTGGGGCGGCCGAAGTCGATCAAGGCGCTGGAAGCCGCGATGGAGGAGGGCAAGAACGTCGTGCTCGTGGCGCAGAAGTCGGCCGCCAAGGACGAGCCCGCGCCCGAGGACCTCTATGCCGTCGGCACGGTCTCCACGATCCTGCAGATGCTCAAGCTCCCCGACGGCACCGTGAAGGTCCTGGTGGAGGGCGTGCAGCGCGCGGGCATCGTGCGCGTGCTCACGGACAAGGCCAACTTCGAGGCCGAGATCGAGCCGGTGGTGGTGGACGAGGCCGACTCGACCGAGGTCGAGGCCATGCGCCGCACGCTCCTCACGCAGTTCGACCAGTACGTGAAGCTCAACAAGAAGATCCCGCCCGAGGTGCTCACGTCGCTTTCGGGCATCGACGGCGCCGGGCGGCTCTCCGACACCATCGCCGCCCACCTGCCGCTCAAGCTCGAGCAGAAGCAGCAGATCCTCGAGATGTTCGAGGTGGCGCGCCGCCTGGAGCAGCTGCTGCAGCTGCTCGAGACCGAGATCGACATCATGCAGGTCGAGAAGCGCATCCGCGGGCGCGTGAAGCGCCAGATGGA
This sequence comes from Betaproteobacteria bacterium, assembly GCA_037445795.1. Taxonomy (GTDB): domain Bacteria; phylum Pseudomonadota; class Gammaproteobacteria; order Burkholderiales; family Usitatibacteraceae; genus FEB-7. The sequence goes on along the minus strand of JBBIJT010000012.1, from coordinate 27,713 downwards.
GAAGAGCCAGCGCGAGTACTACCTCAACGAGCAGGTGAAGGCCATCCAGAAGGAGCTGGGCGACGCCGAGGAGGGCGCCGACCTGGACGAGCTGGAGAAGAAGATCAAGGCCGCGCACATGCCCAAGGAGGCGCGCGTGAAGGCGGAGGCGGAGCTGAAGAAGCTGAAGCTCATGTCGCCCATGTCCGCCGAGGCCACGGTGGTGCGCAACTACATCGACACCCTCGTGGCGCTGCCGTGGAAGAAGAAGACCAAGGTCTCCACGGACCTCAAGAACTCCGAGAAGATCCTCGACGCCGACCACTACGGCCTCGAGAAGGTGAAGGAGCGCATCGTCGAGTACCTCGCGGTGCAGCAGCGGGTCGACAAGCTGAAGGCCCCCATCCTTTGCCTCGTGGGCCCGCCCGGCGTGGGCAAGACCTCGCTCGGCCAGTCGATCGCGCGGGCCACCAACCGCAAGTTCTCCCGCATGTCCCTGGGCGGGGTGCGCGACGAGGCCGAGATCCGCGGCCACCGCCGCACCTACATCGGCTCGATGCCCGGCAAGATCCTGCAGAACATGACCAAGGTGGGCGTGAGAAACCCCCTCTTCCTGCTGGACGAGGTGGACAAGATGGGCATGGACTTCCGCGGCGACCCGTCCTCGGCGCTGCTGGAGGTGCTCGACCCCGAGCAGAACCACACCTTCGTCGACCACTACGTCGAGGTGGAGTACGACCTCTCCGACGTGATGTTCGTCGCCACGGCCAACACCCTCAACATCCCGGCCCCGCTCCTCGACCGGATGGAGGTGATCCGCCTCTCGGGATACACCGAGAACGAGAAGGTGCACATCGCCAAGGAATACCTGCTGCCCAAGCAGCTCAAGTCGAACGGCCTGAAGCCCGGCGAGCTCAGCGTCACCGACTCGGCGCTGCGCGACATCGCGCGCTACTACACGCGCGAGGCCGGCGTGCGCAGCTTCGACCGCGAGCTCGCGAAGATCTGCCGCAAGGTGGTGAAGGCCATCCTCATCAAGAAGAAGGACGGCACCGCGGTCACGGTCAACGCGAAGAACCTCGACAAGTACCTGGGCGTGCGCAAGTACACCTACGGCATCGCGGAGAAGGAGAACCAGGTCGGCCAGGTGACCGGCCTCGCCTGGACGGAAGTCGGCGGCGAGCTCCTCACGGTGGAGGCGGCCAAGGTGCCCGGCAAGGGCAACACGGTCACCACCGGCAAGCTCGGCGAGGTGATGCAGGAGTCGATCAAGGCCGCGATCTCGGTGGTGCGCGCGCGCGCCAAGCGCCTCGGCATCCCCGAGGACTTCTACCAGAACCTCGACCTGCACATCCACCTGCCCGAGGGGGCGACCCCCAAGGACGGGCCGAGCGCGGGCATCGCGATCACCACGGCCCTCGTGTCGGTGCTCTCGGGCATCCCGGTGCGCTGCGACGTGGCCATGACGGGCGAGATCACGCTTCGCGGCGAGGTGCTGCCCATCGGCGGGCTCAAGGAGAAGCTGCTGGCCGCGCACCGCGGCGGCGTGAAGACGGTGCTCATCCCGCACGAGAACGTGAAGGACCTGGCCGAGGAGCTGCCCGAGGAGGTGAAGGGGCAGATCGAGATCGTGCCCGTGCGCTGGATCGACGAGGTGCTAGAGCGCGCGCTCGAGACCAAGCCCGTGCCGCGCGCGGAAGAGACCCCGGCCTCTCCGCCGCCGGCCGCCCCGGCCCCCGCCGGCGACGGCGTGGTGGTCAAGCACTGAACATTCGGACCAATCAAGGGAGCAAGACAAGTGAACAAATCGGACCTCATCGAGGCGATCGCCAAGAGCGCGGACATCTCGAAGGCGGCCGCCGGCCGCGCCCTCGAGGGGGCGCTCGCGGCCATCCGGAGCTCGCTGCGCAAGGGGCAGTCGGTGAGCCTGGTCGGCTTCGGCACGTTCCACGTGGGCAAGCGCGCCTCGCGCTCGGGAAGGAACCCCCGCACCGGCGCCCCGATCAAGATCAAGGCTGCCAAGGTGCCCAAGTTCCGCGCTGGAAAAGCGCTCCGGGATGCGCTAAACTAACGGGCTTCCCGGGTGCTTAGCTCAGTTGGTAGAGCGTCGCCCTTACAAGGCGAAAGTCGGGGGTTCGAGACCCTCAGCACCCACCAGCAGTCGCCGGTCTGGCCCGCAATCCGGGAAGCCGGCGGCCGCGGGGCCAGATTCGCTTAAGGAGTGGTAGTTCAGTTGGTTAGAATACCGGCCTGTCACGCCGGGGGTCGCGGGTTCGAGTCCCGTCCACTCCGCCAGTCCACCAGGGCGAACCCGAGCGGGTTCGCCCTTTTCGTTTGACCGCCCGGCCTGCCGGGCCCCGAGGCACCTTTCGCCATGATCGACAAGTTCCGCCAGTTCGCTGAATACCGGATCGTCAAGTTCCTCTTCGCCCTGTTCCTGGTGATCCCGTTCGGGCTCTTCGGCATCGACTACTACTTCCGCAGCCCCATGGGCGGCGACACCGTCGCCACCGTCGGCGGGGTGCGGGTGAGCCAGGCCGAGTTCGACAGCGCGATGCGCCAGCAGCAGGAGACGCTGCAGGCCCAGTTCGGCCGCAACTTCGACGCCTCCATCATGGAGAACCCGGAGCTTCGCCGGTCCGTGCTCGAGCGCGTCATCAACGAGCGGCTCATGAGCGTGGGCGCCGCGAAGGCCGGGGTGAAGATCGACGACAAGCAGCTCGCCGACCGGATCGCGGCCGAGCCCGCCTTCCAGGAGGACGGCAAGTTCTCCCGCAGCCGCTACGAGGCCATCGCCCGCTCGCAGGGCCTGTCCGTCGTGGGGCTGGACGAGCGGCTGCGCGAGGACATGCGCATCGGCCACTTCCGCTACGCGATCGTGCAGACGGCGTTCGTGCCGCGCTCCACGCTCGATGGCTTCATCCGCCTGTCGGAGCAGAGCCGCGAGGTGAGCGTCGTGAACTTCGGCGCCGACGCCTATCTCGCCGGGGTCAAGCCCACGGACGAGCAGCTCAAGGCCTGGTACGAGGCGCACGCCAGGGAGTTCGCCGTGCCCGAGCAGGTGCGGGTCGAGTACGTCGAGCTGTCGGTGGACGCGCTGGCCGCCAAGACGCCTGTCGATCCCGAGGACGTGAAGAAGTACTACGAGTCGGCCAAGTCGCGGTTCGTGCAGCGCGAGGAGCGCCGCGCGAGCCACATCCTCGTCGCGGTCAACGCGGCGGCGCCGGAGGCGGAGAAGAAGGCCGCCGAGGCGAAGGCGGCCGCGCTCGCCGCCGAGGTGCGCAAGAAGCCCGCGAGCTTCGCCGAGGTGGCGAAGAAGAACTCGCAGGACCCGGGCTCGGCCGTGCAGGGCGGCGACCTCGGGTTCTTCGCCCGCGGCGCGATGGTGAAGCCCTTCGAGGATGCGGTCTGGGGGGCGAAGAAGGACGAGATCGTGGGCCCGGTCCTCTCGGATTTCGGCTACCACGTCATCCGCGTGACGGACATCAAGCCGGAGAAGGGCAAGAGCCTCGCCGAGGCCACCCCGGAGATCGAGGCCGAGCTCAAGAAGAGCGCGGCGGCGCGCCGCTTCGTCGAGGCCGCCGAGGGGCTCACGAACATGGTCTACGAGCAGTCCACGAGCCTCAAGCCCGCGGCCGACCAGTTCAACCTGCAGATCCAGCAGTCGGGCTGGTTCGCGAAATCGGGCGGGGCGCCGGCGATCCTCAACAACCCCAAGATCCTGGCGGAGATCTTCTCCGACAACGCCATCAAGTCCAAGCGCAACACCGCGGCCATCGAGGGGGCCCCCAGCGTGCTCGTGGCCGCGCGCGTGCTCGAGCACAAGCCGGCCGAGCAGCGCCCGTTGGATGCCGTGCGCGCGACCGTCGAGGCCCGCTTCAAGCGCGAGGAGGCGACGAGGCTCGCCAACGCGGCCGGCGAGGCCAAGCTCAAGGAAGCGGGCGAGGGCAAGGACGCGGGCCTCAAGTGGCCGTCGCCCCTCGCCGTGAGCCGCCAGAAGCCGGGCGGGCTTCCCCCGAACGTGCTGGACAAGGTGTTCCGTGCCGACGCGAAGAAGCTTCCCGCGGTGGTCGGCGTGGCCACGCCCGCGGGCTACTCGCTCGTGCGCATCACCAAGGTGATCGAGGTCGAAGCCGTGGACGAGGCCAAGCGCCAGGCCCTGGCCGAGCGCCTCGCGCAGACCGTCGCGGTGAGCGAACTCGAGTCCACGCTGGGCAGCCTTCGCGGCCGCGTCGGCGTCGAAGTCCGCAAGGACGCCTTCGAGAAGAAACCCCAGTAGGAACCGCTATCGGGGACGGTTCCGGAGAACCGTCCCCAAAACCTGTCCCTACTCGTCGGCCAGGCCGGCGGTGGTGGTGCTGAAGCCGGCGTCGACGTAGGTCACCTCGCCGGTGATGCCGCTGGAGAGATCCGACAGGAAGAAGGCGGCGACGTTGCCCACCTCCTCGGCGGTGACGTTGCGGCGAAGGGGCGCGTTGCGCTCGACGAAGCGGAAGATCTTGCCGAAGTCGCCGATGCCCGCCGCGGCGAGCGTCTTGATCGGGCCGGCCGAGATCGCGTTCACGCGGATTCCCTCCGGGCCCAGCCCCGCGGCCAGGTAGCGCACGCCCGCCTCCAGGCTCGCCTTGGCGAGCCCCATTACGTTGTAGCGCGGGATCGAGCGGTTGGCCCCGAGGTAGGAGAGGGTGACGATGGAGCCGCCGCCCCGGGCCTTCATGAGCGGCTCGGCGCCCTTGGCGAGCGCGGCCAGGCTGTAGCTCGAGACGTCGTGGGCGATGCGGAAGGCCTCGCGGGTGACGCTTTTGTGGAACTCGCCCTTGAGCGCCTCGCGCGGGGCGAAGGCGATGGCGTGCACCAGGCCGTCGAAGCCCTCGGGCCAGTGCCGCGCCAGGCCGGCGAATAGCGCCTCGATCTGGGCGTCGTCGGCCACGTCGCAGGGGAAGAGGGGGCCGGAGCCGAACTCGGCCGCCAGCTCCGCCACGCGGTCCCGGATGCCCTCGCCCTGGTAGGTGAAGACGACCTCGGCGCCCTCCCGGACCACGGCCTTGGCCACGCCATAGGCGATGGAGCGGTTGGAGAGCATCCCCGTGACGAGGATGCGCTTGCCCTGAAGGAACCCCATTGGCGACGCCCTTTCCCAGTAGAATTGCGGCAATTTTTCGCCGCGATCGGGGTCGAATTCTATCGCATTCGCGACCCCGGCCCCCGCCGAAGGCATCCCGGAGATCCGCAGCCGATGAAATCCGCGCACTTCCTCGCGTCCCTGGCCCTCGCCGCCGCCGCGCTACCCGCCGCCGCCGCGGACCCGGCCAAGGTCTTCCGCTACGCCCTCAACACCGCCGAGACCGGGTTCGACCCGGTGGAGATCTCCGACCTCTACTCGTCGAACATGATCGCCAACATGTTCGACCCGCCGCTCGCCTACGACTACCTGGCGCGGCCCATCAAGTTGGTCCCCAACACGCTCGAGGCGATGCCGGAGATCACCGAGAACGGCACGCTCTACACGATGCGCGTGAAGCCCGGCATCTACTTCGCCGACGACCCGGCGTTCCAGGGGAAGAGGCGCGAACTCGTGGCCGAGGACTACGTCTACTCGATCAAGCGGCTCTTCGACCCGAAGAAGAAGTCGCCCAACCTGTACCTGCTCGAGGGCTACATCGCGGGCATGGACGAGGTCCTCGCCGCCGCGCGCAAGGCGAACCGCATGGACTACGACCGGCCCGTCGAGGGGTTGCGCGCGCTCGACCGCTACACCTTCCAGATCCGCCTCAAGCAGCCCAACTACAACTTCCTCTACTACCTCGCCTACTGCAACGTGACCTGCGCCGTGGCGCGCGAGGTGGTGGAGCACTACGGCGACAAGATCGCCGAGCATCCCGTGGGCACGGGCCCCTTCCGCCTCGCCTTCTGGAAGCGCTCCTCCAAGATGGTGTTCGAGGCGAACCCCGGCTACCGCGAGGAGCACTACGACGAGGCCCCCGCCGACGACGACGCGAAGGGCCGGGCCATCGCCGCGAAGCTGAAGGGCAAGCGCCTGCCGATGGTGGGCAAGGTCGAGGTTTACATCATCGAGGAGCCGCAGCCGCGCTGGCTCGCGTTCCTCAACAACGAGCACGACTTCATCGATCGTGTCCCCAACGAGTTCGCCAACGTCGCCACCCCCAACAACGAGTTGGCGCCCAACCTGAAGCGCCGCGGCATCCAGATGGAGCGCACGCCCGGGATGGAGCTCACCTACTCCTACTTCGCGATGAAGGACCCGGTCGTGGGCGGCTACGAGCCGGAGAAGGTGGCGCTGCGCCGCGCGATCGTGCTGGGCCAGGACGTGGGCACCGAGATCCGCATCCCGCGCAAGAACCAGGCGATTCCCGCCCAGAGCCCCATCGGGCCGGGCGCCATGGGCTACGACCCCGATTTCCGCTCCACCGCCACCGAGTACAACCCGGCCAAGGCCAAGGCGCTCCTAGACATGTACGGCTACGTCGACTGCAACGGCGACGGCTACCGCGACCTGCCGCGCGCGAACGGCGGCGGCGAGTGCAGGCCGTTCACCGTCGAGTACGCCTCCGCGCCGGGCGGGGACCAGAAGCCGCTCGACGAGAACTGGAAGAAGAACATGGACGCCATCGGCATCAACATGACGTTCAAGAAGGCCAAGTGGCCGGACCTGCTCAAGGAGTCGAAGGCCGGGCGGCTGCAGATGTGGGGGCTGGGCTGGAGCGCGGCCGTGCCCGACGCCGACGCGTTCTTCGTGATGCTCTACGGCCCGAACGAGGGCCAGGCCAACCACTCGCGCTTCCGGCTGGCCGAGTTCGACCGCCTCTACGAGCAGGCCAAGCGCCTGCCCGACGGCCCGGAGCGAAGCGCCATCTACCGCGAGATGAACCGGCTCTTCCTCGTGTACTCGCCGTGGCGCCTTGGCGTGCACCGCATCTACACGGACCTCACGCAACCCTGGGTGACCGGCTACAAGCGCCACCCCGTGATGCGCCACTTCTGGAAGTTCATCGACGTGGACGTGCCGGTGCTCGCTTCCGCCGGCAAGTAGCGGCCTTGCGAACCCGGCTCCCCGCGCTCCTCGCCGCGACGGCGGCCCTGGCCGCGCTCGCCCTTCCGGCGGCCGCGGCGCCGCAGAAGGTGCTTCGCGTGGCGTTCCTCATCGCGGAGACCAACTTCGATCCCGCGTTCGCCTCCGACACCTATTCCAACACGGTGATCGACGAGATCCTCGAGCCGCCGCTCACCTACGACATGCTGGCGAGGCCGTACAAGCTGAAGCCGCAGACGGCCGAGGCGATGCCGGAGATCACGGAGGGCGGCCGCCTCTACACCATCCGCCTGCGCAAGGGCGTCTACTTCGCCGACGACCCGGCCTTCGGCGGCAGGCGCCGCGAGCTCGTGGCGAAGGACTACGAGTTCGCCATCAAGCGCCTCATCGACCCGAAGATCGCCTCGCCCAACGCCTGGCTCGTCGAGGGCCGGATCGACGGCATCGACGAGGCAAAGGCGGCCGCCCGGAAGGCCGGGCGCCTCGACTATGACGCCCCCATCCGCGGCATCGAGGTGCCCGATAGCCACACGCTTCGCATCCGCCTCGCCAAGCCCGACTACAACTTCCTGTACATCCTCGCCATGGGGACGCTGGGCGCGCAGGCGAGGGAGGTGGTGGAGCGCTACGGCGCCGACATCGGCGCGCACCCCGTCGGCACTGGCCCCTTCGTGCTCCGGGAGTGGAAGCGCTCGTCGAAGATCGTGCTCGAGAGGAACCCCGGCTTCCGCGAGGAGTACTACGAGGCCGAGCCGCCGGCGGACGACCCGGTGTCGCAGCGCCTGTACCGCGAGATGAAGGGCAAGCGCATCCCGCAGGTCGACCGCGTCGAGATCTCGGTCATCGAGGAGTCGCAGCCGCGCTGGCTCGCCTTCCTGAACGGCGAGATCGACTGGGTGAACCTGCCGTACGAGTTCAAGAGCATGGCGCTGCCCGACGGGCGGCCGGCGCCGTGGCTCGCGAAGAAGGGGGTGAAGTACATCCCCGGCATCGACATCGACGTGAGCTACATGTACTGGAACATGAAGGACCCCGTCTGGGGCGGCTACACGCCCGAGCGCATCGCCCTGCGCCGGGCCATGGGCCTCGCCTACAACATGGACGAGGAGATCTTCCTGGTGCGCAACGGCTCCGCGATCGAGGCGCATTCGCCGCTGCCGCCCGGGGTGCTGGGCCACGACCCCGGGTTCACGCTCGGCCGCTCGTACGACCCGGCGCGGGCCAAGGCGCTCCTCGACATGTTCGGGTTCGTCGACCGGGACGGCGACGGCTGGCGCGAGCAGCCCGACGGCAGCCCGCTCGTCTTCACCTACGCCACGGGGCCCTCGCAGCTCGAGCGCCTCTTCACCCAGCTCTGGAAGAAGAACATCGAGGCGGTGGGCATCCGCGTCGAGGTGCTGGTGGAGAAGTGGCCGGACCTGCGCAAGAAGTCGAAGCTGGGGAAGCTCTCCAACTGGCACCTCGCGTGGAACTACGACTATCCCGACGCCGAGAACGGCCTGCAGCTCCTCTACGGGCCCAATTGCGGGTCGTCCAACGACGGCTGCTTCCAGCTCGAGGCCTACGACCGCCTCTACGAGCGGGCCGCGGCCCTGCCGCCGGGGCCGGAGCGCACGCGCATCTACGGCGAGATGGTGCGCCTGGTGGCCGTGTACGCCCCCTGGAAGTCCTTCGTCCACCGCAAGCGCGACCAGATGATCCAGCCCTGGGTCCGGGGCTGGCGCAAGCACAATTTCCTGCACGACTCCTACCGCTACGCCGACATCGACTTGGACCTCCAGGCAAAGTACGGGCATTGAGCGGGGACAGGTATTGGGGACGGTTCCGGAGAACCGTCCCCAAAGGTTACGGAGAGGGGATTCGGGGCCGCTTCTCCTCTATAATTCGCCGATTTGCCCTTCGCCGGAGCCCTGCTTGACCCGCATCGCCGCCCTCCTTGCCGCCTGGCTCGCCTGCGCGCTTCTCGCCGCGGGGCCCGCCACGGCCGCGGTGGAGCGGAAGGTGCTGCGGATGGCGTTCCGGACGGCGGAGGCCGGTTTCGACCCGCAGCGCATCGACGACCGGTATTCGGTGGGGGTCTGCGAGAACTTCTTCGAGCCGCTGCTCACCTACGACTACCTCGCGCGGCCGGTGCGCCTGGTGCCCCTCGTGGCCGAGGCGGTGCCGGAGCCGGAAGAGGGGGGCACCCGCTACACCTTCCGGATCAAGCCCGGGATCCTCTTCGCCGACGACCCGGTCTTCAAGGGCGCCAAGCGCGAGCTGGTGGCGAAGGACGTCGAGTACGCCATCAAGCGCTTCCGCGACCCCAGGAACCGCAGCCCCTACGAGTGGCTCTTCGAGCACAAGCTCGTGGGCCTGGACGAGCTGGCCGAGCAGGCCAAGAAGACCGGGCGATTCGACTACGAGGCCCGCGTGCCGGGCATCGAGGTGCGCGATCGCTACACGGTGAGCTTCAAGCTGGCCGCTCCCGACTTCAATTTCCTCTACGTGCTGGCGATGCCCAACGTGGTGCCCGTGGCCCGCGAGGTGATCGAGGCCTACGGCGCCGACACGCACGCCCACCCGGTCGGGACCGGCCCCTACGTCCTCAAGGAGTGGGTGCGCCGCTCGAAGATCGTCCTCGAGAAGAACCCCAACCACCGCGGCTACGAGCTGGACGTCCGCTACGCCAATCCCGACGATCCGTGGGACCGGGCCGCCATCGCGGCGCTGCGCGGCAAGCGCCTGCCCCTCATCGACCGCGTCGAGATCTACCCCATCGACGACCAGCAGCCGCGCTTCCTCGCGTTCCTCAACAGGGAGCACGACCTGCTGGACGAGACGCCGGCCCAGTTCATCCACCAGGTGCTGCCCAACGGGAAGCTCGCCCCCTCGCTCGCGAAGCTGGGCGTCCACGTCTTCCGCGAGGAGCAGCCCGAGTTCACCTACGACTCCTTCAACATGAACGACAAGGTGGACGGGCGCGAGAACCCCGTCGGGGGCTATACGCCGGCGCGCGTGGCGCTGCGACGCGCCATGGTGCTGGCCCACGACCGCGACGCCGAGATCCACATCCTGCGCAAGGGGCAGGCCATCGCCGCGCAGAGCCCCATCCCTCCCGGGATCGTGGGCTACGACCCCGACTTCCGCTCCCGCGCGCAGGACTACGACCCGGCGCGCGCCAAGGCGCTTCTCGACATTGCGGGCTACGTCGACCGCGACGGCGACGGCTGGCGCGAGCAGCCCGACGGCCGGCCGCTCGTCGTGGACTACAAGTACCTGGCCGGGGGGCAGGACGGCCGGGAGCTCGGCGAGCTGTGGGTGAAGTGCATGGCGGAGGTCGGCATCCGCATGACGGCCACGGCGGTGCAGTTCGTGGACCTGCTCAAGGACAAGAAGGTGGGCCACTACGAGATGGCCGGCTCGGCCTGGATCGCCGACTACCCCGACGCGCAGAACTTCCTGCAGCTGCTCTACGGGCCCAATTCCGGGCAGTCCAACGACGCGTTCTTCCGGCTCGCCGACTACGATCGCCTCTACGAGCGCTCGCAGGCGCTGCCGGCCGGTCCGCGGCGAAACGCCCTCTACCGCGAGATGCTGCGGCTGATGCTCGCCTACGCGCCGTGGCGCCTGGGCGTGCACCGCATCTTCAACCACCTGCAGTACCCGTGGGTCAAGGGCTACAAGAAGCACCCCATCCTCTACACCAACTTCAAGTGGCTCGACCTCGACGCCGCGGCCCAGAAGGCGGCGGCGAAGTGACAGGAGAAAGCGCGTGACCGCATACGTGATCCGAAGGCTGTGGCAGATGATCCCGACCCTCGCGGGCGTGATCCTGCTGATCTTCTTCCTGTTCAACTGGGTGGGGGGCGACCCCGCGCAGGTGCTGGCGGGCAAGATCTCCAACCCCGAGCAGATCGCCAACATCCGCAGGCAGCTGGGCGTGGACCAGCCCTACTGGTACCAGCTCTGGGTGTTCGTGCAGCAGGTGTTCACCTTCGACTTCGGGCGCAGCTGGGCCACCAACGAGGAGGTCTCGCGCATCCTCCTCACGCGGGTCGGCCCCACGCTCACGATCATGGTGCCGGTGATGCTCCTCGAGACCACGCTCGCGATCGTCTTCGCGATCATGGTCGCCTACGTGCGCGGCAGCCTCACCGACCGCGCCATCATGGTGATCTGCACCACGGCGATGTCGATCAGCTTCCTCGTCTACATCATCGTCGGCCAGTGGCTCTTCGGCTTCATCCTGGGCTGGTTCCCGGTGCAGGGCTGGAGCGAGAGCTACTGGAGGAACCTCACCAACTACGCGCCGCTGCCCATCATGCTGGCCATCTTCGTGGGCCTCGCGCCGCAGCTTCGCCTCTTCCGCTCCTTCTTCCTCGAGGAGATCAACCAGGACTACGTGCGCACGGCTCGCGCCAAGGGCCTGCCGGAGAAGACGGTGATGATGAAGCACGTGCTCCGGAACGCCCTCATCCCCATCCTCACGAACGTCGGCATCCACCTGCCGGGCGTCTTCGTGGGCTCGTTCCTGCTGGAGGTCTTCTTCTCGGTGCCGGGTCTCGGCCGCGAGATCGTGACGGCGGTGAACCGCAGCGACTTCCCCGTGATCAAGGCGGTGACGGTGTACCTCGCCGTGCTCACCATGACCGTGAACCTGCTGGTGGACGTGCTCTACAAGGCCGTCGACCCGCGCGTGACCTTCAAGTGAGGCCCCGATGAGCACCGTGCTCCCCAACGCACTTCCGCCCGTGATGCAGGAATCCCCGGGCCTGTGGACCCTCGCCTGGCGGCGGCTGCTGAACGACCGCGTGGGGGTGGTGTGCCTCGCGATCGTCACCGCCTACCTCGCCATGATGATCGCCTCCTACACCGGGCTCGTCGCCGGCGACTGGAGCAAGGAGAAGGGCGTCTCCTACGCCAACCCCTCGTTCCTCGCCGGGGCCGAGAACCTGGAGGCGAGGGAGGTAACCAACAAGGATGCCTCGTCCAGGGCGAAGCCGGTCGACCTGTCGGACATCGACCCGCTCGCTCCGCGCTACAAGGAGTGGGAGGAGCGCGCCGCCAAGATCGCCGTGGCCGAGGTGAAGCGCGCCGAGTCGCTGCCCTTCGGCGGCGACAAGTGGGGCCGCGACGTGCTCGCCAAGGCGGTCAAGGGCTCGGAGGTGTCGATCTTCGTGGGCCTAACCGCCGCGCTCTTCGCCACGCTCATCGGCACCTTCCTGGGCGCCATGGCCGGCTACTGGGGCGGGAAGGTCAACGACTTCCTCGAGTGGTTCTACAACATCTTCACCTCGATCCCGTACATCCTGCTCATCCTCGCCTTCGCGGCGGTGTTCAAGCGCGGCCTCGACACGATCATCGTGATCCTCGCGCTCACCGGCTGGACGGGCATCTACCGCCTGGTGCGCGCCGAGTACATCAAGCACAGCGGCCGCGAGTACGTGAAGGCGGCGCAGGCCATCGGCGCCTCGCACCTTTCGCGCATGTTCGTGCACATCCTGCCCAACGCGAGCCACGTGATCCTGGTGCAGCTCTCGCAGCACGTGGTGAGCTTCATCAAGGCGGAGGTGATCCTCTCCTTCCTGGGGCTCGGCGTCCCGGTCGACATGGTGTCGTGGGGCACGATGCTGGCGGAGGCGCAGAACGAGCTCGTCATCGGCAAGTGGTGGCAGCTCTTCGCCGCGGGCGCGAGCATGGCGATCCTGGTGACCGCCTTCTCGATGCTCACCGACAGCCTGCGCGACGCGCTGGACCCGAAGCTCAAGTAGGCCGGGAAAGAACATGACGACCGAACAGACCCTCCTCCAGGTGCAGGACCTGCGCGTCACCTTCCGCCTGGACAAGCACAACTCGTTCGACGCGGTGAAGGGGATCAGCTTCGACATCCCGACCCACCGCACCCTGGCCCTCGTGGGCGAGAGCGGCAGCGGCAAGAGCGTCTCGGCGATGTCGATCCTGGGGCTCCTGCCCGAGAACGCGACGATCCCCGCCGCGAGCCGCATCCTCTACTCCGGCGAGGACCTGTTGAAGGCTTCGCCCGAGCGGCTGCAGGACATCCGCGGCAAGGACATCTCGGTGATCTTCCAGGAGCCGATGACGTCGCTCAACCCGGTGTTCCCGGTGGGCGAGCAGATCGGCGAGGTGCTGCGCCTGCACATGGGGATGAGCCCGAAGGCCGCCGCCGCGCGCGCCGTGGAGCTCCTTTCCGAGGTGGGCATCCCCGACCCGCAGCTTCGCGTGCGCAGCTTCCCGCACGAGCTCTCGGGCGGCCAGCAGCAGCGCGTCATGATCGCCATGGCCATCGCCTGCGAGCCCAAGCTGCTCATCGCCGACGAGCCCACGACCGCGCTGGACGTCACCATCCAGAAGCAGATCCTCGACCTCATCGCGAGGCTGCAGGAGCGCCACCACATGTCGGTGCTCTTCATCACGCACGACCTGGGCGTGGTGGGCGAGATCGCGGACGACGTGGTCGTGATGCAGAACGGCCTCGTCCAGGAGCAGGGGGTGGTGCGCGACATCTTCGAGCGGCCGCGGCACCCCTACACGAAGGCGCTGCTCGAATGCCGGCCGCGCCTCGACCGGCGCCCGATGCGCCTGCCCGTGATCGAGGACTTCATGACGAGCAGCGGCGCGGCCAACTACGACGAGCGCCCGCGCGGGGTGCGGCCGGAGGACGCGGTGATCCTGGAGGTGAAGAGCCTCAACAAGACCTTCTTCCTCAAGGAGGGGCTCTTCGGCAAGCGCGCGGTGCCGGCGGTGAAGGACGTGAACTTCAGGCTCGCCAAGGGCAAGACGCTCGGGCTCGTGGGCGAGTCGGGCTCCGGCAAGACCACCGTCGGGCTCACCCTCATGCGGCTGCACGACGCGACGAGCGGCGAGGTGCTCTTCGAGGGCCGGAACCTCCTCTCGCTCTCCGACAGGGAGATGATGGCCTACCGGCGCCGCATCCAGATCATCTTCCAGAACCCCTACGCCTCGCTCAACCCGCGCTTCACCGTGGGCAACATCCTCACCGAGCCGATGAAGATCCACGGCATCGGCGCGGACCAGAAGGAGCGCGTGGACATGGCCTTCCAACTGCTCGCCCGCGTGGGGCTCCCGGAGGCCTCGTTCTACAAGTACCCGCACGAGTTCTCCGGCGGCCAGCGCCAGCGCATCGCCATCGCGCGCTGCCTCACCATGAAGCCCGACGTGCTCATCTGCGACGAGTCGGTCTCGGCGCTCGACGTCTCCGTGCAGGCGCAGGTGCTGAACCTGCTGCAGGACCTGCAGGACGAGTATCGGCTCTCCTACATCTTCATTTCCCACGACCTGGCGGTGGTGAAGTACATCTCCGACGAGATCATGGTGATGAACCAGGGCGAGATCGTCGAGATCGCGAACGCCGACGAGATCTACCTCAACCCGAAGCAGGAATACACCCGCAAGCTCCTCGCCTCCATCCCCAAGGGCTGGGACGCTTCGCGAAACGCCGCCTGAACGGGCGTCGGACACCGCACCGCCACCCGGGCCACGAGCCCGGCAAACAGGAGAAAGTGACCCCCATGAAGACCCTCGCCATCCTCGCCTCAGGCCTCCTCGCCACCGCCGCCGTCGCCGCCGCGCCCGCCAAGGCGCCGGAGCGCCCCATGGTGCGCACCTACGATGCCGCCACCGTGACGCGGCTTTGCGACGAGGGCATCGCCCGCGCCAAGGCCGTGATCGCGAAGATGGAGGCCAGGAAGGGAGGGGCGGGCTTCTTCGACGAGTGGAACCGCCTGCAGATCGACATCGAGGACGTGGTGAACCCCATCTACCTCGTGGGCAGCGTCCACCCGGACAAGGCGGTGCGCGACGCGGCCGACCCCTGCCTCACCAAGTACACCACGCTGTCGACGGAGACCTTCCAGAGCGAGCCGCTGTTCCTGCGCGTCAAGGCGGCCAAGCCCGCCACCGCGCACCAGGCGAAGCTCAGGAAGGACATGATCGAGGGATTCGAGGACACGGGGGTCGCGCTCGCGCCGGACAAGAGGAAGCGCGCGAAGGAGATCTTCGACCGCCTCGAGCTGCTGCGCCAGGAGTTCGACAAGTCGATACGCGACGACCCCACCAAGGTGGTGATCGCGCCGGTCGAGATGGGGGGCATGCCCGAGGCCTACGTGAAGGCGCAGGAGAAGAAGAAGAACGCGGAGGGGAACTACGTCCTGGGCCTCGACTACCCGACCTACGTGCCCTTCCTCACCAACGCGAAGAGCGAGGAAGCGCGCAAGCGCTACTGGACGGCCAAGCAGCGGGAAGGCGGCGAGGACAACCTGAAGCGCCTCGACGAGATCTTCCTCCTGCGCAAGGAGCTCGCCTCGCTCTACGACCTGCCGAGCTTCGCGGCGTACTCCCTGCGCCGCAAGATGGTGGGCAAGCCCGAGACGGTCGCGAAGTTCCTGGGCGACGTGAAGGGCGCCGTGACGGAGCTCGAGAAGAAGGAGGTGGAGGAGCTGCGCGCCGAGAAGGCGAAGGAGGCCGGCAAGCCCGCCGCCGAGGTCGCCATCAACCGCTGGGACGTCTCCTACTGGCAGGAGCGCGTGCGCAAGGCCCGGTATTCCATCGACCAGGAGGAGCTGCGCAAGTACTTCCCCACGGACAAGGCGATCGACTTCACGCTCGAGATCTCGCAGGAGCTCTACGGCGTGAAATTCACCGAGCGCAAGGTGACGGCGTGGCACCCGGACGTGCGCTACTTCGACGTGACCGACGCGAAGACGGGCGCCTTCCGCTCGGGCTTCTACCTCGACCTCTACCCGCGCGAGGGCAAGTACAACCACGCCGCCGCCTTCCCGATCCGCGGCGTGAGCACGCTGGCCGGGCGCACGCCGCTGTCGGCCCTGGTGACCAACTTCAACCGCCAGGGGCTCGACCACAACGAGATGGAGACGCTGCTGCACGAGTTCGGGCACGTGCTGCACGGCGTGCTCTCGCGGACGGACTACGTCTCGCACGCCGGGACCAGCACGCGGCAGGACTTCGTGGAGGCGCCGTCGCAGATGTACGAGGAGTGGGTGCGGCGCGAGCAGGCGCTCGGCGTGTTCGCCACGGTGTGCCCGGAATGCCCGCGGCTCTCGAAGGACCAGATCACGCGGCTCGAGGCGGCCCGCCGCTACGGGCAGGGCATCCGCTACGCGCGGCAGTGGCTCTACGCCGCCTTCGACATGTCGCTCTCCACCAGGCCGCAGCCCTCGCTCGCGGTGTGGAAGGGCCTTGAGGGCGCCACGCCGCTCGGCTACGTGGAGGGGACCATTTTCCCGGCCTCCTTCAGCCACATCGCGTCCAACTATGCCGCGGGGTACTACGGCTACATGTGGTCGGAGGTGCTGGCGCTCGACATGCTCTCGAAGTTCTCGAAGAACATGCTCGACCCGGCGGTGGGCCGCTTCTACCGCGACACGATCCTCTCCCAGGGCGGGCAGGAGGAGCCGGCGGACATGGTGCGCAAGTTCCTCGGCCGCGAGCCCTCCAGCGAGGCCTTCTTCGCCGAGATCACCGGGAGGCGGTGAGTTTCGTAATCGGATCAGGAAACCTAATCCGACTGCGAGCGGGGGCTTTCGGGCCCCCGATGCGCTTATAATTTTTCTTTCCCCTGAACACCCACTCCCCGGAGACCTTCCATGTTCACGCTCATGGCGCTTCCCTACGCGGACAACGCGCTCGCCCCCGTCATCTCCGCCAACACGATCGGCTTCCACTACGGCAAGCACCACAAGACCTACGTGGACAACCTGAACAACCTCGTGAAGGGCACGGACCTCGAGGGGAAGGGCCTGGAGGAGATCGTGATGGCCACGGCCGGCAAGGCCGACAAGGCGCCGCTCTTCAACAACTCCGCGCAGATCTGGAACCACGACTTCTACTGGAAGAGCCTCAAGCCGAACGGCGGCGGCGTGCCCACGGGCAAGGTCGCGGACAGGATCCACGAGTCCTTCGGCAGCTTCGACGAGTTCAGGAAGCAGCTCTCGGCGACGACCGTGGGCCAGTTCGGCAGCGGCTGGGGATGGCTGGTGGCGGACGCCGCCGGCAAGCTCAAGGTGGTGAAGACCGGCAACGCCGAGGTGCCCATGACGCAGGGCCTCAAGCCCCTGCTGACCATCGACGTCTGGGAGCACGCCTACTACCTCGACCACCAGAACCGCCGCGCGGACTACGTGAACGCGGTGATCGACAAGCTGCTCAACTGGGAATTCGCCGCGGCCAACCTCGGCTGACGGGGAAGGGGACAGGTTTCAACCCTCGCGAAGAAGGGGGACGGCCGCCGTCCCCCTTTTTCGATGAAACCTGTCCCCTAATAGACGCGCAGGCGATGCCCCGGCTGGATCACGGCGCGGGTTGAGAGGTTGTTGAGCTGCAGCAGGTCGGGCACGGCTTTGCCGAACTGGCGCGCGATGCCGTAGAGCGTGTCGCCCGACTTCACGGTATAGAAGCTGGAGCCGTGCGCCTTCGCGGCCGGGGCTGCGGGAGCGGGCGCCTGCGCGGGCGCCGCCGCCTTGGGTGCCGCCACCGCCACCTGGGCACCGCCCTTGCCGCGACCCGGCACGAGGATGGGCTGCGAGGCCGTGAGCCGGTTCTTCTTGTTCACCTGCAGGTTGTTGACCTGCCTGAGGGTGGCGCCCGTGAGCCCGTAGCGCTTGGCGATCGCGTCCACCGACTCGCCCTTCTTGCCCTGGATCGTGGTCCAGGTGACGAGCGGCTGGTCCCAGTTCCCGAGGTTCGCGCGGAAGGTGTCCGCCTTGTCGAGCGGCAGGACGAGCGTGCCCGTGGGCGCCACCGCCACCGGCTTGTTGTACGCGGGGTTGAGGGCGACGAAGTCCTCGACCGGCATGCCGGCCAGCGAGGCGGCCAGCTTCACGTCGATCTTCTCGGGGACGGCGACCGTGGTGAAGTAGGGCTGGTCGGGAATGGACTCGAGGTCGATTCCGTAGAGGGAGGGCGCCAGCACGATGTTCTTCACCGACATGAGCTTCGGGACGTAGTTCAGCGTCTCGTTGGGCAGCCTCAGGCTCAGCAGGTCGGTGGGCAGGCCCTTGCGCTGGTTGGCCGCGATGGCGCGCCCCACGCAACCTTCGCCGCAGTTGTAGGCGGCGAGCGCGAGCTCCCAGCTGCCGAACATGTCGTAGAGACGCTGCAGGTAGTTGAGTGCCGCGTGCGTGGCGGCCACGATGTCGCGGCGGTTGTCCTTGAACCAGTCCTGCGAGAGGCCGTAGTTCTTCCCGGTCGAGGGGATGAACTGCCACAGGCCCGAGGCCTTCGAGCGCGAGTACGCGTGCGGGTTGAACGCGCTCTCCACCACCGGCAGCAGCGCGATCTCCGTGGGCATGCCGCGCTTCTCCACCTCCTCCACGATGTGGTGCAGGTAGCGGCTGCCCCGGTCCACGAAGCGCTTGATGTAGTCGGGGCGGCTCGAGTACCAGGCCTCGTGCTCGGCGACGAGCGGGGAGTCGAGCGGCTCGAGCAGGAAGCCCTTGCGGATGCGCTGCCAGAGGTCCGGGTCGGGCATCGGGACCTCGGGGTCCTCGAAGGCTTCCGGCATGGCGGCCGCAGGCGCTGCGGGCGGCGTGGCGGGGGTGGCCAGTGCGCCGGTCGCGGCCAGGGCCGCCACCATCGCAAGCCACCTCAGGTTCCGCTTGCACGCCATAAGCTTAAGCTTTGTTTCCTATGGGTTTTTTGGATGCTACGCCGGGCGGGCCGCGGCGTCAATCACCCTACAGGACGAGGGAAAAATCGCGCACCAGGGCCCCCGGCGTGCGGGTGGAGGAGGTGTTGCGCGAACCGTAGGTGCCCCCCTGCAGGATGAGGTCGCGCTCGCGCGTGAGCGACTCCAGCTCGGACCCCAGGATGCGGAAGGCGGAGTCGTCGAAGCGCATCACGTTGAGGGGCTCGCGGATCTCGCCGCCTTCGACCCAGAACGACGCGAAGCGCGTCATGCCGGTGAGCCGGCAGGCGGAGCGGTCGGAGAAGTTGAGGTACCAGAGGTTGCCCACGTAGATGCCGCGATCCAGGGCGTTGAGCACGTCGGCGCGCGGGAGTTCGCCGGCGGCCAGGTCGAGCGACTCGGGCGTCTCCTCGCCGTTGGCGCCGTTCGTGGCCACGCCGTACTCCTTGGCCGAGCGCGGGGAGGCGAGCGCGTCGCCGAGGCGGCCGGCGCGCACGAGCTCCACCGCGGCCGGGCGCACGAACCCCTCGCGCTGGAAGCCCGGCGCGAGCCCCTCGGCGGTGTTCTCGCGGATCGTCACGCGCTCGTCGAAGCGGTCCTTGCCGTCGGCCATGTGCATGAGCGGGCTTTGCTTGGTGCGCTGGCTCTTCAGGCCGAAGCCGCCCCAGCAGAGCATCCCCAGCACGTCCTCCATCGCGGCGGGGGCGAGGTAGGCGCGGTAGCGGCCGGGCTCGAGCGAACGGGCCGGCCGGCCGAGGAGCGCCAGCTGCTCGCGCGCGAAGCGCATCTTCGCGTCGAAGGCCGCCGGCTCCCAGCGCGATCCGGAGTACGAGGTCTTCACCGCCTTGTCGCGGTCGTGGTACAGGCACCACTCGAAGTTGAAGTTGTCCACGCTCTGCCAGTTGCGCTGTCCGAGCGTGTTCGCGTGACCCTCGTGGATGGGGCCGCCGGCGTAGAGGCCCACGAGGTCCAGGCCGCGCCCGGCCCCGAGCACGGCGTCGACCACGTGGGAGGCGTCGGGAATCTCGCCCCGCGATTCGCGCTCGGTGTTCACGGGCTCGGTGGCGTAGAGGAGGTACGGGTCGGCGGGCGCATCGGCGATGCCGGCGCGAAGGTCCGCGAGCATCGCCTTCAGCTGCTCGCGATCGGCCGCGGGAACGCCCGGGAGCGTGGTCGTCGCGTCCACGCGGCGCCCGTCGCGGATGAGAGTCAGCGCCCAGCGGACCTGGCGCACGGCGGTGGCCTGGCGAACGGCGCTCCTGTTGAAGCGGATGAAGTCCGAGCTCTCCGCGGAAAAGCCCGACGCGATCACCTCGCCGGCGCCGGCCAGCGACTGCACGAAGTCCGCGGTCTCGAGGAAGTAGGCCTTCATCAGGCGGCCCCCCCGAACACCTCGACCCCGGAGAAGCGGCAGGCGGGCGAGGCATGGCCCACGCGGATGGCCTGGTTGGGCTCGCCCTTGCCGCAGTAGGGCGTGCCCATCACCTCGAACGTGGAGGCGTTCCCCACCCCCGTGAGCGATCGCCAGAAGGTGGCCGAGACGCCGCGGTAGTTGGGGTTCCTCACCACCTCGGCAAGCTTGCCATTGCGGATGACGCGGCCCCACTCGCAGCCGAACTGGAACTTGTTGCGCGAGTCGTCGATGGACCAGGACACGTTGGTGCGCATCATCACGCCGTGGTCGATGCCGGCGACGAGCTCGTCGAGCGACGAGGCGCCCGGCTCGATGTTGAGGTTCGCCATGCGGTCGATGGGGGCGCGGTTCCACGCGCACGAGCGGGTGTTCGCCACGCCCGCGATGCCGGCGCGCGCCTGCGAGATGGCGCCGCCCAGCGGGCGCTCGAGGAGCCCCTTGCGGATGAGGTACTGGCGCTCGGCGGGCAGGCCGTCGTCGTCCCACCCGTAGCTCGCGTATTCCTCGGGACGCGTGGGGTCGAAGGTCACGTCGAGGAGCTCCGAGCCGTAGCGGTAGGAGCCGAACATGTCGAGCGTGACGAAGCTCGTGCCGGCGAAGTTCCTCTCGTCGCCGAGGATGCGGTCCAGCTCCAGCGGGTGCCCGATGGACTCGTGGATCTGCAGCATCATCTGGTCGGGCATGAGGAGCACGTCCATCTTCCCGCCGGGGCAGTTGGGCGCGGCGAGCAGCTCGAGCGCCCCTTCCGCCACCGCGCGCCCGCTGCCCCCGAGGCCGAAAGCGTCGAGCACCTCGAGCCCGCCCTGGCGGCAGTAGCCGTTGCCCCGGCCCGCGTGCGTGCGGGTCTGCGTGACGCCGCTGGCGTGGGCCGTGGCCGACATGTTCGGCACGAGGTAGTGGAACACCTGCTCCACCTCGCCGCCGTCGGCCGTCAGGTAGGCCTGGCGCGTGCGCGTGGTCCAGAGGCTCGCCTCCCAGTCGACGATGCGATCGTCGATGCGGCACTGCCTTGCCTCTTCGGCCAGCATCTCGATCTTTTCGCGGCGCGTGAGGCGCGCGGGGTCGTCGGCCAGCGGCGAAGCGTAGCGGCCCCGGGGCTTCGGCATCGCGATCGCGCCGTAGTCGACCACCGTGCGTCCCGCCGTGAGTTCCGCGAGCTTCTTCGCGCGCCCGGCCGCCTCGCGAAGCCCGGCCTGCGAGAGGTCGCTCGTGGCCGCGTAGCCGAGGCCGCCCCCGTGGATCACCGTCACCATGGCGCCGCGGTCCGTGGAGAGCTGCGGGGGCTCGGGCACGTCCTGGCGGACGGTGAGGACTTCCGAGGATTCCTCGACGAAGCGCAGGGCGCAGAAGTCGACGGCAGGGGCGATGGCGCGAAACTCGCGCGACAGGGATTCGAGCATGGGGTCTCCGGCAGGAATGACGCGGCCGCCTCATGGGCGGCCGGGGCGTATTTTACCTTGCTTTTCTCCCTTCTCCCTTGGGAGAAGGGCCGGGGATGAGGGTCCCTACCCCTTCGCCAGCGCGCTGAACTCCGCCTCCGTCATCCGCACCAGCTCCCACTCGGGAAGGATCTTCCCGCCGAGGGACTCGTAGAACCGGATCGACGGCTCGTTCCAGTCGAGCACCCGCCACTCGAAGCGGCCGCAGCCGCGCTCGAGGGCCAGCGCCGCGAGCCGGCGCAGGATCGCCTTTCCGATGCCGAGCCCGCGGTGCTCGGGCTCGACGAAGACGTCCTCGAGGTAGAGCCCCGGCTTCGCGAGGAACGTGGAGAAGGTCGTGAAGTAGAGCGCGAAGCCCACGGCGCGGCCGGCGCGCTCGGCGAGAAGCGCCTCGGCGGCCGGGCGCGGCCCGAAGAGCGCGGCGCGCAGGTCGTCGGACGTGCCGACCTTCTGGTGGGAGAGCTTCTCGTACACGGCCAGTTCATGGACGAGGCGGTCGATCTCGGGGCAGTCGCCGGGCTCGGCGGGGCGGAGGATGAAGTCGGGCATGGTCGACGAAGGAGCCGATCTGGAAAATGGTCGAGGAACGAGCCGATCTAAAAAATGGTCGAGGAACGAGCCGATCTGGAAAATGGTCGACGGACGAAGGAGCCGATCTGGAACCAGCCTCAGCGGAAATCGTTCTTCCATTGGCGCACCGCCGTGAAGACCTCGACGGGCGAGGAGAGCGGGCGGCCGGCGTGTTGC
>JBBIJT010000012.1:0-5318 GCA_037445795.1 Betaproteobacteria bacterium | reverse complement strand
GCGCACCGCCGTGAAGACCTCGACGGGCGAGGAGAGCGGGCGGCCGGCGTGTTGCGAGGCCGAGGCGATGACCTCCGGGGACGCCCAGCGCAGGAACGGGTTGGTGTCGAGCTCGTCGCCCATCGTCGAGGGGACGGTGGGCTCGTTTCCGGCCCGCAGGGCCGCGTCGCGCCGGTTGCGCGCGGCGAGCTTCGCGTTGCGCGGCTCCACGGCCCACGCGAAGCGGATGTTGGACATCGTGTACTCGTGGGCGCAGTACACGCGCGTGTCGCGCGGCAGCCGCGCCAGCCGGGAGAGCGAATCGAGCATCTGCGCGGGCGTGCCCTCGAAGAGCCGGCCGCACCCGCACGCGAAGAGCGTATCGCCGCAGAACACGAAGGGGCCGGGCGGCTTCCCCGCCGGGCCCGCGCCCTCCCCGGAATAGGCGACGTGCCCCGCGGTGTGGCCCGGCACGTCGAGCACCGCGAGCGGCAGCTCCAGCCCGGGCACGACGATCCGCTCGCCCCCGCGCACCCGCTTCGTCAGCCCGTCGATCCTCTCGCCGGCCGGCCCGAAGGCCTCGCACTTCCAGCGGCCGGCCAGCCACTCGAGCCCGCCCACGTGGTCGCCATGGTGGTGGGTGGCGAGGATCGCGGTGAGCTCGAGGCCGCGCGACTCGAGGAAGGCCTGCACGGGATGCTCGTCGCCGGGGTCGACGACGGCGGCGTGGCGGCCGTCCTCGATCACCCAGAGGTAGTTGTCCTCGAAGGCCGGGACGGGATGGATATGCACCATGGGTGCCGAGTCTATTAGAATTGGCCCATGCCGACCAACTCGCTGGCCGAATGGTTCGCCACTCCCCTCGGGGCGTATCTCCTCGAGAAGGAGCGCGCGTACCTGGACGACGTGACGCCGGACATCTTCGGCTTCCACGCGCTGCAGCTGGGGCTCGCGCCCTTCGACCTGCTGCGCGAGAGCCGCATCTCGCACCGCATGAAGGTCGACGCCGGCGGCGGGGTGGACGTGCGCGCGCGCGGCCACGAGCTGCCGATCGCCACGCAGTCCATCGACCTCGCGCTCCTGCCGCACGCGCTCGAGTTCGCCGAGGAGCCGCACGCGCTCCTTCGCGAGATCGACCGGGTGATGATGCCGGAGGGCCGGATCATCATCCTGGGGTTCAACCCGTGGAGCCTCTGGGGCCTGAGGAGCGCCATCGGCCCCGCGCGCCACGAGACCCCCTGGAACGGCAAGTTCGTCTCGCTGCTGCGCGTGAAGGACTGGCTCGCCCTCCTGGGCTTCGAGGTCTCCGCGGGCCGGCTCGTCTGCTACGTCCCGCCGGTGGCCAACGAGCGCTGGCTCGAGCGTCTCGCGTTCATGGAGCCCGCGGGCGACCGCTGGTGGGCCGTGGGTGGCGCCGTCTACATGCTGCAGGCCATCAAGCGCGTGCGCGGGGTGCGCCTGCTCACGCCCGCCTGGCACGAGGCCGTCGCGCGCGAGAAGCGCGTGGCGCTAGCCACCAAGCGCGAGGGGCAGGGTTCGCCCGCGCGCGCGGGGTCTTTGAAGATAGTCAAGTGACCGCACCCCACCGAGACCCCGCCGCGAAAGCGGTCGAGATCTACACCGACGGCGCGTGCAAGGGCAATCCCGGCCCGGGTGGCTGGGGGGCTCTCCTCACCTTCGACGGCCAGGAGAAGGAGCTCTTCGGCGGCGAAGCCTCCACCACCAACAACCGCATGGAGCTCACGGCCGTGATCGAGGCGCTCGCCGCCCTCAAGCGGCCCAGCAAGGTGATCCTGCACACCGACTCGCAGTACGTGCAGAAGGGCATCACGGAGTGGATCCACGGCTGGAAGGCGAAGGGGTGGAAGACCGCCTCGAAGGCGCCCGTGAAGAACGTGGACCTGTGGAAGAAGCTGGACGAGGAGGCCGCGCGGCACCATGTCACCTGGCGATGGGTGAAGGGCCACGCGGGGCACGACGGCAACGAGCGGGCGGACGAGCTCGCCAATCGCGGCGTGCCGGGGTAGGGCGGGAACACGGATGAACACGGATAGCCGCGGATGAACACGGAGAGTTCGATGTCCGGGGGCATGGAGCGGGCGTGAGACGAATCGTCCTGGATACCGAGACGACGGGGCTGGAGCCCTCCGAGGGCCACCGCGTGATCGAGATCGCGTGCGTGGAGCTCTTCGACCGCCGGCCGACGGGGCGCAACTTCCACCGCTACCTGAACCCGGATCGCGAGATCGACGCGGGCGCGATCCAGGTCCACGGCCTCACCACGGATTTCCTGGCGGACAAGCCGCGCTTCGCGGACGTGGCCGACGAGTTCGTCGAGTTCGTCGAGGGCGCCGAGCTCCTCATCCACAACGCGCCCTTCGACGTCGGCTTCCTGGACGCGGAGTTCGCGCTCGTCGGGCGGCCCGGCGTCGCGTCGTTCGCCACCGTGACCGACACGCTCGCGATGGCGCGCGAGATGCACCCCGGCAAGCGCAACTCCCTCGACGCGCTGTGCGAGCGCTACCAGGTGGACAACTCCCGGCGCGCGCTGCACGGGGCGCTGCTCGACGCGCAGCTCCTGGCCGACGTGTGGCTCGCGATGACGCGGGGGCAGGACACGCTCGACATCTCGCTGGTGTCCGCGCCATCGGCCGGTGCCGGCGGCGGCGCGGCGGAGCGGCCGGAGCGGCTCGCCGTGCTGCGCGCGAGCGCGGAGGAGCTGGCGGCGCACGCCGCGATGTGCGAGCGCATCGACAAGGAAAGCAAGGGCCGATGCCTTTGGAAGCAGCCGGCGCCCGCGGGAAGCTGAGGAAGCCATGCCACCCCCCGTCGACCGCAAGGAGGAGCTGAGGCAGCTGGCGGCCCGCCTGGTGGCGCTGGGGGCCATTCCCATCGCCGTCTTCTGCGGCGCCTTCGCCCTGGCGCGCGCGGCGCTCGGCACCGACCAGCAGGCGCAGGCCTTGACGTGGATGCTGGCGCTCGGCGCCGCGGTGGCGGCCGTCTTCGTGCTCGCGCGGAGGACGGCGCGGGCGCTCGACGGCGAGGTCTCGGTGGTCCGCGAGGCGGTGCGGGCGACCGCCGGCGGCGCCCGGGAAGCGGACCTTCCGGAGCTCAATCCGCCGCTCGAGAGCCTCAAGCGCGAGGTGCTCGCGCTCGCGACCGACTTCCAGGCGAAGGAGCAGCGCCTGCAGGAGCGCCTGGACACCGCGCGCCAGCAGGTCTTCTTCCTCACCACGCACGACCCGCTCACGGGGCTCGCGAACCGCAAGACCCTCGAGGAGCGGCTGGAGACGGCGCTCGCGAACGCCCGCAGCCTCGGCGGCACCCACGCCCTCGTCTACATCGACGTCGACTTCCTGCACCGCATCAACGATGCCTTCGGGCACCTCGCGGGCGACGAGCTCCTGCGGCGGATCGTGCCGGTGCTCAAGGGGTGCCTGCGCGACGAGGAGCTCCTCGCGCGCATCGGCGGGGACGAATTCGCGGTGCTCATCGAGAACTGCAGCGCCGACTACGCACTGAAGGCGGCGCTTCGCATGCGCGACGCCGTCCAGGCATGGTCCTTCGAGTGGCAGGACCACGCCTTCCAGGTGGGCGTGAGCGGGGGCGTGGTGGCCGTCACGCGCCTCACCCCCAGCCTCGCGGCCATCTTCAACGAGGCCGACAGCGCCTGTTTCGCCGCCAAGGAGCAGGGGCGCAACCGCGTCGTGGCCTTCCACGAGGCCGAGGCCTCGCAGTACATGCGGCAGACGAGCCGCGGGTGGCTGAAGCGCATCAACGACGCCATCTCGGCGGGCGCCTTCACGCTGCTCTACCAGCCCATCGTGCCGCTCGCGGCCGGCCGGGAGCCCGGCGCCGCCCCGCGCCTGGAGGCGCTGCTGCGCATGAGCGAGACGGGGGGGGAGCTAATCCTGCCGATGTCGTTCATTCCCGTGGCGGAGCGCTACGACCTCATGCGCACGATCGACCGCTGGGTCGTGGAGCGGGCCTTCGCCGACTTCCGCCGCCTCGTCCGGGACCGGGGCGCCGAGCGCCCGGCGGAGTTCTCGATCAACCTCTCGGGGCACACGCTCTCCAGCCCGGAATTCGGCGAGCACGTGCGCGAGTGCTTCGCCCAGTACGGCGTGCCGCCCTCGTGCATCTGCTTCGAGATCACCGAGACCGCCGCCATCGCCAACGTCGAGCGCGCGCGCGCGGCCGTCGAGGCGCTGCGGGCCATGGGCGTGCGCTTCTGGCTGGACGACTTCGGCAGCGGCCTGTCGTCCTTCAACTACCTGAAGCACTTCCCCGTGGACGGGCTCAAGATCGACGGGCTCTTCGTGAAGGGCGTGGCCAAGAACTACCTGGACTACGCCCTGGTGGAGGCGATCCAGAAGATCGCCACCTCGATGGGGCTCGCGACCGTCGCCGAGTGCGTGGAGAGCGAGGACATCGCCAAGAAGCTCGTCGCGATCGGCGTGCCGGCGGGGCAGGGGTACCACCTGGGGGCGCCGCGCCCCCTCGAGGCCGGGCTCGACTAGCCCGCGTCCTCGTGGCGCCCGCCTTGGCGGTGGGCTATAATCCGCGCCGAACGGCGCCGGGACCTTGGGAAGAGGGTCGGCTGCCTCCCCCGAAGTCCAGACCATAACGAGACGCCATGTCCCGCACCCGCCTCCTCATCGCCGCCGTCGCCGCGGCGCTTGCCACCACCGCCCACGCGGCGGGGGATCCCGCCGCTGGCCGGCAGAAGAACTTCCAGTGCATGGGCTGCCACGGCATCCCGGGCTGGAAGACGGCCTTCCCGGAGGTCTACCAGGTACCCAAGCTCGGCGGGCAGCACGCCGCCTACATCGTCAGCGCGCTCAAGCAGTACCAGAAGGGCGAGCGCGACCACGCGACGATGCGCTCCATCGCAGCGACGCTCTCCGAGAAGGACATGGAGGACCTCGCGGCCTACTATTCGCAGGCGGGCGGCGCTGCCGTCGCCGGGAAGTGAGGGGCGCCATGAACAAGCACGCTCTCCTCGCCGTCGCGGTCCTCGCCCTTTCCGCCCCCGCATTCGCGGCCAAGGGCGACGCCGACGCCGGCAAGGCCAAGGCGGAGCCCTGCAAGGCCTGCCACGGCGAATCCGGCATCAGCGCGACCCCGGACTTCCCCAAGATCGCCGGCCAGCACGCCGACTACATCGCCACCGCGCTGAAGCACTACAAGCTCGGGAAGCGCAAGAACCCGATCATGGCCGGGCAGGTCGCCAACCTCTCCGAGAAGGACATGGTCGACCTCGGCGCCTGGTTCTCGATGCAGTCGGGCCTCGCGGTCAAGTACTGAGCCCGCCTCCTCGCACCCGAAAAGCCCGGCCC
>JBBIJT010000011.1:0-39262 GCA_037445795.1 Betaproteobacteria bacterium | reverse complement strand
TGGTCTCGGGGTTGCCGAACATGACGCCGATCTTCATGCGGATCTGGTTGATGAAGATGACGAGCGTGTTGGTGCGCTTGATGTTGGCGGTGAGCTTGCGCAGCGCCTGGCTCATCAGGCGCGCCTGCAGGCCCATCTGCGGCTCGCCCATCTCGCCCTCGATCTCGGCCTTGGGGGTGAGGGCCGCGACGGAGTCGACCACCACGCAGTCGACGGCGGCCGAGCGCACGAGCATGTCCGCGATCTCGAGGGCCTGCTCGCCGTTGTCGGGCTGCGAGAGCAGGAGCTCGGAGGTGTCCACGCCGAGGCGCTGCGCGTACTGCGGGTCGAGCGCGTGCTCCGCGTCGATGAAGGCGGCCGTGCCGCCCAGCTTCTGGATGTTGGCGATGACCTGGAGCGTGAGCGTCGTCTTGCCGGAGGACTCCGGCCCGTAGATCTCGACGACGCGGCCGCGCGGCAGGCCGCCCACGCCGAGGGCGAGGTCGAGGCCCAGGGAGCCGGTGGAGACGACCTCGATGCCTTTTTCGACATCCTTGTCGCCCATGCGCATGATCGAGCCCTTGCCGAACTGGCGCTCGATCTGGGTGAGCGCGGCCTGCAGGGCCTTCGACTTGTTCTCGTCCATCTTGGGGGCTTCGGATTCGCGGTTTGCGATGACTTTGAGCATTGGAATTATCCCATACGTTTGAGGTTGAACTTTCCGCCCAGGCCCCGTCAGCGCGTGCGCCGCACGAGGCCCGCCATCACACCGAAAATCTCCAGGCGCCCCTTCGGGCGAATGACCGGGAAGGCCTTGTTCGCGGGCTTCAGGACGAACGTGCCTTTTTCTCGGTCCAGGTATTTCACGGTGAATTCGTTGTCCACGATCGCCACGACGATCTCGCCGACGTTGGCGTTGGGCTGCTGCTCGACCACGATGAGGTCGCCGTCGTGGATGCCGGCGTCGATCATCGATTCGCCCTTCACGCGCACCAGGCTCGTCTTCGACGGCACCCGGATGAGGTAGTCGTCGATCGTGACCAGGTCGTAGCCGTCCGACAGCGCCGGGTTGGGCAGCCCCGCCTGGACGGTGTCGTGCGCGAGCCGCCGCTCGAAGAACCGGGGCCCGGGCTTCAATTGCCGGTCAGGGGTCCAGTCCAGGTAGCCCGCCTCCTCGAAGCGGCGCACGCACTCCGACACCCACGACTTGGCGGAGATCCCCCACAGGGTGGCGAGCACCGAGTAGGAGGGGATCACCTTGTGCTCGGCGTAGTAGTCCTGGAGCTTCTCCAGGTACGCCGGGTCGAGGGGCTGGTGCTGTTTCAACGCCATGTGCGGGCAACCGGTGGACAGAACGATTGTTCGGTAAGCTACAGAACGATCGTTCTGGTGTCAAGCGGGGCCGGATTCCCCGCGCCCGGGACCGGGATCGCCGGAGGAGGAGTGCCTCAGCTCCGGGGCGCGGCGAGCGCCACCAGCCCCTGCAGCGCCTCGAGCACCGCCTGCTCCCGCACGGCCGCGCGGTCCCCGCCGAAGACCTCGAATTTCGTCCGCACCTCGCCGTCGAGCGAGGCCCAGGCGAACCAGACGAGGCCCACGGGCTTGGCGGCGGTGCCGCCGTCGGGCCCGGCCACGCCCGTCACGGCCACGGCGAGGTCCGCGTCGCTCTGGTGGAGCGCCCCCACCGCCATCTCGCGGGCCACGGCCTCGGAGACCGCGCCGAAGGAGCCGATCGTCTCCTGCCTCACGCCGAGGAGGTCGACCTTGGCCTCGTTGGAGTAGGTCACGAACCCGCGGTCGTACCACGCCGAGCTGCCGGGCGTGCGCGTGATCGCCTCCCCCACGCCGCCCCCCGTGCACGATTCGGCCGTGGCGACCTTCCGGTTCGCGGCCCGGCACGCCTCGCCCAGCCGCAGGGACCACTCGTCGATCGCGCTCATCGCGTCTCCCCGGGGCGCCCGCGGTACCAGTAGCGGTAGGCGAGCGAGAAGCCGTAGCGTTCGTAGAGGGCGATGGCGGCCGCGTTGCCCTCCTCCACCTGCAGGTACGACCGGCGCGCGCCCTGCTCCCAGCCCCAGCGCAGCAGGGCCGACACGATGCGCCGCGCGTGGCCGCGCCGGCGCGCCTCCTCGCGGGTGGCCACGTCGAAGAGGCCGACGTGGTCGTCCTCCGCGATCGCGAGCCCCGTGGCGACCACGACGCCTTCCTCGAGGACGGCCGCCGTGCGCAGCGCGAGCGGCAGCGCCGCGAGGCGCGCGAGGTGGGCCGCGCGGTGCGCGATGGGCGAGCCCCTCAGGTCTCCCACCATGTCGAACCACTCCTCGAGGCGCGGGCTCTCGACCCCGTCGCCGCCGGCCGGGGCGGGGTCGATGGCGGCGCTTCGCACCTGCGTGGACTCGAAGCGCCCGTAGCCGCGCGCTTCGAGGAACGCGTCGAGGCCCTCCGGCACCGTGTGCATCGACAGCCGGAAGATGGCCGGGAGCCCCCGCTCGCCGTAGACGCGCTCGCAGTGCGCCACCTTCTCGTCGAGGGGCAGCCGCGACGCGTAGAGCGCGTTCACGGAGCGGGCGCGCTTCGCCTTGCCCGCCGAGAAGCGCAGGAGCCAGCCGTCGTAGAGGAGCTGCCCCGGCGGCGCGGACGAGTTGAGCGTGAGCTCCTCGAGCCGCCGGGCGTGCGCCGTCATGCCTTGAGGCGCTTGCCCGTGGCGGTGTCGAAGAAGTAGGCCTTGCCCGGCATGATCGACACGTCGAGCGCCGTGCCGGCCTCGGGCGTCGAGTGCCCCTCGATGCGGACGACGAGGAGCGTGCCGTTGAAGCCGGCGTGCAGCAGCGAATCGGCACCCAGGGCCTCGACCGTGTCCACGTGCAGCTTGAACCGCGGGCCGCTGCCTGCGCCCGACACGAAGTGCTCGGGGCGCACCCCCACCGTCACCTGGTCGCCGGCCTTCCCGCGGACCTCGGGCGGAAGCGGCACGACGATCCCCTCGCCCACGTCGACGCCGTCGCCCGCGCGCCGCCCGGGCATGAAGTTCATCGACGGCGAGCCGATGAAGCCGGCCACGAAGAGCGAGGCCGGATCGTCGTACACCTGCAGCGGCGCGCCGATCTGCTCGACCACGCCCGCGTTGATGACGATCATGCGGTTGGCGAGCGTCATCGCCTCGACCTGGTCGTGGGTCACGTACACGCTCGTCGTGCGCAACTCCCGGTGCAGCTTCTGGATCTCCAGGCGCATCTGCACGCGCAGCTTCGCGTCCAGGTTCGACAGCGGCTCGTCGAAGAGGAACGCGGCGGGCTCGCGAACGATGGCCCGGCCCATGGCCACGCGCTGGCGCTGGCCGCCGGAGAGCTCGCGCGGCTTCCTCTGCAGGTAGGGGCCCAGCTCGAGGATGCCGGCGGCGCGCTGCACGCGCTTCTCGATGTCCTCCTTGGTGAACTTGCGGATCTTGAGGCCGTAGGCCATGTTGTCGTACACGCTCATGTGCGGGTAGAGCGCGTAGTTCTGGAACACCATCGCGATGTTCCTGTCCTTGGGCTCGACCTCGTTCATGCGCTTGCCCGCGATGCGGACCTCGCCCTCGGTGGTCGTCTCGAGCCCCGCGATCATGCGAAGGAGCGTCGACTTGCCGCAGCCCGAGGGGCCCACCATCACGACGAACTCCCCGTCGTTGATCGTGACGTCGGTCTTGTGGATGACCTCGGTCTTGCCGAAGCTCTTGGTCACGCCCTGGAGGACAATTTCCGCCATCTGTCGTCGCCGTCCCTGTTTGCCTACTTTTCCGTTTCCACGAGGCCCTTCACGAACCACTTCTGCATGAGCACCACCACGAGCGCCGGCGGCATTAGCGCCAGCATGGCGGTGGCCATGATGAGGTGCCACTCGTTGGAGGCGTCGCCGCCGGCGATCATGCGCTTGATGCCGATCACCACGGTGTACATCGACTCGTTCGCCGTGATGAGGAGAGGCCAGAGGTACTGGTTCCACCCGTAGATGAAGAGGATCACGAAGAGGGCCGCGATGTGCGTCTTCGACAGCGGCAGCATCACGTCGAAGAAGAAGCGCATGGGGCCCGCGCCGTCGATGCGGGCGGCTTCCGCCAGCTCGTCGGGAATGGTCATGAAGAACTGGCGGAAGAGGAACGTCGCCGTGGCCGAGGCGATGAGCGGCATGGCGAGACCCACGTGGGAGTTGAGGATGCCGAGGTCGGAGGCGACCTTGAAGGTGGGGATGATGCGCACCTCCACCGGCAGCATCAGCGTCACGAACACGCTCCAGAAGAAGAACTGGCGGCCGGGGAAGCGGAAGTACACGATGGCGAAGGCCGAGAGGATCGAGATGAAGATCTTCCCGATCGAGATCGACAGCGCCATGATCAGGCTGTTCACGAGCATCGTCGAGACCGGGGCGGAGGATCCCTTCTCGGAGCCGTGCGCCAGGACCTGCGAGTAGTTGTTCATGAACTGGTCGCCGGGCCACAGCGGCATGGGCACCGTCACGATCTGGTCGAACGTGAGGGTCGAGGCGACGAACGTGACCCACAGCGGGAAGGCCACGATCACGATGCCGACGATCAGCACCGCGTGCGCGAAGACGTCTCTTACGGGCCTGTTTTCTACCATGTCAGTTGACGGCTCGTTCCTCGACCACGCATGGCTAGTACTGGACCTTGCGCTCGACGTAGCGGAACTGGACGACCGTGAGCGCCACCACAACGATCATGAGGATCACCGACTGCGCGGAAGACCCTCCGAGGTCCGCGGCCTTCACGCCGTCGTAGTACACCTTGTAGACGAGCACCTTGGTCGCGTCGCCGGGGCCGCCTTGCGTGGTGGCGTCGATCACGCCGAAGGTGTCGAAGAACGAGTAGATGATGTTGATGACGAGCAGGAAGAAGGTCGTCGGCGAGAGCAGCGGGAAGACGATCGTCCAGAAGCGGCGGAAGGGGCCGGCGCCGTCGATGGCCGCGGCCTCGATGAGCGACTTCGGGATCGACTGCAGCCCCGCGAGGAAGAAGAGGAAGTTGTAGCTGATCTGCTTCCACACCGAGGCGATCACCACCAGCGCCATGGCCTGCTCGGGGTCGATGATCCAGTTCCAGTCGAAACCGAACAGCTTGAGGTAGTAGGTGACGATGCCGATGGACGGGGCGAAGATGAACGCCCACAGGACGCCGGCGATGGCGGGCGCCACCGCGTAGGGCCAGATGAGGAAGGTCTTGTAGACGAGCGCTCCCTTCACCACCGAGTCGGCCATCGTCGCGAGCAGCAGCGAGATGAAGATGCCCGTGGTCGCGACCATCGTCGCGAAGAACGCGGTGGTCTTGAACGAGGACAGGTAGTGCGAGTCCCTGAAGAGGTCGGTGTAGTTCTGGAACCAGACGAACTGCGAGGACATCCCGAAGGCGTCCTGCAGGAGGAACGAGTAATAGACGGCCTGGATCGCCGGCCAGAAGAAGAACATGGCCGTGATCACGAGCTGCGGCGCGAGCAGCACGTAGGGGAGCCACGCCGACCGGAAGACGACCCGCTTTTCCATGGTCCGGATGTGGAAAGGGGCCTCGCGGCCCCTTGTCCATGCCTCTTGCGTCAGCCCTTGTTCGCCGCCTGGAACTTGCGCAGGATCTCGTTGCCGCGCTTGACCGCGTCGTCCATGGCGGCCTTGGCGTCCTTCTTGCCCGCGAACACCTGCTCCATCTCCTCCTCGATCACCTCGCGCCCCTGCACGTAGTTGCCGAAGCGCAGGCCCTTGGAGTTGGCCGTCGGCGGCTTGTTGGTCAGCTGCTTCACCGCGATGTCGGCGCCCGGGTTCTTGTCGTAGAAGCCGGACTTGCGGGTCATCTCGTAGGCGGCCATCGTGATCGGCACGTAGCCAGTCCCGGTGTGCCACTCCATCTGGATCTCGGGCTTCGACAGGAACGAGAAGAACTTGGCCACGCCCTTGTAGGCGTTGTTGGTCTTGCCGCCCATGACCCAAAGCGAGGCGCCGCCGATGATGGAATTCTGCGGGGCGCCCTTCACGTCGTCGTGGTAGGGGATGAAGTTCACCGACCAGTCGAACTTGGCCATGCGGCGGATGTTGGCCTGCGCGCCGGTCGAGGAGGTGAGCATCGCGCACTCGCCGCTCGAGAACTTGGCCTCGCCCTGGTTGGTGCGGCCGGCGTAGGTGAACAGGCCTTTCTTGGCCATGTCGCCCAGCATCGCCACGTGGCGCACGTGCAGCGGGGAATTCACCTGGAACTCGGTGTCCATGCCGCCCATGCCGTTTTCCTTCGTGCCGATGGGCACGTTGTGCCAGGCCGAGAAGTTCTCGATGTGCATCCAGGAAGGCCAGCCCGTCGTGTAGACGCACTGCTGCCCGGAGGCCTTCAGCTTCTCGGCGGCGGCGATGAACTCCTTCCACGTCTTCGGGGCCTTGTTCGGGTCGAGGCCCGCCTTCTTGTAGGCGTCCTTGTTGATGTAGAAAACGACCGTGGAGCTGTTGAACGGGAAGGACAGCATGTTGCCCTTGCTGTCGGAGTAGTAGCCCGTCACCGTCGGCAGGTAGACCTTCGGGTCGAAGGGCTCGTCGGCGTCCTTCATCAGCTTGTAGACGGGAACCACCGCGCCCTTGGCCGCCATCATGGTAGCCGTGCCCACCTCGAAGACCTGCAGGATGTGCGGCGCGTTGCCGGCGCGGTAGGCGGCGATGGCCGCCGTGAGGGAATCGGGATAGGAGCCCTTGTACGACGGGACCACCTTGTACTCGGTCTGGCTGGCGTTGAACTTGTTGGCGAGCTCGGTCAGCTTGTCGCCGAGGGCGCCGCCCATCGAGTGCCACCACTGGATCTCGGTCTGGGCCTGCGCCCCGGTCGTCGAGAAGGTGGCCGCGACAAGGGCGGCCAGCAGGAATTTGCGGGTCATTGAGCGGTTCTCCATGGAAGGGATGGGTCTGGTTGGCCAGGTCGCTCTGGGCCCGGGGCTTCTCCAAGCGGCCCCGTGGCCGGATCCGGTCTTCGTGGCGCAATGTTACCTCGCCCTGCGGATGGCCGCGTTTCCGTTTTGTGACGCAGCGCAACAAGCCCGCCGAAAATCACGGGCAGGAGACGCGCCGGAGGCGGGCCGCGCCCGGTGGGGCGCCCCGCGGGAGAGGCCTAGTCCTTCTTGATGAAGGACCGCAGCGACCCCAGCAGGCCCTTCTTCTCCTCGGCCGCGGGCGCGGCCTTGGGCGGATCCTTCTGCACCGCGTACCGGGGCTCGACCTTGGGCTTGGGCGCGGGGGCGGCCGCGGCGCGCTGGTTGAGCGGCGAGCGCTTGACGAGCTCCACCCACTCGTTGGGACGGCCGAGGAAGTACTTCGCGAACTCCTCGACCGCCTTGTCGTTGAACTCGAGCGCATGCAGCTGGAAGACGTCGATCGTGAAATCCCCGACGTTCTTGGCCATGATCTTGAGCCGCCCGGTCTCGTGGTCGCCCTCGAACTTCGCCTGCAGGCGGAAGTCGCACTTCACCTCGAACATCTCGTGGGTGATGACCTTGCGCTGATCGCGGTACTGCTCGCTCTTGTGCTCGATGTTGTACTGCCAGAGGATGTCCCGGAACTTCTCCATCTCGTCCGGGCCCTTCTTGATCGTGAGCACCTTGTCGGAGCCGCAGCGGGCCGCGATGTGCACCTCGCCGTAGTAGTCCTTGTCGATGAAGTGCTTGGAGCGGAAGTCGGAGAAGAAGTCCTTGAAGGCGAGACCGGAGATGTCCCCCACCGTGGGCAGCTTGTAGACGAACGGGCACGGCATCTGGACCACGTTCAGCTGCTTGCCCAGGTCGTTCATGTAGAGGAACACGCGGCGCAGCGCATGGTCCACCGCCACGGCGTTGGCCCTGAGGCTCTCGGTCTTGTCGACGTCCTGCGCCTTGACGGCGTCAGCCTGTTTCTTGAGGTCGTCCAGAAGTCCCAAAAGAAGCTCCTTCACCGGCCGTCTGCAAGGCGGGGCCGTACGGGTATTTTAACGTATCATCGGCCGGCAAGCAGGAACCTCGCCTGCCGATGAAAGCCATCCTAGCCCTGGACCAGGGCACCACCAGCTCCCGGGCGATCGTCTTCGACCGCGCCGGGGAGCCCATTTCCACCGCGCAGCAAGAATTCCGCCAGATCTTCCCCCAGCCGGGCTGGGTCGAGCACGACCCCGAGGAGATCTTCGCCTCCCAGCGCGACGTGGCGGCCCGCGCGCTCGCCCAGGCGGGCCTTGCTTCCTCGGACGTGGCCGCCGTGGGCATCACGAACCAGCGCGAGACCACCATCCTCTGGGAGCGCGCCACGGGCCGCCCGGTGGCCAACGC
Source organism: Betaproteobacteria bacterium (assembly GCA_037445795.1). GTDB lineage: Bacteria > Pseudomonadota > Gammaproteobacteria > Burkholderiales > Usitatibacteraceae > FEB-7. Next base: position 30,971 of record JBBIJT010000011.1, on the reverse strand, counting down.
CATCGTCTGGCAGGACCGACGCACAGCGTCGCGATGTGACGCGCTCCGGCAGGCCGGGCACGATGCCGCCTTCCGCGAGCGCACCGGCCTGGTCCTGGACGCCTATTTTTCCGGGACCAAGCTGGCCTGGCTCCTCGACTGCGTCCCCGGGGCCAGGGAGCGTGCCGAACGCGGCGAGCTCGCCTTCGGCACCGTCGATTCGTGGCTCGCCTGGCAGCTCACGAGGGGGGAGGCCCACGTCACCGACGCGAGCAACGCCTCGCGCACCCTGCTCTTCAACATCCACAGCCTCGACTGGGACGACGAGCTCCTCGCGATCCTCGGCATTCCCCGCGCCGTCCTGCCGCGGGTCATGCAGGCGGGCGAGATCGTGGGCCGCACGAGCTGCGAGGGCCTGCCGGCGGGGCTTCCCATCGCGGGGATGTCGGGCGACCAGCAGGCGGCGCTCTTCGGCCAGGCCTGCCACCGCCCCGGGCTCGCGAAGAACACCTACGGGACGGGCTGCTTCCTGCTCATGAACACCGGCGAGCGCCCCTCGGCCTCGCGCCACCGCCTGCTCACGACGGTCGCCTGGCGCCGCGGCGAGCGGGCGCACTACGCGCTCGAGGGCAGCGTGTTCGTGGGCGGGGCCGCGGTGCAGTGGCTGCGCGACGGGCTCGGGATCATCGAGCGCGCCGAGGAGGTGGGGCCGCTCGCCGCGAGCGTCCCCGACTCCGGCGGCGTCCATTTCGTCCCCGCCCTCGCCGGGCTGGGCTCGCCCCACTGGGACCCGCACGCCCGCGGCACCATCGTGGGCCTCACGCGCGGCTCGACGCGTGCCCACCTCGCGCGCGCCACCCTCGAGGCCATCGCCTTCCAGAGCGCGGAACTGCTGGCGGCCATGGTGGCCGATTCCGGCATCGCCCTCGCGGAGCTGCGCGTGGACGGCGGCGCCACCGCCAACGACCTGCTCATGCAGATCCAGGCGGACCTGCTCGGCGTGCCCGTCGTGCGGCCCCGCGTGCGCGAGACGACGGCGCTGGGCGCGGCCTATCACGCGGGGCTGGCGGTGGGCTTCTGGGAGGACGAAGCGCAGATCGCCTCCCTGTGGTCGCGCGACCGCGCCTTCGAGCCCCTCGCCTCCCGGGACGAGGCCGAGTCACGGCTCGCCCAATGGCGCCGCGCAGTGGAGCGCTCGCGCGACTGGGCCCGGGACTAGCCCGCGGTGCCGGGCTCCGCCCGCAGGAACGTGCGCCGGTAGTAGCGCAGCTCTTCGATGGACTCGTAGACGTCGGCAAGCGCCTCGTGCTTCGACTCCTTGACCACCCCGGCCAGGACGTCCGGGCGCCAGCGCCGGGCCAGCTCCTTAAGGGTCGACACGTCGACGATGCGGTAGTGCAGGTACGACTCGAAGGCCGGCATGTAGCGGGCCATGAAGCGCCGGTCCTGGTGCACCGTGTTGCCGGCAAGGGGGGCGGTCGCCGCGGGGACATGGTCCTTCAGGAACCCGAGGATCATCTCCTCGACCTCGGCCTCGCTGAACTTCGAGGCCCGGACCTTGTCGATGAGACCGGATCGTCCGTGCGTGCCCTTGTTCCAGGAGTCCATGGCCTCCAGCACCTCGTCGGGCTGGTGGACCACCCAGACGGGGGCCTCGGCGATCGTGTTGAGCTCGCCGTCGGTCACCACGAGCGCGACCTCGAGAATCCGGTCGCGGTCGGGAACGAGCCCCGACATCTCCATGTCGACCCAGACGAGCGGTGCCTTGTCCTGTGCCATTAGAATGTGAAGTATCGTCGCGTCCGGATTGTGTCACGGCGCGCGTGCATCCACCAACCACCTTGAACGCCTTCGCCCCCGTCTTCGTCGCCTTCGCCCTCGCCGCCGTCGCCTGGCGCCTGTGGCTCCTCGCCCGCCACTCCCGTCACGTCGCGGGCAACCGCGACCGCGTGCCGGAGGACTTCGCCGCGATCGTGCCGCCGGAGGCGCACGCGCGGGCGGCGGACTACACGCGCGACAAGGTCCGCGTGGCCGCGGTGGAGACCGTCTTCGTCGACGGGGCGCTGCTGCTCGCGATGAGCGTGGGCGGGGGCCTCGCGCTCCTCGACGCCGCGTCGCTCGCCCTCCTGGGCCCCGGCTACGCCCGCGACCTCGCCACGGTGTTCGGCTTCGTGGCCGTGGGTGCCGCCGCGTCGCTCCCCTTCGACGCGTGGCGCACCTTCGGCGTCGAGGCGAGGCACGGATTCAACCAGACCACGCCCGCCACGTTCGCCGCGGACCTCGCCAAGGGCATCGCCCTCGCGGCCGCGCTGGGCACCCCGCTCGTGCTGGCCGTCTGCTGGTTCATCGAGTCGACGGGCGCGTGGTGGTGGGTCTGGGCCTGGGCGGCGTGGGTCGTGTTCACGCTCGTGCTGGTTGCCGTCTTTCCGCGCTGGATCGCGCCGCTCTTCAACCGCTTCACGCCCCTCGAGGAAGGCGAGCTGCGCCGCGGCATCGAGGCGCTCGTGGCCCGCTGCGGCTTCCGGGCCGAGGGACTCTTCGTGATGGACGGCTCGCGGCGCTCGAGCCATGGCAACGCCTACTTCACCGGGTTCGGCCGCGCCAAGCGCATCGTGTTCTTCGACACGCTGATCGAGCGCCTCACGCGCGGCGAGATCGAGGCCGTGCTTGCGCACGAGCTGGGCCACTTCGCGCGCGGCCACATCCCGCGGCTGCTCGCGGTGCGCTTCGCGCTCGCCTTCGTCCTCCTCGCCGTCCTGGGGTGGGCCGCGCGGGAGCCCGCGTTCGCGGCGGCATTCGGCTTCGATCGGGCCGCGCCCACCGGCGCGCTGCTCGCCGCGTTCCTGCTGGCCGTCCCCGTCTTCACCTTCCCCTTCCAGCCCCTCGCGAGCCTGCTCGCGCGCCGTCAGGAGTTCGAGGCCGACGAGTACGCGGCGAGCCACGCAAGCGCGGACGACCTGGTGAGCGCGCTGGGCAAGCTCTATCGCGACAACGCGGCCACGCTGACGCCCGATCCGCTGCACTCCCTCGTGTATGATTCCCATCCGCCGGCGGCGATACGGATCGCGCACCTGCGCCGCCTCGCCGCGGGGCCCGCGCCGCCCCCGAGCGCCGCCCTCGACCACTCCCCGCTGCCGCCATGAACGAACTCGCCCGCAAGAAGTGCCTGCCCTGCGAGGGCGGGGTCGCCCCCCTCACGAAAGCCCAGGTGGGCCCGCTGCTCAAGGGGCTCGCCGGCTGGTCGCGCGAAGGCAACGCCATCGCCAAGACCTACCGCTTCGCCAACTACCACGAGACCATGGCCTTCGTGAACGCCACCGCCTGGATCTCGCACCGCGAGGGCCACCACCCGGACCTCGCCGTGGGCTACAACCAGTGCACGGTCTCCTACTGGACCCACGCTATCGGCGGCCTCTCGGAGAACGACTTCATCTGCGCCGCCAAGGTCGACGCGCTGTTCGACCTGTAGGCGCGGGCGCATGACGACCCGGCGCGAGAGGGAGCAGCAGGTCGTCGCCGAGGGGCGCGTCGTGGCCGACTTCGGGCGCGAGTTCCTCGTCGAGCTCGCCGGCCGCCGCCAGGTCGTCTGCACTCGCAAGGGGCGCAAGCAGGATGCGGCCTGCGGCGACTTCGTCGAGGTGCGCCTGGCCGGCGCCGCCCAGGGCTCCATCGAGCGCGTGGGCACCCGCCGCAACATCCTCTTCCGCTCCGACCAGTGGAAGGAGAAGACGCTCGCGGCCAACGTCGACCAGGCGGTGATCCTGCTCGCCCCCCGCCCGGCCTTCAGCGAAGCGTTCCTGAACCTGAGCCTTGTGGCCTGCGAGGCCGCCGGCATCCCCGCGATCATCGCGCTCAACAAGTCGGATCTGCCGGAGCACGCCGAGGCGCGCCGCTCGCTCGACGCATACGAGAAGATCGGCTACCCGGTGATCTCCATGTCGGCCAAGTTCGACACGACGGCGCTGCTGCCGCTGCTGGACGGCAAGATCACGCTGCTCGTGGGCCAGAGCGGCATGGGCAAGTCGAAGACGGTCAACGCGCTGGTGATGAACGAGGTCGCCCGCGTCGGCGAGATCTCGGCGTCGCTGGGCGTCGGCACGCACACGACCACCTTTTCGCGCATGTTCCGCCTCGACCGCGACGCGGCCATCATCGACACGCCGGGCTTCCAGTCCTTCGGCCTATTCCACCTGACCGAGCGGCAGATCGGCGAGGCGATGCGCGAGTTCCGGCCGTTTCTCGGCGGCTGCAAGTTCAACGACTGCGTCCACCTGTCGGAGCCCGGGTGCGCGGTGATCGCGGCCGCCGGCCGCGGCGAGGTCACGGCGGAGCGGCTTTCCTTCTACCAGGTGCTCATCGAGCAGCACCGCGAGCTCCACGACCAGCACCCGGACTGGGCGCGGTGAGGCGCCACGCCCCGGTTGTGAGGTAAGCTCACGGCGTCTTCCACGCGGGGATTCGCCGATGAACGGACGCCGGATGGTTCTCTTCGCGGGCGCGCTCGCCGCCTTCCCGTTCGGCCTCGCGCGCGCGCAGCAGCGCACCGACGTGACCCTGGGCACGGCCACGCCGGGCGGCGGCTTCCCCGTCTATGGCGACGCCTTCGCAGCGACGGTGAACGAGGCCGACCCGGGGCTCAACGTGGTCCCGCGCAACACCAAGGGCAGCACGGAGAACATTCCCCTCGTCGAGAAGGGGGAGCTCGACATCGCGCTGGTCACGGGGGAGCCACTCGTCGAGGCGCTCGCGGGCGTCGGGCGCCCTCCGGCCGACCTGAAGGTCCTCTGCGCGATGTACTCGACGCCGGGCATGTTCGTCCTTCGCGGCGACAGCCCCCACCGGCGAATCACCGACCTCCTCGGCAAGCCCGTCGCCTTCGGCGCGCAGGGCTCCGGGCTCGTGATCCTCGCGCGCTACGTGCTGGACGGCCTCGGCTACGACATGCGGAAGGACTTCCAGGCCGTCTTCCTCGAGCGCGCGGGCGACGGCCCGGCCATGGTCCTGGACGGGCGCGTCGCGGCGCTCTGGGGCGGCGGCATCGGATGGCCAGGGTTCGCGGCGGTGGCGAAGTCCCCGGCAGGCGCGCGCTTCATCGTCCCGGACGAAGCCGAGGCGCGGCGCATCCTCGCCAAGCACGCCTTCCTCAAGCCCCTCGTCGTCCCGGCCGGCAGCTACCCCGGGCAGGACGCTCCGCTCGCTTCCGTGGGCTCCTGGGCCTACGTGATCGCGCGACCGGGGCTTCCCGACGAGACGGCCTACCGGCTGGTCCGCGCCCTTCACAAGGGCGAGGCGGCCATCGCGAAGCGGCTTCCCCAGGCCCGCGAGACCACCGCCGCCACCACCGTCGCGGCCGTCCCGCGCGTCGACCTTCTCCATCCCGGCGTCCAGCGCTACCTGCGCGAGGCCGGCTTCCTCAAGTGACCCTTCCCGCAAGCCACGCCATGCCCACCCAGCCCCAGGCCGCGACCGTATCGGTCAACGGCGCCGAGATCGCCTATCGCTTCGACGGCCCCGCCGGCGGCCGCGTCGTCCTCATGAGCAACAGCCTCATGTCCAGCTACGACATGTGGGACTGGACGCTTCCGGCGCTCGCCGACCGCTACCGGGTCCTGCGCTACGACACGCGGGGCCACGGCAGGTCGTCGACCACTACCGGCCCCTATTCCATCGCCTCGCTCGCGGACGACGCCGCCGCGCTCATGGACGCCCTGGGCATCGCCTCGGCGCATTTCGTCGGGCTGTCGATGGGCGGCATGATCGGCCAGCAGCTGGGGGCCCGCTACCCGGGCAAGGTGCTGTCCCTTTCCCTCTGCGACACGGCGAGCGAGATGCCCCCGCGCGCGATGTGGGAGGAGCGACTCGCGATCGCCCGCGCCCAGGGCACCGCGGCGCTCGCCGAGAGCACGATCAAGCGCTGGTTCACGGAGCCCTTCATCCGCCGCGCGCCGGCGGACATCGAGAAGGTGCGCCGCATGATCCTCGGCACGGGCGCGGAGGGCTACATGGCCTGCGCGTGCGCGGTGCGCGACATGGCGCAGACCACGATGTGCCTGAAGATCGCCGCTCCCACGCTGGTCCTCACGGGGCGGCAGGACCCGGCCTGCACCGTGGACCAGGCGACCGTCCTCCACCGCGTGATCGCCGGCTCCGAGTTCGTGATCCTCGAGGACGCGGCCCACCTGTCGAACATCGAGCAGCCGCAGGCGTTCAACGACGCGGTGCGCCGCTTCATCGACCGCGTCGACGCGACCCTGCCCCGCCCTGCCTGAAAGCCATTCCACGCAAGCACAAGGAGGATAAGAAGATGAACCGACTCACGCGCCTGGCCGCAGGCGCGGCCGTCGCCATGGCCGCGACGCTCTCGGCCGCGCAGGACTACCCTGCCAAGCCCATCCGCATCATCGTCCCGCTCACGCCGGGTTCCGGTGCCGACATCGCCGGGCGCATCGTCGGCAAGCACCTCGGCGAAGCATGGAAGCAGCCCGTCGTGGTCGAGAACCGCCCCGGCGCCGGCGGCCAGATCGGCACCCAGGCCGTGGTGAAGGCCGACCCCGACGGGTACACGCTGCTCGTGCAGTCCGCCTCGCACGCCGCGAACCCCGCCATCTACAAGACGCTGCCCTACGACCCGACGAAGGACCTGGTCGACGTCGCCATCCTCGGCATCACGCCGTACGCGATGGTCGTGCAGAAGGGCGGCGCCTACCCGACCGTGAAGGCGCTCATCGACGCGGCGAAGGCGAAGCCCGGCGAGATCCCGTTCGCGTCGGCCGGCGTGGGCAGCTCCACCCACCTCGCCGCGGAGTACTTCGCCCAGGTGGCCGGCGTGAAGATGCTCCACATCCCCTACAAGGGGTCGCCCGAGGCCATCCAGGACGCGATGACGGGCCGCTCGGCCTTCTACATGGCGCCCATCAACACCGTGGTGGGGCAAATGAAGGACGGCAAGCTCACGGCGCTCGGCGTGTCCACGCTCAAGCGGGCCGAGGTGATGCCCGACGTGCCCGCCCTCGCCGAGCAGGGGCTCAAGGATTTCGACATCTCGCTGTGGTTCGGCGTGTGGGCGCCGGCCGGCACGCCGCCCGCCATCGTGCAGAAGCTGAACGCGCAGATCACGGCGATCCTGCAGAGCGCGGAAGTGAAGGAGCAGTTCGCGAAGCTCGGGATCGCGCCCTCGCCCATGAAGCCCGACGAGTTCGGCCGCTTCGTGCGCGAGCAGATCGACACCTACCGCAGGATCGTGAAGCAGGCGGACATCCAGCCGCTATAGCGCCGCGCCGAAGCCGTAGAGTCGCGCGGGGTTGTCGACCAGCACCGCGCGGCGAAGGCCTTCGTCCGGGATCCAGTCGAGCAGGAGGTCCGCGAGGTCGCCGTCGTTGGGCATCGGGCCCTTCACCATGACGTGCGGCCAGTCGCTGCCCCAGATCACGCGCGCGGGCGCCGCCTCGAGCAGCGCGCGCGCGAAGGGCGTCACGTCCGCATGGGGCATCGCCTGCGAGGAAAGCCGGTACGGGCCGGTGAGCTTCGCCCACGCGCGGCCCGAGGACGCGAGGCGCAGGAGCGCGCGGAAGCCGGGGTCCGCGATGCCCCGCGCCACGGGCAGATACCCCAGGTGCCCGAAGACGACCTCCACGGGGAAGTCCGCCAGGTCGCGGTCGAGAGTTGGCCACTCGTCGACGTGCGCGAGGAGCTCCAGGTGCCATCCGAGCGGGGCGACGCGGCGCGCAAGGCTGCGCAGGCGCTCGATCGGAACCACGCCCTTGCCGTCCTTCACGTCGACGACGTTGACCCGCACCCCGCGCACGCCGTTCGCGTGCATGGTCGCGAGTTCCGCGTCGGTCGCCGACGCATCCACGACGGCCACTCCCCTCCCCGACGCGCCGAGATCGCGAAGCGCCGCCAGCAGCACCGTGTTGTCGGTGCCGTAGACGCTCGGCTGGACGAGGACCGCCCGCTCCACGCCCAGCGCGGCGAGCATGGCGCGGTAGTCGGGCAGGAGGCAGTCGGGTGGCGTGTAGACGCGATCGGGCGAATAGGCGTGCCGGGAGGCGGGCCCGAGGATGTGGGCGTGGCAATCGCAGGAGCCCGCCGGAAAGGCGACGGTCGGCCGTCGCGGCGAGAAGTCCGGCGGCGCGCACGCCGGCGCTTCGGCCGCTCCCGTCACGAGACGCGGCCGATCGCGACGGGAATGCGCCGCGGGCCGAACTGGCGCGCGATCTCGAACGGCTGCCAGCGTCCGGCGATCGCCGTTTCGCAGTCGGGGCAATGCCCGTCGGCGGTGAGGCGGTACCCGTCGATCCGGTACCAGTCGCGCTCGACGAGCGCCGTCCCGCAGCCGGGGCAGAAGGTCGTGTCGCCCTCCGGGTCGTGGACGTTTCCCGTGTAGACGTAGCGCAGCCCCTGCGCCAGCGCGATGCCCCTCGCGCGCCTCAGGGTCGCAGGCGGCGTCGGTGGGACGTCCACCATCTTGAAGTCGGGATGGAAGGCGCTGAAGTGCAGCGGCACGTCGGTGCCCAGCTCCTTCCGGATCCAGCGGCACTCGGCCTCGATCTCCGCGTCGGAATCGTTGTGGCCGGGAATGAGGAGCGTGGTGATCTCGAGCCACACCTTCGTGTCGTGCACGAGCCAGGCCAGCGTGTCGAGCACCGGCGCGAGCTTCGAGCCCGTGAGCTTCACGTAGAAATCGTCGGTAAACGCCTTCAGGTCCACGTTCACCGCGTCCATGCGCCCGTAGAACTCCCGGCGAGGCTCGGGATGGATGAATCCGTTGGTGACCGCCACGTTGGCGACGCCCGCCGCACGGCAGGCCTCGGCCACGTCGATCGCGTACTCGGCGAAGATGATGGGGTCGTTGTAGGTGTAGGCCACGCTCCTGGCCCCCGCCTTGACCGCCGCGCGGGCGATGGCCTCGGGCGAGGCCTCGTCCATCATGCTGTCCATGTCCCTCGACTTCGTGAGGTCCCAGTTCTGGCAGAACTTGCACGCGAGGTTGCATCCCGCGGTGCCGAAGGAGAGCACCGAGGTCCCCGGGTAGAAGTGGTTGAGCGGCTTCTTCTCGATCGGGTCGAGGCAGAAGCCCGAGGAGCGGCCGTAGGTGGTGAGCACCATCGCGTCGCCGGTGCGCGCGCGCACGAAGCACGCGCCGCGCTGTCCCTCGTGCAGGCGGCAGTCGCGGGGGCACAGGTCGCACTGGATGCGACCGTCCTCCAGCCGGTGCCACCATCGCGCGGGGTGATGCGAGCCCTCCACGGGCTCAATGTGGTGCGTATCCATCGCCGAATTTCTCCACGGTGTATCGGGTCAGGCGGATCGAGGAGTCCCAGAAGCGCGCGGGCAAGCGCGCCTTCTGGCGCAGCGCCGCCAGGAAATCGACCGGGTCGGGAAGGCTCTCCCAGACCTGCGGCAGGAAGGTCGCCGCGTGGTCCTCGTACTCCAGGTAGACGCCGTCCACGCCGGGCCGGAGCCTGTCGACGGCCTCGGCCTCGCTCGCGGCGGCAAGCGCGGTGCGCGGCGACAGGACGGACACCTCGACCGAGACACGGTCGAACTCCATCGCCGTGAGGGGCTCGAAGCGCGGATCGCGGAACGCCGCTGCCCGGGCGTTGCCGGCCACGTCCTCGCCCAGCGGCCGGCGCGCGTCGATGGACCCGATGCATCCGCGCAGCATCTCGTCGAGGTGGAGGGTCACGAAGCTGGCCGCGTGCTCCGCGAGCCAGGGCTCGTTCCTCGCGACGACGATGCCGCGGCCGAGCCGCTCGGCGATCGCCTCGCGGGCGATGGCCACCAGGACCGGGCCGCGATCGGGTTCAGGCATGGCCCGCCTCCTTCTCGCGGAACACGAAGGCGCCGTAGCCGACCACCTGGCCGCGGCCGCCGGCCGTGTCGCCGGAGTTGCGCAGGTCCACCAGCTCGGCTTCCATCCCGCGCCGCCGTGCCAGCTCGAGCAGCCCGTTGACCGGCGAAGCGCCGCAGGCCTCTTCCGGCATCAGGCGCGAGTCGAGCGAGACGATCGCCCGGGCCGTCTCGCCGTCGCGGGCGCAAGCCGACGGGTACGGAAGGTAATGGGAAAGGTCGGAACTCACCACCACGAGCGTCTCGTCGCCCCCCCAGGCCGCTTCCAGCAGCGCGGCCATCTCGGCGGGTGACGCGTCGCCCACGACGACGGGCACGAGGCGGAACTCTCCCAGCACCGTTTGCAGGAACGGCAGGTGCACCTCGAGGGAATGCTCCTGCGCGTGGGCGCGATCGCTCGTTTCCACGAAGGGCAGGTCGCGAAGGCGTGCGAGCGCCTCGGCGTCCAGCTCGACCTGGCCGAGCGGCGTGGAAAACGCGCCGTCCCGGGGAACGGCCGCCCCCCGCACAAAGACCCGGTGCGAGGGACCCGCGAGCACCACGCGCGTGACCTTGCCCCGAAGCGCCGCGACCCGCCTGTAGGCCGTTCCCGCGACCGGCCCGGAGTACATGTAGCCGGCATGGGGAGCGATGATCGCCTTCGGAGCGCGCTCGCCCGCGCGGGGCGGCGGCGCCTCCTGAAGGCACTGCCTCACCTCGGCGGCGAGGACCGCCGGGTCATCCGGGTAGAAGGCACCCGCCACGGCGGCGGGACGGATCGAGGCCATCGTTCACCTCCGTATGAAACGGAGATGGGGTCAGGTTAGCACTTCCGCAAGTGGGGCGCAGGACGGGGTCGCGCGCCCCGGGCACCGCGGTCAGCCGGCCTTTCCGGCGGGCCCGTAGCGGCGCCACAGGCCCGGGACGACGATGACCGCCGCGGCGAGGCCGAGCAGGCCGGCGGAGATCGGGTGCGTCGCGAAGATCATGGGGTCGCCCTGGCTGATGGCGAGCGCGCGGCGCATCTGCTCCTCGGCGAGCGGGCCCAGGATCATGCCCACGATCACGGGCGCGGCCGGGAAGCCGTAGCGGCGCATCAGGAACCCCACCAGCCCCACCGCGTAGAGCAGGTAGACGTCGAAGGGCGACTGGCGCATGCCGTACACGCCCATGGTCGCGAACACGAGGATGCCGGCGTAGAGCTGCGGCTTGGGGATCGCGAGGAGCTTCACCCACAGCCCGACCATCGGGAGGTTCAGCACGAGCAGCATCACGTTGCCCACGTAGAAACTCGCGATGAGGCCCCAGACGAGCGCGGGATTCGTCTCGAACAGCAGCGGGCCGGGCTGCAGGCCGTACTGCTGGAAGGCGGACAGGAGGATCGCAGCGGTCGCCGAGGTGGGCAGCCCCAGCGTGAGCAGCGGCACCATCGTCCCGGTGGACGAGGCGTTGTTGGCCGCCTCGGGGCCCGCCACGCCCTCGATCGCGCCCTTGCCGAACTCCTCGGAATTTTTCGCGAGCTTGCGCTCGATGGCGTACGACAGGAACGTCGGGATTTCCGCGCCGCCCGCCGGGATGGTGCCGAAAGGGAAGCCGATGACCGTGCCGCGCAGCCACGGCTTCCACGAGCGCCTCCAGTCGTCCGCCTTCATCCAGATCGACCCGGTGATCTTCTCCAGCTTCTCCTCGACGTGGTTCATCTTCGAGGCGAAGTAGATCGTCTCCCCGACCGCGAAGAGGCCCACGGCGATGGTGACGACCTCGATGCCGTCGAGGAGCTGCGGCACCCCGTAGGCGAACCGCGCCTGCCCGGTCTGGTTGTCTATCCCCACGAGCCCGATGGCGAGCCCGAGGAAGAGGCTCGTCATGCCGCGCAGGGTCGAGTCGCCCAGCACGGAGGAGACCGTGGTGAACGCGACGATCATGAGCGCGAAGTACTCGGGGGGGCCGAACTTGAGCCCCAGCTCCACGACGAGGGGCGAGAGGAACGTGAGCCCGATGGTCGCGATCGTTCCCGCCACGAACGAGCCGATGGCGCTGGTGGCGAGCGCGGGCCCGGCGCGGCCGCGCTTGGCCATCTGGTTGCCCTCCATCGCGGTCACGATGGTCGCGCTCTCGCCGGGCGTGTTGAGCAGGATGGAGGTGGTCGAGCCGCCGTACATGGCGCCGTAGTAGATGCCGGCGAACATGATGAGGGCGCCGCTCGCGTCCACCTTCGTGGTGATGGGCAGCAGCAGCGCGACCGTGACGGCGGGGCCCACGCCGGGCAATACGCCCACGGCGGTGCCGAGCGTCACGCCCACGAGCGCCCACATCAGGTTCTGCGCCGTGAGGGCGACCGCGAAGCCGTTGATGAGCTGGGCCCAGATGTCCATCTAGGGGAGGATGCCGCGCAGGATGCCCGCCGGGAGCTGGAGCCCCAGGGCGTAATTGAAGACGGCGAAGATGAACGCCGCCACGGCGAGCCCCACGAGGGAGTTCGAGAGCCAGCGGCGGCTCGCGAAGCCGCGCGCGACCGCGACGAAGAGGAGCGTGGAGGCTATGAGGAAGCCCGCCGGCTCGACGAGCAGGGCGTAGGCTAGGATGCCGGCCGTGACCCAGGCGAACGCCCCCCAGTCCATGGGCAGGTGCACCTCCGCGTCCTCGTCGACGCCGCGGTAGCCCCCGGTGAGCGCCTCGCGCAGGAGCATCGCGCCGAGGAGGACGAGGCACGCGCCGACGACCCGGGGAACCACGCCGGGCCCGACCTGCGCATAGCCGCCGCCCGCGGGAAGGTCCGCCGCTCCCACGAGGATGAACACCCCGAGGGCCAGCACTCCGGCGGATACCGCGATCTGCCCCTTGGGGCGCCGCTGGGCCATCGGGCGGATGATGCCGCGACGCTACTTCTTGCCGAGGTTCAGGTCGGCGAGGATGGCCCCGATGCGCGCCATCTCGCTCTTCACGAAGGCGCCGTACTCGTCGCCGGGCTGCCAGTAGTTGGTCCACTCCTGCTTCTTGAGGGTCTCCTCCCACGACTTGTGCTTCGTCGCGGCCTCGACCACCTTGATGAGCTCCGCCTGCTGCGCCTTGGTGATGCCGGGGGCGCCGAAGATGCCGCGCCAGTTGGCCAGCTCGACGTTGTATCCCTGCTCCTTGAGGCTCGGGATCTTGTCCATCGCCTTGGCCGACGAGACGGCGAGGGCGCGCATCTTGCCCGACTGGATGTGCTGGGAGAACTCCGACAGGCCCGAGACGCCCACGGACACGTGGCCGCCGATGATGGCCGCCACCGCCTCCCCGCCGCCCTTGAAGGGAACGTAGTTCACCTTGCCGGGCTCGACGCCCACTTCCTTGGCGAGCAGGCCCGCGAGGATGTGGTCGGTGCCGCCGGCGCTGCCGCCGCCCCAGGAGATGCTGCCCGGGTTGGCCTTGAGCCTGGCCATCAGGTCCCTCATGTCCTTGATGGGCGAGGCCGTCGGGACGACGATCACCTCGTACTCGGAGGTGAGGCGCGCGATGGGCGTCACCTGGTCCATCGTGACGGCGGACTTGTTCTGGATCGTGCCGCCCACCATCACCATCCCGCCCATCATCAGGGCGTTCGGGTCTCCCTTCGAGGCGCTCACGAACTGGGCCAGGCCGATGGCGCCGGCCGCGCCGCCCTTGTTGTCGTACTGGACGTTCTTCACCGCGCCCGCGGCGAGCATGGCCTTGCCGAGCTCGCGGCCGGTGGTGTCCCAGCCGCCGCCCGGGTTGGCGGGAATCATCATCTTCACGCTGTCGAGCGCGGCGGCGGAGCCGGCGATCGCGAGGCCGGCGGCGAAGGCCGCGGTGCGAACGAGTGCGCAGGGGAATTGCATGGCCATCTGGAATCTCCTCATGTGGAATCGGTCCGCCCCGCCGGGGACTCTAGCCGGGCCGTGTCGGGGAACGCCGCGAGTTTAGCAAAGACCCCTAACCCGCGGCGAGCGCCCCGACCAGCAGGTAGGCGAGGAGCCAGAGGACGAGCGCGCGCCAGAGCAGGCCCTCGAGGCTCGCAAGCGATTCCTCCCCGGCCGCGTCGCCCAGCCCGAGCGATGGCCGGTCGACGAGCGTCTCGCCGCGCGCGATGGGCTCGCCCAGGCGCACGCCGAGGGCGCCCGCACCGCTCGCGAGGACGATGCCCTCCCCGGGGCGCAGCCAATGGGCCGCCTGCGAGCGCCAGCAGAACAGGGCGTCCTCGAAGTCGCCCACGATCGCGAAGACGAAGGCGCTCACGCGCTGCGGCACCCAGTCGAGAACCTCGAACGCACGGCCGGCGAACCAGCCGAACTCGCGCTCCTCGGGGTCGCTCCCCAGGACCCAGAGCCGGGCGGCGCGCTGCGTGAGGGGATAGAGGACCGCCCCCAGCGCCCCCGGCAGCACGAGGAACCAGAAGAGGACTGCGAACGTCCCGTGGTGCGCCTCGCGCAGCCCGTGCTCGGCCGCGAGCCGCGCGGTGGCGCCGGGCTCGTCCGTGAGGGGTACCTCCCCCTGCCACTCGGCCAGCCGGCGCGAGGCCGCCGCCGCGTCGCCGTCGCGGAGGCTTCGCTCGATGGCCCCGAGGTGCGACGTGGTCTGGAGGAAGCGAAGGGTCCCGTACAGGACGGCCGCGTTCAGCGCCGCGAGCACCGTGGAATGGATCGCCGCGGCCAGCGCCGAGACCACGGCGAGGGGCAGGATCACGACGGCCACGAGTGCCACGTAGGCCAGCAGGCCCGAGTTGCGGTCGCCGGCGTTCAGCCGCTTGGCGGCCGAAAGGCACAGGCGCCCGTAAAGGGCCGCGAGCGGTTGCCGCCCCGCGGGGGGGTAGGCGTACTGCGCGGCGAGGGCGGCCAGAAGGGTGACGAGAATCAAGGGGGGCTCCGGACTCAGTCCAGATTATAGGGCTCGCCTCCGCCAGAACCGGAAAACGGGTAATAATCTCCACCGAGGGCCGGCGAGAGACCGGCCCCGTTGTTGTCGACCGACACAGCCAACAGAGGAGAGAATCGATGTTCCGCACCCTCGCTGCCGCGTTCGCGGCGCTCGTCGCATCCACGGTGGCCCTCGCGCAGGACTACCCCAACCGCACGATCACCATCGTCGTGCCGTTCGCGGCCGGCGGCCCCACCGACACCGTGGCGCGCCTCATCGCCCAGTCGATGGGCAAGTCGCTGAACCAGACGGTCATCGTGGAGAACGTGGCCGGCGCCGGCGGCACGATCGGCCCGAAGAAGGTCGCGGGCTCGAAGCCCGACGGGTACACCCTCGTGCTGATGCACATCGGCATCTCCACGAGCGTGAGCCTCTACCGCAACCTCGGCTACAGCCCCGTCACCGACCTCGAGCCCATCGGCCTCATCACCGACGTGCCGATGACCTTCATCGCGCGGAAGGACTTCCCGCCGAAGGACATGAAGGAGCTCATCGCCTACGTGAAGGCCAACAAGGACAAGGTCACCTACGCCAACGCGGGCGTGGGCGCCGCCTCGCACCTGTGCGGGATGCTCTTCATGACGGCCATCCAGACGGACCTCACGACGGTCCCCTACAAGGGCACCGGCCCGGCGATGACCGACCTCATCGGCGGCCAGGTCGACTTCATGTGCGACCAGACCACCAACACCACGCCGCAGATCAAGGGCGGCAAGGTGAAGGCGTACGCGGTGACCACGTCGACCCGCGTGAAGTCGCTGCCCGACCTGCCGACGGTCCAGGAAGCCGGCATCAAGGACTTCCACGTCGGCGTGTGGCACGGCCTGTGGGCGCCGAAGGGCACGCCGAAGCCGGCTATCGAAAAGCTGACGGCCGCGCTACAGGGCGCGCTCAAGGATCCCTCCGTGGTCACGAAGTTCGCCGAGCTCGGCACCGAGCCCGTCCCGCAGGACCAGGCGACGCCGGCCGCCCTCGCGAAGCATCTCAAGGCCGAGGTCGACAAGTGGGCCCCGATCATCAAGAAGGCGGGCATCTACGCCGACTGACGGCGGCCGGAAGAAAAGAACCCCGCCGGTGGAAGCCGGCGGGGTAAACCTCTCTCGGAGGAGAAACTGCCGACGCGCCCCGAAGCGCGCCGACGAAGCAAGTGCAGCACGTTGCGTGCCAACGCCGGCAATGAAACGATGGCCTTCCCGATCAAGGGGTTAGCGGAAGGACCTTCCAGGGGTTCGAGGTGTGCGGGGCCGCATCGTGGTGCGGCGCAGCACCATCCCGGGTCGCGCTACCGCGGATAGCGCCCCGGAATTCGCGCGAAGTGCGCCTCGACGCGGACGCGCTCGGCCTCGATGTCCTCTCCGACATCCATGAGCGGGCCGATGCGCACCGTGCGGGCCGGGTAATCAAGCGCAACGAGCAGCACGGGCACCCCCGCGCCGCGGGCGATGTGGAGGAAGCCCGTCTTGTAGCGGGCCACCTTCTTGCGCGTGCCCTCCGGCGCGATGACGAGTACGCGCGACTGCTCGCGGCTGAAGCCCTCCACGGCCTCTCCCACGAGGCCATGGGGGGCCGAGCGATCCACGGGGATGCCGCCCATCCAGCGCAGGAAGGCCGAGACGGGCCAGACGAACAGCGTGTGCTTGCCGATGAAGGTGACGCGCAGGTCGAGCGCGAACATCGCCGCCGCCCCGTGCAGGAAGTCCCAGTTCGACGTGTGCTGCGCGACGGCGATCACGAACCGCGAGCGGTCCGGGAAATCCCCCTCGACGCCCCAGCCCGTGATGCGCATGACGGTGCGCCCGATCCACCGCCACAAGGCCGATCCGCGCCTCGGAATCGCCGTCGGCAGCTCGGGGATGGGCCGGCTCACGCGAAGAGCTTGGCGGCCGCGCGAAGGTCGACGTTACCGCCGGAGAGGATGATGCCCACGCGGGCTCCCCGCGTGTCGAGCGTGCCCTGGAGCACGCCGGCCGTCGCGAGCGCCCCGGTGGGCTCGACCACGAGCTTCATGCGCTCCCAGAGGAAGCGCATGGCCTCCACCAGCTCCTCGTCGGTGACGGTGAGGAACTCGTGGACGTTGGCGAGCACCAGCGGGAAGGTGAGCTTGCCCAGCGACTGGGTGCGCGCCCCGTCCGCGATGGTCTGGGGATTCTCGACCCGCTGCAGCTGACGGGTGTGGAACGAGCGCGCCGCGTCGTCGCCCGCCGCCGGCTCCACGCCCACGACCTTGATGCCCGGCGAGAGATGGCGCGCGGCGACCGCGCAGCCCGACAGCAGCCCCGCGCCGCCGCAGCAGACGAAGAGCCAGTCCAGCGGACCCGTCTCCTCGATGAGCTCCTTTGCCGCGGTGCCCTGCCCCGCGATCACGTGCGCGTGGTCGAACGGCGGGATCACCGCGGCGCCGCGCTCGGCCGCGATGCCCGCGGCGAACTGCTCGCGGTCCTGGCCGGCGGCGCGGTCGTACAGCACCACCTCCGCGCCGTAGCCCTTCGTGGCCGCGACCTTCACTTCGGGCGCGTCCGCCGGCATGACGATCGTCGCGGGGATGCCGAGGATCCGCCCCGCGAGCGCGACTGCCTGCGCATGGTTGCCCGACGAAAAGGCGACCACGCCGCGCTTCGCCTCCTCGGGGGCGAGCCGCGACAGGGCGTTGTAGGCGCCTCGGAACTTGAAGGCGCCCATGCGCTGGAAGTTCTCGCACTTGAAGAAGGCGCGGCCCCCCGTGCGCGCGTCGAACGTGCGCGAGGTCATCACCGGCGTGCGGTGCGCCACGCCCGCGAGGCGCTGGGCGGCCGATTCGATGTCGGCCCACGCGACGGGCGGGGCGGCGGCGGCGTCGTTCATGGGCCTACTCCTGCCTTTGCCGGGTGATGGCCGCCAGCGCGTCGCGCAGCGTGTCCTCCGGAAGGGCGTTGACGCTCTCCGCCAGGAGCTCGGCCTCGATGGCCACCGACGCCGGCAGCGCGCGGCTTTCCATGAGCGCCACGAACTGGGCCGCCGCCCCGGCCACCCGCAGCAGGCGCGCGCGCTCGGCCATCAGCAGGTCGAGCTCCTTGCTGAGCATGAAGGTGCCTGTGGTCTCGCCTGCCGTCGTCATCGCCGCCCTGCCTTCCTTTTTCATCCGGCCATTCTACCGCGAGGCCGCGGTCAGCTCGCCCGCGCGATGGGCAGGTTCGAGAGCAGGTTCTGCGGCTTGAGCTTGAGCGTATGGTCCTCGCGGAACGCGAGTCCGAGGTACACGGGGCGCCCGGCAGCCTCGGCGAGCGCGTCGGCCGGGTCGGCGAACCGCAGGCGGAAGAGCGTGGCGAGCCGCGATCGCGCTTCGTCCGTCACGGCCTCGCCGCGGTAGAGCGCGTTGAGGATGGCCGTCGACTCGACGTCGAGCCCCACGTGCCAGCGCCAGCGCTCGTCGTCGATGCGTGCCACCGGCTCGATCGTCGCGCGGACGCCGGCCAAGTGCGCAAGCCACATTTCCAGGACCGTGGCGAGGGCCCGCGCGCCTTCGCTTCCCGGAGACAGGTCGAGCAGGAACGAGAAGAGCTCGTCGCGCAGGAAGTAGAAGGAGGCGTTCTCCGCGTTCAGCACGTCCATCTTCACCGTGGCGAGCGGCGTCTGCTGCTCGCGCAGGAGGCGCCCCACGTTGCCGAAGCCCCCGGTCTCGGCGTAGGCCTCGATGGTGGACGCGTCCGCCGCGAGGACGCGCCCTCCCTCGAGACTCACGCGCTGGCGGCGGAAGAAGAGCTCGCCCGCGCGGGCGAGCCAGGGGTCGGCGAGCCCCTCGAGGAGGCTGCGGACGATGGCCTGCGCGAGGGCGTCGACGAACGCGGGGGCGATCTCGACCTGCGGCAGGCGGAACTGCGCCACGTAGCAGGCCTCGAGGGAGCCCGCCGCGACCAGCCGGTCGCGGAAGAGCAGGTACTGGGCCCAGTTCTCGCGGGCGTCGGGATCCTCGACGGCGGCGAGGTCTCCGGCCCCGATGCCGAGGCGGGGCTTGTCCCGAAGGCGCGCGTGCAGCCGGCGCTCGCCCGGCCCGGCCTCGGGGGGCGGCTCGAGCTCCGGGCGCGCGAGAATGTGGCGAAGGTAGTCGTCGCCGGGGAGGAGCCAGCCCTCGGGCCCGCGCGAGAGGAAGCGGAACCCGCTCGAGGCCCAGAAATCCTGCGCCAAGGCCTAGCCCTGCACCCCGGTGCGGCCGACGATGCGCATGATCGTCTGCAGCCCGGTGGCGCAGTGGGTACGGCGGCCGCCCTTCTCCACGTGGACGTCGAAGGCGGCCACGGTGATCGAGCGGCCGGAGCGCATCACGCGCCCGGCGGCGACGACGCGCTCTCCATCGGCCGGGGCCATCAGGTTGATCTTGAACTCGACGGTGAGGACGCCGGCGTCCGCGGGGAAGAGCGTGTAGGCCGCGTACCCGCCGGCCGAGTCGGCCACGGTCGCGACGATGCCGGCGTGGAAGAACCCGTGCTGCTGCGACAGCTCCGGCCGGAAGGCAAGCGAGATCTCGACGTGCCCCGGCGCCACGCGGTCCAGCGAGGCGCCCAGGTGCGTCATCGCGCCCTGCCTGGCGAAGCTCTCGCGCGTGCGGCGCTCGTAGTCGGCGTCGGCCGGCGCGAACCCGGGGCTGTCGTCTCCGGCCACGTCGCCGCGGCCCTCAGGGCGTTCCGAGGACGGCGACCTCGGGAAGCGGGAAGCCGTTGAAGTTCGACGCGTAGGCCGTCGTGTAGGCGCCCGCGTTCTTGATGAAGATGAAATCGTTCTCCTGCAGGTCGGCCGGCAGCAGCTCGTCGCGCATCACGACGTCCACCGAGTCGCAGGTGGGGCCGGCCACGTTCCACGCCACGGGCTCCCCGTCGCGGTCCGTGTAGAGGTTGTAGCGAAGCCCCTCCGTCGTCTCGATGACGCCCCCGAACACGCCCGCGTCCCAGTACATCCAGCGCTGGCCGTTGCGGGTGGCGGTGCCCACGACGCGGCAGATGAAGTAGCCGGCATCCGAGACGAGGTAGCGCCCGGGCTCGGCGATCACCTGGATCTCCGGGCCGAAGTGCCTGAGCTCCTTGTTGATCACCTCGGAGATCGTCTCGATCGACGGGATGGGCTTCACGTGGCGCACCGGGTAGCCGCCGCCGAGGTTGAGCAGCCGCGGGTTGAGGCCCGCCTGGCGCATCGCGGCGAACACCTTGCGCGCGCGCTCCATGCCCACACGCCAGTTCTCCGGGTTCAGGCACTGCGACCCCACGTGGAAGGTCACCCCGGCGAGGTCGGCCTTGCAGTCGACCGCGGCCGCGACGAGCTCGGGAATGTCGTTCATGTGGGCGCCGAACTTGCCGGCCAGCGGCCAGTCGCTGCCGATGTTGGGCGCGTCGATGCGCAGGTAGAGCTTGGCGTCGGCCTTGACCGACTGGACCTTGCGGATCTCCTCCACGGAGTCGACGACGTACCACTCGACGCCCTTGGAAGCGGCGTACTCGAGGTACGCGCGCGACTTCATGGGGTTCGAGTAGAAGATCTCCGCGACGGGCACGCCCAGCGTGATGAGGAGGTCCAGCTCGGCGATGGAGGCGATCTCGAAGCCGGCGCCCTCCTGGATCAGCACCTTGAGGACGCGCGGGTCGGGATTCGCCTTGACCGCGAAGTGCGGGCGCACGCGCGGCAGCGCCGCCCGGAAGCGGCGGGTCTTGGCGCGGACGATGTCGAGGTCGACGAGGAGGACCGGCTTCCTGTACGGGTGCCGGGCGAGGTACCGCTTGACGGAGGCGAAGTCGAGGCTGACTTCGGGGTGGGAATCGAGGGGAAACTCCGGGACGGGGCGGAGCTTCTTGACTACGGCTCGGGGCATCGATGTCTTTCGTGACGGGTCGTCGAGGCGATACGGGAAGGACGGCGCGCGCTCGCGCGCGTTTCGGCGTCATTCCGGTAGTTCCTCGCTCCTGTCATGATGACCTCCTTGTTTCCCCGCTCGGGGAGGACGGCGCCCCGGCGAAGGGGCGAAAAATGCGCGCAGTATAGGGCAAATCGGGCCGCGCTCACATCTTGGGCAGCGTCACCCCCTGCTGCCCCTGGTACTTTCCGCCCCGGTCGCGGTAGGACGTCTCGCAGACCTCGTCGGCCTCGAAGAAGATGACCTGGGCGCAGCCCTCCCCCGCGTAGATCTTGGCCGGCAGGGGCGTGGTGTTGGAGAACTCCAGGGTCACGTAGCCCTCCCACTCCGGCTCGAAGGGGGTGACGTTGACGATGATCCCGCAGCGGGCGTAGGTGCTCTTGCCGAGGCAGACGGTGAGGACGTTCCTGGGGATGCGGAAGTACTCGACGGTGCGGGCCAGCGCGAAGGAGTTGGGCGGGATGATGCAGACGTCGCCCTCGAAGTTCACGAAGGACTTCTCGTCGAAGGCCTTCGGGTCGACGATGGTGGCGTTGATGTTGGTGAAGATCTTGAATTCCCGCGAGCAGCGGATGTCGTAGCCGTAGCTCGAGGTGCCGTAGGAGACGATGCGCCGGCCGTCGACCTGCCGCACCTGCCCGGGCTCGAAGGGCTCGATCATCGCATGCGCGGCCGCCATGCGGCGGATCCACTTGTCGCTCTTTATGCTCATGGTTTCCTGCTCATGGAGTTGAGCGGCGGAATCGTCCGCTCGAACGATCGCCCCGATGTCCCTTTAATAGCCGACGCTCACGTGTTCTGGACGACGATTTTGGGGAAGACGGAAGTGCGGTCCTCGGCCTGCCGGGCGATGCGGGCGGCCACCTTGCGGGCGATGTCGCGGTAGATCGCCGCCACCTTCCCGTCCGGGTCCGCCACCACCGTGGGCTTGCCGCTGTCGGCCTGCTCGCGGATGGTGATGTCGAGCGGCAGCCCGCCGAGGAACTCGACGTCGAAGTCCTTGCACATGCGCTCGCCGCCGCCGTGCCCGAAGATGTGCTCCGCGTGGCCGCACTTGGAGCACACGTGGATGGCCATGTTCTCGACGATGCCGAGGATGGGCACGCCCACCTTCTCGAACATCTTGAGGCCCTTCCTCGCGTCGATGAGGGCGATGTCCTGCGGCGTCGTGACGATCACGGCGCCGGTGACGGGCACCTTCTGGGCGAGGGTCAGCTGGATGTCGCCCGTGCCCGGGGGCAGGTCCACGACGAGGTAGTCGAGGTCGCGCCATCGGGTCTCGGTGAGCAGCTGCTCGAGGGCCTGCGTGACCATCGGGCCGCGCCAGACCATCGGCGTGTCGGCCTCGATGAGGAATCCCACGCTCATCGCCTGGATGCCGTGGCCCTCCATCGGCTCCATCGACTTGCCGTCGCGCGAGGTGGGGCGGCCCGTGATGCCGAGCATCGTGGGCTGCGAGGGCCCGTAGATGTCGGCGTCGAGCATGCCGACCGCGGCGCCCTCCGCGGCGAGCGCGAGCGCGAGGTTCACGGCGGTGGTGCTCTTGCCCACGCCGCCCTTGCCGGAGGCCACCGCGATGATGTTCTTGATGCCGGGAACGAGCTTCACGCCGCGCTGGACCGCGTGCGAGACGACCTTCGTCACGACGTTGGCGCTCACGGCGGCCACGCCGGGCAGCTGGCGCAGGCGCCCGGTGACCTGCGAGCGCACCTGCTCCAGCACGCCGCGGGCGGGGTAGCCCAGGACGATGTCGAGCGACACGCGGTCGCCCTCGACCTTCACGTTGCGGGCGCACTTGCCCTCGACGTAGTTCCTGCCGGTGACGGGGTCGACGAGTTCGGAGAGCGCTGCAAGGACGTCTTTGTCGGTGATGACCATGGGTGGGGATCCTGGCGCCGGCGGGAGCGGGCGCCATTTGCGGGAAGGAAACGCGCAATTTTAAAGCAATTTGCTACAATCGACCTGACTCCAACGCATTGAATCCGATGCACTCGCCGCCGCGTCGCGCGGCGGCTCGAGCCGCCCGCCAACCACTGTAGGCTCGCCACTCCGGCTCCATGCCCCGAAAGCTATTCGTCACCACGGCGCTGCCGTACGCCAATGGCCCGTTCCACATCGGGCACATCATGGAGTACACGCAGGCCGACATCTGGGTGCGATTCCAGCGCCTGCAGGGGCACAAGGTGAACTTCGTCTGCGCCGACGACACGCACGGCGCGCCGATCATGCTCAAGGCCGAGGCCGAGGGCATCACCCCCGAGGAGCTCATCGCCCGCGTGGCCGAGTCGCACCGCCGCGACCTCGCGCGCTTCGGGGTGAGCTTCGACCACTTCCACTCGACCCATTCGGACGAGAACCGGAGCCTCGCCGGCGAGATCTTCGCGGCGCTGAAGGCCGAGGGGTTCATCGCCACGAAGACGATCGAGCAGTTCTTCGACCCGGTGAAGGGCATGTTCCTGCCCGACCGCTACATCAAGGGCGAGTGCCCCAAGTGCGGCGCTAAGGACCAGTACGGCGACTCCTGCGAGAGCTGCGGCGCCGTCTACACGCCCACCGACCTGAAGAACCCCTTCTCGGCCCTCACGGGCGCCACCCCGGTGATGAAGAAGTCCGAGCACTTCTTCTTCAGGCTGTCGGACCCGCGCTGCGTCGAGTTCCTCAAGTCCTGGACGCAGGACGGCCGGCTGCAGCCCGAGGTGGCCAACAAGGTGCGCGAGTGGCTGGACGGCGGCCTCAACGACTGGGACATCACCCGCGACGCGCCCTACTTCGGCATCGAGATCCCGGGCGCCAAGGGCAAGTACTTCTACGTCTGGCTCGACGCCCCCATCGGCTACCTCGCCTCTCTCAAGGCGCACCTGGAGAAGAAGGGGCAGGACTTCGCCAAGTACATCGCCGACCCGAAGGTCGAGCAGGTGCACTTCATCGGCAAGGACATCATCTACTTCCACACCCTCTTCTGGCCGGCGATGCTCAAGTTCTCCGGCCGCAGGGTTCCGGACTTCGTCTACGTGCACGGCTTCCTCACGCTCACCGGCGAGAAGCTCTCCAAGTCCCGCGGCATCACCGTGAGCCCGCAGAAGTACGCGGACCTCGGCCTCAACCCCGAGTGGCTGCGTTACTACCTCGCGGCCAAGCTCAACGCCCGCGTCGAGGACCTCGACTTCAACCCGGACGACTTCCTCGCCCGCGTGAACTCGGACCTGGTGGGCAAGTACGTGAACATCGCGAGCCGGGCGGCGGGCTTCATCTCCAAGCGCTTCGGCGGCAGGCTCTCCGACGAGCCCCTCTCGGCGGGGCGCGAGCTCAAGCACAAGCTGCGCGGCAACGTGACGGCGCCCTCCCCCGACAACGAGGAGCAGGTTCCCTCGATCCTCTTCGAGGTGCGCAGCTTCGCCGACCAGGTCGCCGCCGACTACGACGCGCGCGAGTTCGGCAAGGCCATCCGTCAGGTCATGTTCCTGGCCGACCGCGTCAACCAGTACGTGGACGAGCAGAAGCCGTGGGAGATCGCCAAGGAGGCGGGGCAGGAGGCGGCGCTGCAGTGGTTCTGCACCCTCTACCTCGAGCTCTTCCGCATCCTCACGATCTACCTGAAGCCGGTGCTGCCGAAGGTGGCGGAGGACGTCGAGGCGTTCCTCGCCCTCGCGAAGCCCCTCACCTGGGAGGACGTGCCGAGCGCCCTGAAGCCCGGCCACGTCGTGCAGCCGTACCGGCACCTGCTCTCGCGCATCGACCCGAAGCAGATCGGCGAGCTCCTCGAGCCGCCGTCCGAGGCGAAGCCCGAGGCCGCGAAGCCTGCGGCCGGCGAGGCGCCGGAATTCCGCCTGGAGCCGGTGGAACCCCCGAAGCCCGCGCCCATCCTGCCGGTGGGCGAGACGATCTCGATCGACGACTTCGGCAAGATCGACCTGCGCGTGGCGCGCATCGTGGACGCGGAGCTCATCCCGGACGCCGACAAGCTCCTCAAGCTCACCCTCGACATCGGGATCGAGACGCGCACCGTCTTCGCCGGCATCCGCTCCGGCTACACTCCCAAGGACCTCGTGGGCCGCCTCACCGTGATGGTCGCGAACCTCGCTCCCCGCAAGATGCGCTTCGGCGAGTCGCAGGGCATGGTGCTCGCGGCCGGCGACGGAAACTCCATCTACCTCCTGGCCCCCGACGCCGGCGCCACGCCGGGCATGCGCATCAAGTAGCCGGCCGCCGCCGGCCATGGCCACGAGAAGAGCGCCCCTCGCCCCGCCTCCCTACGCCACCGACCGCGCCACGCTCGAGCGCGAGGTGGTGGTGGAGGTGTTCCGCGCGAGCGGCCCCGGCGGCCAGCACGTGAACCGCACGGAGTCCGCGCTCCGGCTCACCCACCCGCCCTCCGGCGTGGTGGTCATCGCGCAGGATTCCCCGTCCCAGCACCGCAACCGCGAAATCGCCTTCGAGCGGCTCGTCGAGCGCCTCGAGCGGCTCAATCACGTCCCGAAGAAGCGCGTGGCGACCCGCCCCACGAAGGGCTCGCGCGAGCGCCGGCTGGGCGAGAAGAAGTCGCGCGGCCTCACCAAGCGCGGGCGCGGCCGGGTGGCCGGCGATGAATGACCACGTCTGCCGCCGCCTGCGCATCCACGGCGTCGTCCAGGGCGTGGGCTACCGCTGGTCGCTGCACCGGGAGGCGGTGCGGCTGGGGCTTGGCGGCTGGGTGAGGAACCGGAGCGACGGCACGGTCGAGGCGGTGGTGGCGGGCAGCGCCGCCGCCGTCGAGGCCATCGTCGCGTGGTCGCGCCGGGGCCCGCCGTCGGCGAGCGTGACCTCGGTCGCGGTCGAGACCGAGGAAGGGCGGTTCGAGGGCTTCCAGCAGCGGCCGACCGCCTGAGCGGCCGGCCGCCCGCGCCACGGCCGCGCTAGTAGACGACCTCGACGTTGCGCTCAGAAAGCCACTCGGAGAGCGAGGCGAGGAGCCCCGCCGACACCTTGACGCGGTACTGGTCCGGCAATCGGATGTCGCATTCGCCCTGGGCGTTGCGGTAGCGGATGGCCACGGCGCAGTTGCCGCCCTGGTAGGCGGCGAGCAGAGAGCGCAGCCGCGCGGAGTCGGCCTGCCCGTTGATCGAGAGCCGGATCGCCTTCGCGTAGACGCTCCGGACCTCCGCCACGTCCATGAGCTTGTCGGCCGTGAACCGGATGCCGCCCGAGAAGTCGTCCTGCGACACGCGCCCCTGGACGACCACGACCTGGTCCTCCTGGATCACGGCGCGCTTCTCGTGGAACAGCTCCCCGAACACCACCACCTCCACCCGCGCGCTGCCGTCGTCGAGGGTGAGCACCGCCATGCGGCCGCGGCGCGAGTTGCGCATCGCCACGCCGTAGATGACCCCTGCCGCCATCTGCGGCTCGTTGGCGGGGCGCAGCTCCGCGAGCGGCGTCCTCGCCACGCGGCGGATCTCGCCCTTCCACGCGCTGAAGGGGTGGCCGCTCATGTAGAAGCCCAGGCTCTGCTTCTCCGCGAGAAGCCGCTCGCGCTCCGGCCAGTCGGGCACGCGCATGAGCTCGAATGCCTCGGCGGTCGTCTCCTCGGCGCCGCCGAAGAGACTGGTCTGCTGCGCGAAGCGCTCCGCCTTCTCCGCGAGCTCGATGGCCGCCCCGAGCGATGCCGCGAGGCTCGCGCGGTTGGGCTCGATCGAGTCGAAGGCGCCCGCCTTGACGAGCGCCTCCATCGCGCGCCGGTTCACGACACGCCGGTCGACGCGGCGGCAGAAGTCGCCCAGGTCGCGGAAGGGGCCCCCGGCCTCGCGGGCGGCCACGATGTTCTCGATGGCCTGCTCGCCCGTGCCCTTCACGGCGCCCAGGCCGTAGCGCACGCGCCTGGCGTCGAGGGGCGCGAAGCGGTAGCCGCCCTCGTTGACGTCCGGCGGAGCCACCTGCAGCCCGTTGGCGCGCACGTCGTCGAAGATCACCTGCACCTTGTCGGTGTCGTTCATGACCGCCGACAGGTTGGCCGCGCAGAAGGCCGCGGGGTAGTGCGCCTTCAGGTAGGCCGTCTGGTAGGCGACGAGAGCGTAGGCCGCGGAGTGCGACTTGTTGAAGCCGTATCCCGCGAACTTCTCCATCTGGTCGAACAGGATCGTGGCCTTCTTCTCCTCGAGGCCGCGCTCCGTAGCGCCCTTGAGGAAGATCTCGCGCTGCTGGGCCATCTCCTCGGGCTTCTTCTTGCCCATCGCGCGCCTCAGGAGGTCCGCGCCGCCGAGGGTGTAGCCGCCGATCACCTGCGCGATCGTCATGACGTGCTCCTGGTAGGTCATGACGCCGTAGGTGGGGTCGAGGATGTCCTTGAGGCGCGGGTCGAGGTACTCCCAGCGCTGGCGGCCGTGCTTCCTCTCGATGAATTCCGGGATGAGGTCCATCGGGCCCGGGCGGTAGAGCGCGTTCAAGGCGATGAGGTCCTCGAGCCGGTCCGGCCTCGCCTTCATGATGAGGTCGCGCATGCCGCGCGATTCGAACTGGAAGATCGCCACCGTGTTGCCCGAGGAGAACACCTTGTAGGCGGCCGGGTCGTCCAGCGGGACGGACTGGATGTCGAAGTCCGGCTTCCCCATCGCGCGGATGTGGCGCTCGCACTCCGCGATGATGGTGAGCGTGGTGAGGCCGAGGAAGTCGAACTTCACGAGCCCGGCCTTCTCGACGTCGTCCTTGTCGAACTGGCTCACCGTCTGCGTCGAGCCGTCGGCGCAGTAGAGGGGCGTGAAGTCGGTGAGCCTGCCCGGCGCGATGAGGACGCCGCCCGCGTGCATGCCGACGTTGCGCGTCAGCCCCTCGAGGGCCTTCGCCAGGCGCATGAGCCCGGCGACCTCCTCCTGCTCGGCGATCAGCTGCTTCAGCTGCGGCTCCGCGGCGATCGCCTCGTCGAGCGTGATGCCCAGCTGGAAGGGGATCAGCTTCGCGATGCGGTCGACCTCCCCGAAGCCCATGCCCAGCACGCGGCCCACGTCTCGCACCACGGCCTTGGCCGCCATGGTGCCGAACGTCGCGATCTGCGACACGCTCTGCGCGCCGTACTTGCCGCGGACGTAGTCGATGACCCGGTCGCGACCGTCCTGGCAGAAGTCGATGTCGAAGTCGGGCATCGACACGCGCTCGGGGTTCAGGAAGCGCTCGAAGAGCAGCTCGTAGCGCAGCGGGTCGAGGCCGGTGATGCCGAGCGACCAGGCCACGAGGGAGCCCGCGCCCGACCCGCGGCCGGGCCCGACGGGCACGCCGTTCCTCTTCGCCCAGTTGATGAAGTCCGCGACGATGAGGAAGTAGCCCGGGAAGCCCATCTGCTCGATCGTCTTCACCTCGTAGTCCAGGCGCTCGAGGTAGCGCGGGCGCTCGCGGGCCCGTTCCGCCTCGCCGGGGAAGGCCTCCGCGAGGTGCCGCTCGAGGCCCTCCAGGGCCAGCGTTCGCAGGTACTCCCCGACCGAGACCCCGTCGGGCACCGGGAAGTTCGGCAGGCGCGTCTTGCCGAGCGTGAACTCGAAGGTGCAGCGGAGCGCGATCTCCACCGAGTTCTCGAGCGCCTCGGGAAGGTCGGCGAACAGCTCGGCCATCCCGGACTGCGACTTGAAGTACTGCGAGGGCCGGAAGTCGCGCGGGCGCCGCGGGTCGCCCAGCACCCAGCCCTGCGCGATGCACACCCGCGCCTCGTGGGCGGCGAAGTCGTCCGCGTTCACGAACTGCACCGGGTGCGTGGCCACGACCGGAAGCCCCAGCCGGCCCGCGAGCGCCACCGCCGTCCGGACGTAGGGGGCGTTCCGCTCCGGGTCGTGGCGCTGCAGCTCCACGTAGAAGGCGCCGGGGAAGTCCTCCGCCCAAGCGCGTGCGAGCGCCTCCGCCTGCGCCGTGTCTCCCGCGAGGAGGCTGGCCCCCACGTCGCCCGACTCGGCTCCCGACAGGACGATGAGGCCGCGCGCTCCCCTCAGCCACTCCCGCCGGACCTCCGCGCGGCCGCGCCACTGGTTGGCCTCGTAGGCGCGCGTGACGATGTCGCAGAGGGCGAGGTAGCCCGAGGCGTCCCGGCAGAGCACCGCGACCCGGTAGGGCTGGTCGCGGTTCCTCTCGTTGGTGATCGCGAGGTCGCAGCCGACGACCGGCTGCACGCCCCGCGCCCGCGCGGCGAGGTAGAACTTGACGGCGCCGAAGAGGTTGCCGGCATCGGTGATGGCGAGCGCCGGCATGCCGTCGGCGGCCGCGGCGGCCACGGCGTCGTCCACGCGCGCCATCCCGTCCACGATCGAGTACTCCGTGTGCAGGCGAAGGTGGACGAATCGGGGAGCGGGCATCGGACGCGGCGGAGGGAAAATCGCCGTGAAATTCTACACCCGCGACCGGGCCCGGCCGGCTCAGCGGCGATCGGCGAAGAAGCGCTTGAGGAGGTCCCCGCAGTCGCCGGCGAGAACCCCGCCCCGGAAGGCCGTCTGGTGGTTCAGCTTCCCCTCGGAGGCGAGGGAAACGACGCCCCCGCAGGCCCCGGTCTTCGGGTCCGCGGCGCCGAAGACGACGCGCGCGAGCCGGGCGTGCAGCATCGCGCCCACGCACATGGCGCAGGGCTCGAGCGTCACGAAGAGCTCGCATCCCGGGAGGCGGTAGTTGCCGAGGCGGGCGCAGGCCTCGCGCAGGGCCACGATCTCGGCGTGAGCCGTGGGGTCGCGCGCGCCGATGGGGCGGTTCCAGCCGCGGCCGACGATCTCGCCGTCCTTCACGACCACGGCGCCGACGGGCACCTCCCCCGCCTCCGCGGCCGAACGCGCGAGCGCCAGCGCCTCGCGCATGAATCCTTCGTCGCTGCCGGGGACAGCCTCCATCGACACGGTCTTCGCACTCACCTGGGCCGCCTGCCGCGGCGCGAGGGAGCCATCCTACCTTGCCCGCGCCGTCGCGGCGCCTCGCGGTCAGCGCGGCGGGGCGGGAATGGCCTTCCAGTTCCTGAAGACGTCCATGTCGAAGCCGTCCGGGTAGAAGAGGTAGCCGGGCTTGTGGCCGGGCGTGTCGGTCACGCCGTATTGCCACACGATCTTCTTCGTGGCCCGGTCGATGACGACGACGCGGTGGCGCAGGTCGTCGGCCACCAGGATGTCGCCCGTATCCGGCAGCTCGCGCGCGAGCGAGGGGTGGTCCAGCATCGCCTCGCCCTCCTTCGCGTCGTACTGCCAGAGCACCTTGCGGGTGGCCGGGTCGAAGATCACCACTCGACCGGGCTTGAAGAAATCCGCCACGATCACGTTCTTCCCGTCGACCGTCGGGAAGGCGTCCGAGGGATAGCGGATGTTGGGCGCCTTCACGCTCCACAGCACCTTGCCCTCGCGCGTGATGCGGCTGATGTACGCGTCGCGGATCTCGGAGACGAGGATGTCGCCGTTCGCCAACGGGGTGGCCCCGTTCGGGTAGGCGAGGCGCGAGGGCGGATCGTGCCGGCAATCGCCCGGCTTGCCCCACTGGGTGGCGATCTCGTTCGTCTTCGGGTCGATGATGAGGACGCGGCAGTTGCGGATGTCGGCCGTGAGGAACTTGCCGTCGGAGAGCAGGTGCGCGTCGTCGGGATAGTTGAGGAAGCCCGGCTTCGCCCCCTTCTGCTCGGGCACGCCGTAGGTCCAGACGAGCTCCCGCTTTTCGTAGTCCACGATGTGGACGTCGTAGTTGTCCTCCTCGCTCACCGCGAGGAGCTTGCCGTCCTCGGAGAAATTCACGTCCTCGTTGCCGCTGTAGACGGTGAGGTTGGGCGAGTTGAATTCCCAGACGATCTGCTTGTCCGGCGTCACCTCGATGAGCCGGTTGTTGCGCCGGTCGGCGATGAGGATGGGGTAAGGCAGGGGCTTGCCCCACGAGGGCACGGGCGCCTTGCGGCTGCCGGTGACGGGGGGCGCGGGCGGCAGGGCCACGCCGCTCGAGACGGCCCCCGCCCCCTTCGGGTCGTCGATGCCGCCCTTGCCCTTGACGAGGTCGGCGGGCGGCGAGGCCCAGGCGAGACCGGCGGCTGCGACGCAGAAGGCGGGCAGCGCGGCCCGCACCGTGGCGAAGATGGCATTGGTCGGGTTCATGCGGCCAGCGTAGGGCGCCGGCCGCGCGCCGGTTTGATCCGCGGCAAGACTTGGTCGACTGCCGGGGGCGGAGGCCCCGCCGGCAGCCGAAGGGGCTACGCCTTCAACGCCCCCAGGACCTCGTCCAGCATCTTCTTGGCGTCGCCGAAGAGCATGCGGTTGTTGTCCTTGTAGAAGAGCGGGTTGTCGACGCCGGCGTAGCCCGAGGCCATCGAGCGCTTCATCACGATGGAGGTCTTGGCCTTCCAGACCTCCAGCACCGGCATGCCGGCGATGGGGCTCGCGGGATCGTCCTGCGCCGCGGGGTT
>JBBIJT010000010.1:0-39723 GCA_037445795.1 Betaproteobacteria bacterium | reverse complement strand
GGGTGCCTGCCTCAGACCGAAAGACTTCTCACACAGTCTGCCCGGGCGGCCCTTTCCGCTTGCGCGCCCGTGGCGCGGTCAGAACATGTGCTGGCCGCCATTGATCGAGATGTTGGCGCCGGTGATGAAGGCCGCCTCGTCGCCCGCGAGGTAGGCGCACAGGCCCGCCACCTCCTCGGGCTTGCCCAGCCGCCCGACCGGGATCTGCGGCAGGATCTTCGAGTCGAGCACTTCCTTCGGGATCGCCATCACCATATGCGTGCCGATGTAGCCCGGCGAGATGGTGTTCACCGTGACGCCCTTCTTCGCGACCTCGAGGGCCAGCGCCTTGGTGAAGCCGTGCATGCCGGCCTTGGCGGCGGAGTAGTTCGTCTGCCCGAAGGCGCCCTTCTGGCCGTTCACGCTCGAGACGTTGATGACGCGCCCCCAGCCGCGCTCGACCATGTGGTCGACGATCGGCTTGGTCATGTTGAAGACGCTGTCCAGGTTCGTCTTCATCACCGCGTCCCAGTCGACCTTGCCCATCTTCTTGAAGGTCATGTCGCGCGTGATGCCGGCGTTGTTGATGAGGATGTCGATGGGGCCCACCTCCGACGAGATCTTCGCCACGGCCTCGTGGCAGGAGTCGAAGTCCGCGACGTCGCAGGCGTAGGCGTGGAAGTGGTAGTCGCGGCCCTCCATCTCCTTGAGCCACTCCTTGTACTTGGTGTTGCCGGGCGAGTAGGTCACGACGACCTTGATTCCCATGCGGGCGAGCTTCATGCAGATGGCCTCGCCGAGGCCGCCCATGCCTCCGGTCACGAGGGCGATGCGTTGCGTCATTTGGTCTCTCCTTCGGGTTTCCCGGCTTCGTGGGCCGCGCGCCGGGCGCGCGGCGTGCGTGTCATTTCTCGATCTCGGCCCGTTCCTTCACGTACCGCCCGGGCGCCGGCTCGATGGGCGGATGCTTCGCGTCGCCGAGCCTGGTGCGCGCCGGCACGAGCTTGCCGGCGTGGGGCACGAGCCACTTCGACCACGGCACCCACCAGCTGCCCGGGACCTCCTGCGACTGGGCGAACCACTTGTCCGCGTCGGGCCCGAGGCGGTCGCTGACCCAGTAGTTGCGCTTGTTCTTCGAGGCGGAGTTGATGGAGCCGGCGATGTGCCCGCTCGCGCCCAGCACGAACCTCACGTCGCCGCCGAGGTAGCGCGCGCTCTCGTAGGCGCCCTTCCAGGGCACGATGTGGTCCTCGCGCGCGGCGAACACGAAGGCGGGCATGTCCACGCGCTTCAGGTCCACGGGCACGCCGCACATGGTGAGGGCGTCGGGCTCGACGAGCTTGTTGTCCTGGTAGGTGTTGCGCAGGTAGTAGGCGTACATCGGCCCCGGCAGGTTGGTCGAGTCCCCGTTCCAGTAGAGCAGGTCGAAGGCGGGCGGCTGCTGCCCCTTGAGGTAGTTCGAGACCACGTAGGACCACACGAGGTCGTTGGCGCGCAGGCTCGAGAAGGCGCTCGCGAGCTCGGCCCCCGGGACGATGCCGCCATTGGCGAGCTTCTTCTCGCGCTTCTCGACGAAGTTCTTGTCGATGTAGACGCGGATCTCGCCCACGTCGCTGAACTCGAGGAGCGCGGTCATGAGCGTGAGGCTCGCCACCGGCTTCTTCTTCCTCTTGGCCAGCACCGCGAGTGCCGAGGCGAGGAGCGTGCCGCCGATGCAGAAGCCGAGCGCGTTCACCTTGTCGGCCCCCGTGATCGCGCGGGCCTCCTCGATCGCGGCCATCACGCCCATCTCCAGGTAGTCGTCCCAGGTGAGCTTGTCCAGCGGCGGCTTCACGTTGCGCCACGACACCATGAACACCGTGTGGCCCTGCTCGATCGCGTAGCGCACGAGCGAGTTCTCGGGCTGCAGGTCCATGATGTAGAACTTGTTGATGCACGGCGGGATCATCACCAGCGGCCGCTCGTGCACCTTCGGGGTGAGCGGGTCGTACTGCACCAGCTGGATGAGGTCGTTCTCGAAGACGACCGCGCCCTTCGTCACGGCGATGTTGTGGCCGACCTCGAAGGCCCCCTCGTCCGTCATCGAGATGCGGCCCTTCTCCATGTCGGCCAGGAGGTTCTTCACGCCCTCCTCGATCGTCTTGCCGCCGCTCTCGAGCGCCGCCTTGATGGCCTCGGGGTTGGTGGCGAGGTAGTTCGAGGGCGCGGCCGCGTCGAGGTACTGGCGCACGAAGAAGCGCATGCGCCGCTTCGTGTGCGAGTCGAGGTCGGCCTCCTCGACCGCCTGCATCATCATCCTCGAGGTGAGCAGGTAGGAGTCGCGGTAGTAGCGGAAGAGGGGCAGCTCGTTCCACTCGGGCGCGCTGAACCGCTTGTCCGGCACCGGCGCGGCCTCGGCGGCGCCCTCGGGCCCGGGCTGGAAGGCCTTCATCCACAGGTTCATCTGCTCCTGCATGTAGCGGCCCTGCAGGTCGAGCAGCGTCTGCGGCTTGGCCGACACCGACTCGAGCCAGGCGCGGTAGGCGTCGGTGAAGCCCGCCATCACGTGGTGCGTGGGGCTGTCCGCGTTGAGCGAGGAGGCGAGCTTCTCGTGGGACTTGCGAAGGATGCCGGCGATGCGTTCGGCGTGGGGGGGATACGACTTGGACATGGGGAGATTGGAGCGCCGGGACCGACGCAAACCTTTGTAAATTCAGAAATTTTCACCCGTATTGTGGGGGTGCCCCCGGGGGGTGTCAAGGAAGGCGGCAGGGGATTTCCCTAATGCCCGTGGCCCAGCGCCAGGTGGGCGCCCCAGATCGTCGCGATGCCCAGCCCGATGAAGGCCACCTGCGCCACCGTCTCCGCGAGGCGCGTCCGCCGCTGCAGCCCGGGAATGAGGTCCGCCACGGCCACGTAGAGCATGCCCGCCGCCGCGACCGCCAGGATGCGCGGCACCCACTCGGTCGCCGAGGCGAGCGCGAAGTAGCCCAGGAGCGCGCCGGCGACGGAGGCGAGGCTCGACAGCGTGTTCCACGCGAGCGCCCTCGCCTTCGAGAAGCCCGAGTGCAGCAGCACGAGGAAGTCGCCCACCTCCTGCGGAATCTCGTGCGCCACGATGGCCGCCGCGGTCACCACGCCAAGCTTCGTGTCGGCCAGGAACGCGCTCGCGATGATCACGCCGTCGGTGAAGTTGTGGAAGGAATCGCCCACGATGATCATCCAGCCGGAACGGCCGCCGTCGTGGAGGTCGGCGTGGGAGTGCGCGTGCGCCGCGCCCTCCGCGGGATCTCCCTCGCCCGCGGGGCCGTGGTGGTGCCGCCAGAGGAGCAGCTTCTCGAGCACGAAGAAGCCAAGCAGCCCGAACAGGATGAGGGCCGCGGTGGCGGCGTGGTCCGCGGTCTCCTCGAAGAGGTGCGGCAGGATGTCCAGGAACACCGCCCCGAGCAGCGCTCCCACCGCGTAGCTCACCAGGACGGGGACGAGTCTCGCCTGGACGCGGAAGGCGACGACGGCGGCGAGGAGGACGGAAAGCAGGCCCCCGGCGAGGCAGGCGGCCAGTATCCAGACGAGCACGGGCATTGCGGGCGTTCTCGCGACTGAGTTGCAAACAGTCTAGCAGTGCCGTCAAGCCCCGTCGTCGATCCAGATGAAGGCGCCCATGCGCCCGCTGTCCTTCGCGCGGCGGTAGGAGAAGAATCGGCGGCGCTCGGTGTAGGTGCAGAAGCCGCCGCCGTGCACGCGCTCCACGCCGGCCCGCGCCAGGCGAAGCCGCGCGAGCGCGTACAGGTCGGCCAGGAACTTGCCCGCGCCCCGCGGCACGAAGGCGGTGCCCGCCCCGGCCTGGACTCCCACGAAGGCCTCGCGGACCTCCGGGCCGACTTCGAACGCCTGCGGGCCGATGGCCGGGCCCAGCCAGGCCATGGCGCGCGCGGGCTCTCCCCCGAGGCTTGCCACCGCGTTCTCGAGGACTCCGGCGGCGAGCCCGCGCCAGCCCGCGTGGGCCACCGCCACGCGCGAGCCGTCCTCGAGGCACAGGAATACCGGCAGGCAGTCGGCCGTGAGCACGACCCCGACGCGGCCCGCGACGGAGGTCGCCGCGGCATCCGCGACGAGCGGCCCGCCTTCGCCGGGCGCATCCAGGTCGGCAACGGCCGCGCCGTGGACCTGGGCCAGCCAGCGCGGCTCGGACGGCAGGAGCGCCCGCACGATGGCGCGGTTGGCCGCCACGCGCGCGGGGTCGTCGCCGCCGTTGGCGCCGAGGTTGAGCGAGCCGTACTCTCCCTCGCTCACGCCGGCCTCGCGCGTGGTCACGAAGGCCCGCACCCGGGCCGGCGCGGGCCAGTCGGGCAGTATCCAGCCAGGCGGGATGCTCACGGTTCGGCCCTCAGCGAGTCGACGAGCGCCTCGAAATCGGCCGGCGGCCGCGCCGTGAATTTGACCTCGCGGCCGGTGCCCGGATGCACGAAGGCGAGCTTCCACGCGTGCAGCGCCTGGCGCGGCAGCCGCGCGGCTCCCCTGCCCCCGTACACCGGGTCGCCCTCCAGCGGGTGCCCGATCGAGGCGAGGTGGACGCGGATCTGGTGCGTGCGGCCGGTCTCCAGCTCGCACTCGAGCAGCGCGTGCCCGCGGAACCGCTCCCGGACGCGGTAGCGGGTCACCGCGGGCTTGCCGCCGGGGACGACCGCCATGCGCGTGCGCTGGGTCGGATGGCGGCCGATGGGCGCGTCCACGACGCCCCGGTCGGGCACGGCGCCCCGGGCGATGGCGAGGTAGGTGCGCTTCACCGTCCGCGCCTGCAGCTGGCGCACGAGGTCCTGCATCGCGGCCTCGGTCTTGGCCACCACCAGCAGCCCGCTCGTTTCCTTGTCCAGGCGGTGCACGATTCCGGCCCGCGGCAGCCCCTTGAGCGCGGGCACGCGGTGCAGGAGCGCGTTCAGCATCGTCCCGGCCCAGTTGCCGCTTCCCGGGTGCACCACCAGCCCGGCCGGCTTCGCGACGACGAGGACCTGGTCGTCCTCGTGCACCACGTCGAGCGCGATGTCCTCGGCGCGGAATGCCTCCTCCTCGGGCCGCGGCCGGAGGGTCACCTCGAGCCTCTCGCCGCCGCGCAGGCGGTCGGCCGGCCTCGCGCGCTCGCCGTCGACGAGCACCGCGCCGTCCTCCACGAGTCGCGCCAGCCGGCTGCGGGACTCTTTCGGCAGCAGGCGGACGAGGGCCTGGTCCAGGCGCAGGCCGGCAAGCGCCGGCTCGACGTCCAGCGCGAGCCGCGGGGGATGCCCCCCGGCGGAGGTATAATTCACCGGTTTTGCAACGGGATCGACCATGAAGCGAAGTGTAACGGCAGCGCTCCTCCTCGCGCTCGGCATCGCCCTCTCCGGCTGCGGCTGGCTGGACAGGAAGCTCGACGAGAAGCGCGACTGGCAGGCCACGGACTACTACCGCGCCGCCAAGGAGGAGCTCGACAACGGAAGCTGGCTTGCCGCCGTGAAGATCTACGGCGAGCTCGAGTCGAAGTTCCCCTACGGCCGCTACGCGCAGCAGGCGCAGCTCGACACCGCCTACGCCTACTTCAAGGAAGGCGACGCCGCGCAGGCGATCTCGACCCTCGACCGATTCATGAAGTCCTACCCCAACCACCAGAACCTCGACTACGCCCTCTACCTGAAGGCGCTCGCGAACTTCAAGGAGGACCTCGGGCCGCTCGCCACCGGCATCGCGCGGCAGGACTTCGCCGACCGCGACCCGAAGGCCGCGCGCGAGTCCTTCGAGATGTTCAAGGAGCTGGTCACCCGCTATCCCGACAGCCGCTACGCCGACGACTCGCGCCGCCGCATGGACTTCCTCGTCGACGCGCTGGCGCGCCACGAGCTGCACGTGGCGAGGTACTACCTGAAGCGCGGCGCGTGGCTGAGCGCCGTGAACCGCGCCCAGGACATTCTCGCGCGCTTTCCCCTCTCCCCCGTGCGGCGCGAGGCGCTCGACATCCTCGTGGAAGGCTACGACCGCATGGGCATGGCGGACCTTCGCGACGACGCCAAGCGCGTCCTCGCCCAGAACTACCCGGGCGACCCGATGTCCGGAGAGGGCCGGAACAGGACCAACTGGCTCGGCTGGCCTTGGTGGTAGGGGGACAGGTCAGAAGCGAATAAGGGGGCTTGCCCCCTTATTCGCTTCTGACCTGTCCCCCGACACTACTCATCCGGTAGCCAGCGAAGCCAGCAGCTCCACCTGCGCGCACCGCTTCTTCCCGCGCCCGCGCTTTCGCCTCGCGTAGGTCCCGTCGGGGCGCATCTCCCACGATTGCTGGTTGTCGTCCAGGTAGGGCTTGAGGCCCTCCCGGACGATGCGGCGCGCGAGCTTTCGGTCGACGACGGGGAAGGCGAGCTCGATGCGGCGGAAGAAGTTGCGGTCCATCCAGTCGGCGCTCGACAGCCACACCTTCTCGTCGCCGCCGTTGGCGAAGCGGAAGATGCGCGTGTGCTCGAGGAAGCGGCCGACGATCGAGCGCACGCGGATGTTCTCCGAGAGCTTCGGCACGCCCGGGCGCAGGGCGCAGACGCCCCGCACCACGAGGTCGACCTTCACGCCGGCCTGCGAGGCGCGGTAGAGCGCCTCGATCACCGCCGGCTCCAGCAGCGCGTTCATCTTGGCCGCGATGGCCGCGGGCTTGCCGGCGCGAGCGTTCCTCGTCTCGTTCTCGATCGCCTCCAGCACGCGCGGGTGCAGCGTGAACGGCGACTGCCACACGTGCCGCAGCTTGGTCGCCTTGCCCAGGCCCGTGAGCTGCTGGAACACCTCGTTCACGTCGGCGCAGATCTCCGGGTGGCTCGTGAGGAGGTCGAAGTCCGTGTACAGGCGCGCCGTGCGCGGGTGGTAGTTGCCGGTGCCCAGGTGCACGTAGCGCATGAGGCGGCCCTCCTCGCGTCGGACGACGAGGGCCATCTTCGCGTGCGTCTTGTGGCCGACGACGCCGTAGACCACGTGCGCGCCCACCTCCTCGAGCCTGGCGGCCCAGTTGATGTTGGCCTCCTCGTCGAAGCGCGCCATGAGCTCGACGACGACCGTGACCTCCTTGCCCGCGCGCGCGGCGTCGATGAGCGTCTGCATGATCACCGAGTCGGTGCCCGTGCGGTAGACGGTCTGCTTGACTGCCACCACCTGCGGGTCGCGCGCGGCCTCGCGGATGAAGTCGATCACCGGCGCGAACGACTGGTAGGGGCGGTGCAGCAGCACGTCCTGCCGGCGCAGCGTCTCGAAGAGGTCCTTCGACCTGGCCACCGCCTTCGGCAGGCCCGGCCGGAAGGGCTTGTACTTGAGGTCGGGGCGGTCCACCTGGTCCGGCACGCTCATGAGCCGCACGACGTTGACCGGGCCCCTGACGCGGTAGAGGTCCACGGCCTCGAGCCCCAGCTGCTCCAGCAGGAAGGCGGACATGCCCTCGGTCATCGTGTCGTCGGCTTCCAGCCGCACGGCGTCGCCCAGGTGGCGCTGCGGGAGCTCGCCCTGCAGAGCCTTGCGCAGGTCCTTCACCTCCTCCTCCTCGACGAAGAGGTCGGAGTTGCGCGTGACGCGGAACTGGTGGCAGCCGAGGACGTTCATGCCCGCGAAGAGCTCCGTCACGTGCGCGTGCAGGATCGAGGTGAGGAAGATGAAGTCGTGCTCGCCCGTGGCCACGCCCCGCGGCAGCCGGATCACGCGCGGGAGGACCCGGGGCGCCTGCACGATGGCGGCGCGCGAGCTGCGGCCGAAGGCGTCGCGCCCCTCCAGCTCGACGGCGAAGTTGAGGCTCTTGTTGAAGACGCGCGGGAAGGGGTGCGAGGGGTCGAGCCCGATGGGCGTGAGCACGGGCATCATCTCGCGGAAGAAGAACTCGCGCGCCCACTCCTGCTGCGCGGGCGCCCACTCGCCGCGGCGCAGGAAGCGGATGTCCTTGGCGGCGAGCGCGGGCAGGATCGACTCGTTGAGCAGCGCGTACTGCCGGTCCACCAGCTCGCGCGCCACCACGGCCACGCGGGCGAAGATCTCGCGCGGCAGGAGCCCGTCGGGATCGACCGCCACGGAGCCCAGCTTGAGCTGCTCCTTGAGCCCCGCCACGCGGATCTCGAAGAACTCGTCCATGTTGGACGAGACGATGCACAGGAACCGCAGGCGCTCGAGCGCCGGCACCGCCCTGTCCTCGGCCTGCGCCAGCACGCGCCGGTTGAATTCCAGCGCCTGCAGCTCGCGGTTGAGGAAGTGCTCGGGCGGCAGGGGCGGCGCCCGCCGTGACTGGGACTTTGGCTTGATGCCCACGATTCTGGGGACGGGTCGTGACGGATTCGTGACGGTGCGGGGAGGCGCCCGGGAGGCCCGCGATTCTGTGCCATACTCCCCCCGAAAAGAGCGCGCGCGTTCCCGCGCCATGCGCAATGGAATATAACACCCTCGCCGCGGTCGACCTCGGGTCGAACAGCTTCCACCTCGCCATCGGCCGGGTGGTGGACGACCAGATCTACCCCCTCGACGCCATCAAGGAGACGGTGCGCCTGGGCGCGGGGCTCGGTCCCGACCGGCGCCTCGACCCGCAGACGCAGGAGCGGGCGCTCGCCGCCCTCGGGCGCTTCGCCGAGCGGCTGGCCGGCATGCCGCGCGACTCGGTGCGCGTCGTCGGCACCAACACCCTGCGCGTGGCCAAGAACTCCGCCGAGTTCCTTCGCGCCGCGCAGTCGGTCGTGGGCTTCCCCATCGAGGTCATCTCCGGCCGCGAGGAGGCCCGCCTCATCTACTCCGGCGTCGTGCATTCGCTCCCCTTGAGCGACCGCAACCGGCTGGTGGTCGACATCGGCGGGGGCTCCACCGAGTTCATCATCGGCGTGAGGTTGAAGCCCAAGGCGATGGAGAGCCTCTACATGGGCTGCGTGAGCTGGACGCGCCGCTTCTTTCCCGACGGCCGCATCGACAAGAAGTCGATGAAGGCGGCCGAGCTGGCCGCGCGCCTGCAGGTCCAGACCATCGTCTCGCGGTTCGAGAAGACGGGCTGGCGCGAGGCGGTGGGCTCCTCCGGCAGCGCGCGCTCCCTCTCGGAAGCCATGGTCGCCGCCGGCCGCGCCGGCAGCGGCATCACCGCCGAGGGGCTCGAATGGCTGCGCGAGCAGGCCATCGAGGCGGGGGACGTGAAGCGGCTGTCGATCCCGGGCCTGCGCGAGGAGCGCATCCCGGTGTTCGCCGGGGGGCTCGCCATCATGTCGGCGGTGTTCTCGGAGCTCGGGCTCGCGAAGATGACGATCGCCGAGGGCGCGCTTCGCCAGGGGGTGCTGTGGGACCTCCTCGGCCGGGTCCACCACCGGGACATCCGCGAGGTGACGGTGGACCAGTTCGTCCGGCGCTACCACGTCGACGCGGCCCAGTCGCAGCGCGTGTTCGCGCTGTCGCGCGACCTGCACCGCCAGGTCGAGCCGGTGCGCGACGAGAAGGTGGCGACGGCGGAGAAGTTCCTCGAGTGGGCCGCGCGCCTGCACGAGATCGGCATCTCCATCGCGCAGGGCGCCTACCACAAGCACAGCGCCTACATCCTCGCCAACGCCGACATGCCCGGATTCTCGCGCCAGGAGCAGGGGTGGCTTTCGAACCTCGTCCTTTCGCAGCGCGGGCGGCTCGCCAAGATGCGGGCGGCCTTCGAGGACGACCCCTCGCTCGCCACCGCCGCGCTCTGCCTGCGGCTCGCGGTCATCCTCTGCCGCAGCCGGCGCACGATGAAGCCGCCGGGGCTGCGCCTCGCCGCCCGCGGCCAGGGATTCCGGCTGGAGGTCCACGGCGAATGGCTCGAGCGCAACTCGCTCGCGGCGATCGCGCTGGAAGCCGAGCGCGGCGAGTGGGACTCGGCCGGGCTCTCCTTCGAGGCGGTCGAGGCGGCCTGAGCGGGCGCTAGTCCGGCTCCGGCAGCGGCATCGTCCGCCGCCCCCTCGCCGTGAGCCACACGCCCGCCAGGATGAGCGCGATGCCGGCGATGTGGAAGGCGTGGATGCGCTCGCCGAGGAACGTCCAGGCGAGGAGGCTCCCGAAGGCGGGCATGAGATGGATGAAGAT
Organism: Betaproteobacteria bacterium; assembly: GCA_037445795.1. GTDB lineage: Bacteria > Pseudomonadota > Gammaproteobacteria > Burkholderiales > Usitatibacteraceae > FEB-7. The sequence continues at coordinate 29,697 of JBBIJT010000010.1, read as the reverse complement.
CCCGGCCACGTTCGAGCCCACCTCCGCCACGGCCCGGTTCCAGAACACGTAGCCGATGAACGAGGGGAAGGTGCCGACGTAGAGCATCGCCGCGACGGAGGCCGGCGTGAATTCCACGCTGCCGCCCCAGAAGAGGAACTCGGCCGCGGCGAGCGGCGCGAGCAGCACCAGGCCCACGACCCCGCAGCACGCGAGGAGCGCGAGCCCCGGCAGCTCCGCCGGCTTCTCGCGCAGCAGCACCGTGTAGACCGCCCAGAACACCATCCCCGCGAGGACGATGAGGTCGCCTCTGTTGAGCGTGAGGGTCGCGAGGACCATCGCGTCGCCGCCCGTGAGCACCGCCAGCACGCCCGCCATCGAGACCGCCACGCCCAGCGACTGGACGCCGGTGATCGTGTCGCGGTAGAGGAGCCAGCCGGTCAGGATGATCATCACGGGGATGGAGCTGTTGAGGATCACGCCGTTGGTGGCCGTCGTGTAGTGAAGCCCGACGTACGCGAAGGCGTTGTGCAGCCCCGTTCCCCAGAAGCCGATCCAGGCGATGGTCTTCCAGTGCCGGCGGATGAGGGGCCAGTGCCGGCGGATGTGCGGGAGGGCGAAGGGCATCATCACCGTCACGGCCACGACCCAGCGGATGAAGGTGAGGGCGAGCGGCGAGATGGTGCCCACGACGGCCTTGCCGATCACCCAGTTGAGCGACCAGAAGAGCGACGTGACGCTGAGCAGCAGGTAGGGGTTCAGGAGGCCGCGGGAGACACCGTTCGCGGAGGCGGGCTCCATCGTCAGGTGACGGCGCGGATGGCGGCGAGCGGTGGCGAATCCACCGCGCGGCGCGTGCCGAGGAGGCCCGCGAGGGCCACGCCCGCGCCGCCCGCGAGGAGACCCGCCACGGGCACGACCCAGTCGAACTCGTAGGGCACGCCCAGCACGCGCTCCGAGAGCACGAGCGCGAGCCCCACGGCTCCCGCGGCGGCCACCGCGCCCGCGAGCAGCCCGATCGCCAGGAACTCCGCCAGCTGCGTGAGCACCATCTGCCTCCGGCTCGCGCCGAGCGTGCGCATCACCGCGCCCTCGAAGACGCGCTCGTCCTGCGTGGAGGTGATGGCCGCGAAGAGGACCACGAGCCCGGCGGCGATGGCGAAGAGGAACACGAACTCGACCGCGCGCGAGACCTGGTCGGAGATGCGCTTCACCTGGCCCATGATGGCCGTGAGGTCGATCACGCTCACGTTCGGGAAGCGCTCGACGAGGCGGTTCACCACCTCCTCGCGCCCGCCCGGCAGGTGGAAGCTCGTGATCCAGCTCGCGGGGTAGCCCTCCAGCAGCCCGGGGTTCGCGATGACGAAGAAGTTGGCCTTGAAGCTGTCCCACTCCACCTTGCGCAGGCTGGTCACGAGCGCCGAGAACCGGGCGCCGCCCACGTCCCAGGTGAGCGTGTCGCCGACCCGGATGGAGAGCGTCTTCGCGATGCCCTCCTCCACCGAGAACTGCGGCCGGGAGTCGCCCGCGCGCCACCAGCTGCCGGCCACGATCTTGTTGTCGGGGCGCGGCTTCTCGGCCCACGACAGGTTGAACTCGCGCTCGACCAGCCGCCGCGCCCGCTGGTCCTGGTAGTCGGCGGGCGCGACGGGCCGCTCGCCGATGGCCACCAGCCGGCCGCGGACCATCGGGTAGAGGTCCGGAGTCGAGAGGCCGAGGTCGGCGAAATAGGACTTCACGAGCGGAAGCTGGTCGCTCTGGATGTTGATGGCGAAGCGGTTGGGCATGTCCGCCGGCATCGACTTCTGCCACTTCACGATGAGGTCGGAGCGCACCAGCGTGAGGAGCAGCATCGCCATGAGGCCGACCCCGAGGGCCATCACCTGCACGAGGCTCGCGCCGGTGCGGCGGCGCAGGTTCGCGAGCCCGTAGCGCCACGGCCCGGAGGCGCCGGCGCGAAGCCGCGAAAGCGCGCGGATGAGCGCATACCCGGCGGCGGCGGCAACGCCGAGGGCCACCGCGAAGCCGCCGATCGACAAGGCGCCCAGCTTCGCGTCGCCCGCCTGCCACACGATGAGGCCCGAGAGCGCCGAGAGCCCGAGCGCGTAGGCGAGGAGGCTGGAGGGCTCGGCGACCGCCACGTCCCTGCGCAGGACGCGAAGCGTCGGCACGTTGCGAAGCCTGAGGAGGGGCGGGATGGTGAATCCCAGCACGAGCACGAGGCCGATCACGGCGCCCTGCACCGCCGGTCGCCACCCCGGCGCCGGAAGCGCCACCTGGAAGAAGCCGGAGAGCCAGTAGGCCAGCACCGCCTGCGCCCCGAAGCCCGCCACCGTCCCGGCCGCGCAGCCGGCCGCCGCGAGGGCCACGAACTGCCAGGCGTTGATGGCGAAGATGTCGGCCTGCGCCGCGCCCAGGCAGCGCATCATGGCCGCGCCGTCGGTCTGGCGCATCGAGAAGCGCCGCGCCGCCAGCGCCACGGCCACCGAGGCGAGGATCACCGACAGGAGCGACGCCAGGCCGAGGAAGCTCTGCGCGCGCTCGAGCGACACGCGCACCTCGCTCCTAGAGTCGCGCACGCCCTCGATGCGCTGCCCCCGGGCGAGCCCCGGGCGCACGGCCTCCTCGAAACGGGCGACGGCGCGCGGCTCGCCCGCCACCAGGAGCCGGTAGGTGACGCGGCTGCCGACCTGGACGAGGCCCGTGGCCGCGAGGTCGGCCTCGTTCATGAGGACCCTCGGGGCGATGCCGAAGTAGTCGAGCACGCTGTCGGGCTCGCGCGTGATGATCGCGGCGACCACGAGGGGCGCATTGCCGACGCGGATCGTCTGGCCGACGGCGGCGCCGATGCGCGAGACGAGCGGGCCGCCGACCCACACGGTGCCCGGCGCGGGCGAGCCCACCGCCTCGCGGTCGGCCCCCGGCGAGGCATCCGCGACGCGGATCCGCCCGCGCAGCGGGAAGGTTCCGCTCACCGCCTTGATCTCCGAGAGGCTCGTGCCCGCGGCTCCCGAGACCATGCTCGGAAACGTGGCCGTCGAGGCGAGCGCCAGCCCTTCGGCGCGGGCCCGCTCGGCGAAGGCGCGCGGCACCGGGTGGTCCGCGATCACCACCAGGTCGCCGCCCAGCAGCTCGTTGGCCTGCGCGTCGAGCGCGCCGCGCACGCGGTCGGCGAAGAAGCCGACCGTGGTCACGCTCGCCACCGCCACGAAGAGCGCCGCCGCGAGCACCCTCGCCTCGCCCGAGTGGGCGTTGCGGCGGAGCATCCTCAGGGCGATTCCGAGGTTCTTCATCCGCGCCTACGCCGTGACGACGCCCGCGGCGATGGCGATCCGCCGGTCGCAACGCGAGGCGAGGCTCTCGTCGTGAGTCACCAGCACGAGCGTGGCGCCGCGCTCGCGGTTCATGCGGAAGAGCAGCTCGATCACCTGCGCGCCCGTCTCCGAGTCGAGGTTGCCCGTGGGCTCGTCGGCGAAGAGGAGCTTGGGCTGGGTGACGAAGGCGCGGGCCACCGCCACGCGCTGCTGCTCGCCACCGGAGAGCTGGCGCGGGTAGTGCCCCAGGCGGTCGGAGAGCCCGACCTGGCCCAGCACCTCGCCGGCGCGCGCGGAAGCGTCGCGGGAGCCGGCAAGCTCGAGGGGCAGCATCACGTTCTCGAGCGCCGAGAGGGCCGGCAGGAGCTGGAAGGACTGGAACACGAAGCCCACCAGCCGGCCCCGCAGGCGCGCGCGGCCGTCCTCGTCCAGGGCGAAGAGGTCCTCGCCGTCTATCCAGACGCGTCCCGCGGAAGGAACGTCCAGGCCCGCGAGCAGTCCCAGCAGGGTGGACTTGCCCGAACCCGACGCGCCGACGATGGCGACCGATTCGCCGGAGCCGACGTGGAAGGTCGCCTCCCGCACGATGACCAGGTCGTGGTCCGGCGTGGACACTTGTTTCGTGAGGCCATCGGCCCGCACAATCACGGGCCGGCCCGCGGTCGCCTCGACCGCCAGGCGGCGTTCTTCCTCGCTTTTCGCGTTCATGATGCTCCGGTGCGCGCCGGTTCGACTCGAGACCCCGACGTGAATTCCCTGATTCGACAATTGCGGCGCGCGGCCCCCGGCCTCGCGGCGCTCCTCCTGAGCCTCGGCGCCGCCGCCGCCGCACCCGAGCGCACGCTCATGGTCTTCGGCGACAGCCTTTCGGCCGCCTACGGGCTCGCCACCAGCCAGGGCTGGGTCTCCCTCCTCGGCCAGAGGATCGCGGGCGACGGGCTCGCCTGGCGCGTGGTGAACGCCAGCGTCTCCGGGGAAACCACGGCCGGCGGGCTGCGCCGGCTGCCGGGGGACCTGAAGCGCCATCGCCCCTCGATCGTCGTGATCGCCCTCGGCGCCAACGACGGCCTGCGCGGCCAGCCGGTGGCTGCCGCCCGCTCCAACCTCGAGGAGATGATCCGCCTCGCCCGCGCCGCGCGCGCCGAACCCGTGCTGGTGGGGCTCATGATTCCGCCCAATTATGGCATCGATTACGCGCGCGAGTTCCGCGAGCTCTACCCGCAGCTCGCCCGCAAGTCGCGCGTGCCCCTGGTGCCCTTCCTGCTGGACGGCGTCGCGGACAACCGCGACCTCTTCCAGCCCGACCAGCTCCACCCCACGGCGGCGGCGCAGCCGCGCATCCTGGAAAACGTATGGCCGGTGCTCGAGCCCCTGCTCGGGCGCCCCCCGCGCCAATGACCCAGCTGCCCGTCGCCCGCGAGCGCCCTTCCCCGAAGGTCCGGCTTCCGCTCACGGCGGCCGAGCTGGCGGGGTGGGACGCCATCGTCGACGCGAGGAGCCCCTCCGAGTTCGCCGAGGACCACCTGCCCGGCGCCGTGAACTGCCCCGTCCTCGACGACGAGGAGCGCGCGCTCGTCGGCACCGCCTACAAGGAACGCGGGTCGTTCGAGGCCAAGCGACTCGGCGCCCCGCTCGCGGCGGCCAACATCGCGCGGATCATCGCCGGCGAGTTCGCCGGCCGGCCGAGGAACTGGCGGCCGCTCGTGTATTGCTGGCGCGGCGGCTCGCGCTCGGGCTCGCTCACGCACGTCCTTCGCCAGGTGGGGTGGGACGCGGTCCAGCTCGAGGGCGGGTACAAGGCCTTCCGTCGCCAGGTGGCGGCCGACCTGGAGGCGATGCCCTCGAGGTTTCGCTTCCGCGTCGTGTGCGGCGCCACGGGGTCGGGCAAGAGCCGGCTCCTCGAGGCGCTTTCGGCGACGACTGCCCAGGTGCTCGACCTGGAGGTGCTCGCGGCCCATCGCGGCTCGGTGCTGGGAGAGCTGCCCGGCGCCCCGCAGCCGTCGCAGAAGGCGTTCGAGACCGCCATCTGGTCGGCGCTGTCGTCGTTCGATCCGGCGCACCCCGTGTTCGTCGAGTCGGAGAGCCGGAAGGTCGGGAACCTCCGCGTGCCGGACGCGCTCATCGCGCGCATGCGCGAGGGCGCCTGCCTCCGGCTGGAGGCCGGCGCCGGGGTGCGGGTGCGACTGCTCCTCGAGGACTACGCCCACCTGGTGGCCGCCCCCGCCGTCCTTCGCGAGAAGCTCGAGTGCCTCGCCCCCCTGCACGGGCGGGAGCGGATCGATCGCTGGAACGAGCTCGCGGGCCGCGGCAACTGGAGCGGGCTCGTCGCGGACCTCCTCGAGGCGCACTACGATCCCGCTTACCGCCGGTCGATGTTCCGGAACTACGCCGGCGCGCAATCGGCCGACGTGCTGGAGGTGCGCGATGCCTCCCGCGAGGCCTTCGTCGCGCTCGCCCGCGCCATCGCGCCGTAGGCGTCGCGGCCGGCCGGGGCGCTCAGCCGCCCTTCTTCAGGAAGGTCACCACCTGCATGCCGGGCGCGTTTCGCGTCCCGCACCCCTCCCCGCCCACGGCGAGCTCCGCCTCGTGCAGGAGGTTGATCACGTCCACGTAGTCGCGGTCCTTCACCATCATGAGGGCGGTGCGGCCGCCCTCGTTCTTCGCGGCCGGATCCGCCCCCGCCGCGAGGAGCGCCTCGACGACGCCCGCCTCGCCGTTGCCTGCCGCGTACATGAGGGGCCGCACGCCATAGCCGATCTTCGCCTCCCTGTCGGCGCCGGCCGCGAGGAGGGCCTTCACCACCTCGGGGAAGCCGCGGTCCTCGTCGGCGTTGTAGCAGGCGTGGAAGAGCGGGGTGAAGCCGCGCGCGTCGGCGGCGTTCACGTCGGCCCCCGCCGCCACGAGGGCCTCGACCATCGCGAGGTTGCCGAGGTTCGCGGCGAGCATGAGCGCGGTGGCGCCGTCCGCGTCCGCCTCGCGCGCGGCCCCGCCTCTCGCGAGCGCCGCCGCGCGCGCCACGTCCCCCGCCCGCACCGCCTCGAAGATTTCCAGCGCCATGGCCCCGCCCCCCGCCTGTCGATCGAGGGCCCATTATCCGAGAGGCCCCCGGGGTCGATCAAATTCCGCCCCGGACGCGCCGCATACCCTCCCCGCTTCGACCGGCGCAGGGAGTTCGGTTAAACTCCCGCGATAGCGAGAAAAGCCACCCGATACCCCAGACCCGGTGTCAGAGCGTCCCCACAAGATCGGCAAGTACACGGTCCTCTCCGAGATCGGGCAGGGCGCCTCCGCGCTCGTGTACGTGGGCGAGGACCCCTTCAACGACCGCAAGGTCGCCATCAAGGTCGCCAAGAGCGACGCCGACATGTCGGAGGAGGAGGCCAAGCGCTTCGAGAAGCTCTTCCTCAACGAGGCCTCCCTCGCCGGCAAGCTCAACCACCCGAACATCGTGGCCGTGTACGACGCCGTGGTCGAGGGCGACACGCGCTACATCGTGATGGAGTACGTGCCCGGCGGCTCGCTCAAGAAGTACTGCACCGAGACGAACCTGCTGCCCGTGCGCCAGGCGGTGCTCGTCATCTTCAAGATGTGCCGCGCGCTCGACTACGCGTTCCAGAACGGCGTCATCCACCGCGACATCAAGCCGGCCAACATCCTGCTGTCCGAGCGCGACGACATCAAGATCAGCGACTTCGGCACGGCCAAGATCTCGCACGCGACCCACACCCAGATCGAGGGCTTCCTGGGCTCGCCGGCCTACATGTCGCCGGAGCAGATCAACGAGGAGTCGCCGTCCGTGCAGACGGACATCTACTCGCTCGGCGTGGTGATGTACGAGCTGCTCACCGGCAAGCTCCCGTTCCGCGCCGAGAACTCGGTCGCGATGATCAACAAGATCCTGAACGAGGACCCCATCCCCCTCGAGCAGCTGCGCCCCGACCTGCCCGAGAAGCTGGTCGAGATCGTCCGCAAGGCGATGGCGAAGGACGCGAGGCAGCGCTACCAGACCTGGTTCGAGATGGCGAGCGACCTCGCCGACACCTTCCCGCAGCTCGAGCGCTACTCCACCGAGATCAGCTCCACCGAGAAGTTCAACAAGCTGCGGGCGCTGCCCTTCTTCCGCGAGTTCCGCGACGCCGAGCTCTGGGAGGTGCTGCGCGGGGCGATCTGGGAGGTGCACGCGCGCGACGAGAACCTGCTCCTCGAGGGCGAGATCGGCCAGGCCTTCTTCATCATCGTCTCCGGGCAGGTGAAGGTGGTGAAGGACGGCAAGCTCCTGAACGTCCTCAAGGAAGGCGACTGTTTCGGCGAGATGGCCTACCTCTCGGGCGACCGGGCGCGGCGCTCGGCCTCGATCATGTCCGTGTCCGAGGTGCACCTGCTCAAGATCCAGGCCACGCACCTGGAGAGCCTCACCGAGGGCTGCCAGCTGCGCTTCAACCGCGAGTTCCTGAGGACGCTCATCGAGCGCCTCACCTGGACGTCCGCCGTCCTCGCCCAGTTCCGCCGCTAGGGCCGCGGCGGCTCAGCGCTCCACGACGAGGCACACCGCCTGCGCGGCGATGCCCTCCCCGCGCCCGGTGAACCCGAGCTTCTCCGTGGTGGTCGCCTTCACGTTTACGCGGGCCTCGTCGAGGCCCACGTCCGCCGCGATGTGGGACACCATGGCCGCCACGTGCGGCGCCATGCGCGGCGCCTCGGCGATGATGGTCGCGTCCACGTTGACGGGCTCGTAGCCCTCCTCGCGCACGAGGCCGGCCACGCGGCGCAGCAGCTCGCGGCTGTCGATGCCCTTGTAGCGCGCGTCCGAGTCGGGGAAGTGCCGGCCGATGTCGCCCAGCGCCGCCGCGCCCAGCAGCGCGTCGCAGATCGCGTGCAGCAGAACGTCGGCGTCGCTGTGCCCGAGCAGGCCCTTCGCGTGCGGGATGTCCACGCCGCCGATCACGAGCCGGCGGCCCTCGACGAGCGCGTGGGCGTCGAAACCCTGGCCGATCCGGAACGCGGTCATCGCGGCGATCCTCCCTGCCTCGCGAGGAGCATCTCCGCCAGCGGGAGGTCCTCGGCGAAAGTCACCTTCAGGTTGGCGTTCTCCCCCTGCACGATGCGCGGCATCTGCCCGAGGGACTCGACCGCCTGCGCCTCGTCGGTCGCGCCCGGCAGGCGCCCGAGGCCGCGGCGCAGAAGCTCGTAGCGGAACATCTGCGGCGTCTGGGCGCGCCAGAGCCCGTCGCGCGGGATCGTCTCCGCCACCCGCATCGTGGCCCCCTCCACGCGCTTCAGCGTGTCGGCGAGCGGCATGGCGAGGAGGCCGCCGACCTGGTCGTCGCCCACCTCGTCGAGGAACTGCTCCACGAGCCTCGCCGAAAGGCACGGGCGCGCCGCGTCGTGCACGAGCACCCAGTCGCTCGCGGACGCGCGCCCCTCGAGGAGCGTGAGCGCGTTGGCCACGCTCTCGCCGCGCGTGGCGCCGCCGGCGAACATCGCCTCGATCTTGCCGGGGAAGGCGCTCCAGTCGTGGGCGCCCCAGTGGCGGTCGAGCGGCGACAGGATGGCGATCACGTGGTCGATGCGCGCGACGGCGGCGAGCGCCTCGAGCGAGTGGAACATCATGGGCCGGCCCGCGATCGGCAGGTACTGCTTGGGCACGGCGTCTCCCATGCGCGTGCCCTGCCCGGCCGCGGGCACGAGTGCGAAGATCTTCGTCATCGTGCGGTTTCCACCACGGGATTATCGCCGATTTCGCGCCGGTCCCGCGCCATGCGGCGGCGCAGATTGAATCGGCGTCCCCGGAAGCTCACACTGCGGGCCATGATCGCGCGGATACTCCTCGGCGTGCTCGCGTGCGTCGCGGCCGGATGCGAATTCGCCGCGAAGCCGATCGCCCCAATCGCCGAGAGCGGGAAGCTCGTCGTCCTCACCGTCAACGGCCCCGCGACCTGGTACGAGGACGCCCAGGGCCGCCCGGACGGCTTCGAGCACGACCTCGTCGCGCTCTTCGCGAAGGACCTCGGCGTCGCGCTCGAGTACGAGTTCGTCCAGAGCCCCGAGAAGGCGGAGAAGGCGCTCGCCGGGAAGCAGGCGCACCTCGCGGCGGCGCTGCTCCCCGTGGCCTTCGACCTGCCGGGCGGCCCGGCCTGGGGCCCGACCTACCGCTCGGCGCAGTACCAGGTGGTGTGGCGCACCAGCTTCCCGCGGCCGCGCTCGCCCCCGGACCTCGCGGGCACGCGGGTCGGCCTCGTCCCCGCCTCGCCGGAGGACCCCGTTCTCGCGGCGGGCGCGAGGATTCCCGCGAGTCTCGAGCGACTCCCGCCCGACACCTCGCCCGAGGAGCTGCTGCAGCAGGTGGCCGACGGTCGCCTCGACGGCGCCCTCATCGACTCGGCCCGCTTCACCATCGCGCGCAAGCACTTCCCCCAGCTCGACGTGGCCTTCGACGTGGGCAAGCCCGTGAAATTCGCCTGGCGGGTGGGCCTCGTCGACCAGAAGTTCCTGCTGGACCGGATGAAGGCGTTCTTCGAGCGCATCGCGAAGGACGGCACGCTCAAGCGCCTGGCGGACCGGCACCTCGCCCACGTCGAGCGCATCTCCGCGATCGACGCGGGCACGCTCCTCGAGCGCATCAACACGATGCTGCCGAAGCTGAAGCACCACTTCCTCGAGGCCGAGCGCGTCTCGGGCTTCGACTGGCGCCTCATCGCCGCCATCGGGTACCAGGAGTCGCACTGGGACCCGCTCGCCACCTCGCCCACGGGCGTGCGCGGGCTGATGATGCTCACGGAGGACACCGCCGACCGCCTCAAGGTGAAGGACCGCCTCGACGCGCGCGAGAGCATCCTCGGCGGCGCGCGCTACCTGGGCCTCGTCGCCGACAGCCTCCCGCCCCGCATCCAGGACCCGGACCGCACCTGGCTCGCGCTCGCCGCCTACAACCTCGGCATCGGCCACCTCGAGGACGCGCGCATCCTGGCGCAGAGGAAGGGCCTGTCGCCGGACTCGTGGCAGGACGTGAAGCTCGCGCTGCCGGGCCTCGCGGACCCGGAGACCTACCAGACGATCAAGCACGGGTTCGCGCGCGGCCACGAGGCGATGCAGTTCGTGGACAACGTGCGCAACTTCCAGGACATCCTGGCCCGCGTGGAGCCGCGCGAGGGGCTGCTGCCGCCACGCCCCGCGCCCGCGGCCTCGGTTCAGGGCTCGTCGACGGCCTCCGCCGCCGCGAGGTGAGCGGTGTCGGCCCACGCCTCCACGCGCCAGCTTCCTTCCTCGCGGACGAGCGCGTTGTAGGAAGCGTTGGGAATCGGGATGGCGTGGGCGGCGCCCACGGGAATGCCGTGGACGTGCCGGAAGAGCATCGCCAGGACGCCGCCGTGGCAGACCACCGTGAGGCGCGCTCCCTCCCATTCGCGGGCGAGCGATTCGAACGCGTCGCGCACGCGCTCGTACATCTGCCGTCGGCTCTCTCCCCCGGGAACCACGTAGTCGGGGTCCGTGACCCGAACGCGCGAGAAGATCTCGGGGAAGTGGACGCCGATCTCGCCGTAGGTGAGCCCTTCCGCCATGCCGTAGTTGCGCTCGCGGAGCCGCGCGTCGGCCACGATCTCGTGGCCCGTCCTCGCCGCGATGGCCCTCGCCGTGCGCACCGCGCGGCCGAGGTCGCTCGACACCAGGGCGTCGAACCGCTCGCCCGCCAGCCGGCGGGCGATGGCCGCCGCCTGCGCCTCGCCGGCGGCCGTGAGCGGGCTATCCGCGTGGCCCTGGATGCGGGAGGCGAGGTTCCATTCCGTCTCGCCGTGGCGGACGACGACGATGCGCGTGCTCAAGCGCGCGCGATCCGATCGACGCCGCCCATGTAGGGAACGAGCGCCTCGGGCACCGCGACCGACCCGTCGGCCTGCTGGCAGTTCTCGAGGACCGCCACGAGCGTGCGCCCGACGGCGAGGCCCGAGCCGTTCAGCGTGTGCAGGGGCTCGGCCCTGCCCTTGTCGCCTCCCTTGAAGCGCGCCTGCATGCGGCGCGCCTGGAAGGCCTCGTAGTTGGAGCAGGACGAGATCTCGCGGTAGGCCTGCTGCCCCGGGAGCCACACCTCGAGGTCGTAGGTCTTGGCGCTCGCGAATCCCAGGTCGCCCGTGCAGAGCATCATGGTGCGGAAGGGGAGCCCCAGGCGCCTCAGGATCGCCTCGGCGTGGCCCGTGAGCTCCTCGTGGGCCTCGGCCGACTTCTCCGGGTGCACCATCTGCAGGATCTCGACCTTGTCGAACTGGTGCTGGCGGATCATGCCGCGCGTGTCCTTGCCGTAGCTGCCCGCCTCGGAGCGGAAGCACGGGCTGTGGCAGACGAACCTGAGCGGCAGGTCCTTCGCCTCGAGCAGCGTGTCGCGCACGAAGTTCGTCACCGGGTACTCGGCGGTCGGGATGAGATAGAGGTCGCGGCCTTCCAGCTTGAAGAGGTCGTCCCTGAATTTGGCGAGGCTCGAGACCCCGTCGGCGCACTCGCCCGTGACCATGTAGGGGACGTAGACCTCGGTGTAGCCGTGCTCGCGCGTGTGCACGTCGAGCATGAACTGCGCGAGCGCGCGGTGCAGGCGCGCGACGCCGCCCCTGAGGACCGAGAAGCGCGCCCCGGCGAGCTTGGCCGCCGTGTCGAAGTCGATCATCCCGAGGCCCGCGCCCAGGTCGACGTGGTCCTTCACCGGGAAGTCGAACGTCCGCGGCGTGCCCCAGCGGCGCAACTCGACGTTGTCGTCGCTCGACTTGCCGTGCGCCACTTCGGGCCGCGGAATGTTGGGAATCGTGCGGACGAAGGCCTCCATGCGCTCCTGGAGCGCCGACAGCGCCGCCTCGTTGGCCTTGACCTCGTCGCCCAGGCCGCTCGCCTGCGCGAGCACCGCGGAGGCATCCTCGCCCTTCGACTTGAGGAAGCCCACCTGCTTGTTGAGCGCGTTTCGCTTCGCCTGCAACTCCTCGGTGCGGGTCTGCAGCCCCTTGCGCTCGTCCTCCAGGGCGCGGAAGCCGGCTTCGTCGAAGGCCACGCCGCGGCGGGCGAGGCCGGCCACGACGGCGGGAAGGTCTTTTCTCAGCAGCTGGATGTCGAGCATGGGATGCGGGCGAGCGGCGAAGGGAAGACGCGATTATAGCTTTTGCCCTCGCCCTCCCCTGCGCGGTGCAGGCTCAAGGGCGGTGTCAGGGCTTGTCGCCGCCTTCCTTGTCGCGGCGGCGCAGCCAGGCGAGCTTGTCGCGGATCTTCGCCTCCAGCCCGCGGTCCGTCGGCTCGTACCACCCCGGGGGCTCCATGCCGTCGGGGAGGTAGGTCTCGCCGGCCGCGTAGCCGCCCTCCTCGTCGTGGGCATAGCGGTAGCCCTTGCCGTAGCCCAGGTCCTTCATGAGGCGCGTGGGAGCGTTGCGCAGGCGCATCGGGACGGGGCGGCTCGCGTCCTGCGAGACGAAGGCGCGCGCGGCGCCGTAGGCGACGTAGACGGCGTTCGACTTCGGCGCCACGGCGAGGTAGACGACGCACTCGGCGAGCGCGAGCTCGCCCTCCGGCGAGCCCAGCCGCTCGAAGACCTCCGCCGCGCGCATCGCGATGTCGAGCGCGCGCGGATCGGCGAGGCCCACGTCCTCGGTGGCCATGCGGATCATGCGGCGCGCGAGGTAGCGGGGGTCGGCCCCGCCGTCGAGCATGCGCACCATCCAGTAGAGCGCGGCGTCGGGGTCGCTGCCGCGCACGGACTTGTGCAGCGCCGAGATCTGGTCGTAGAAGTTCTCGCCGCCCTTGTCGAAGCGCCGCCCCGAGCGCGTCACCACGCCATCGAGGAACTCCGCGTCGACCCCGCGCCGCGCCGCGGCGCGCGCCGCGTTGGCCACCTGCTCGACCAGGTTGAGCGCGCGGCGGCCGTCCCCGTCGGCGTACTCGACGATGCGCTTCCTCGCCTCGGCGGTGACGTCGATTCCCTCCGCCTCGAAGCCGCGCACCGCGAGGCGGTCGAGGTCCTCCTCCGCGAGGCTCTCCAGCACGTAGACCTGGGCCCGCGACAGGAGCGCGCCGTTCACCTCGAAGGACGGGTTCTCGGTCGTCGCGCCGATGAAGGTGAGGAGGCCGCTCTCCACGTGCGGCAGGAACGCGTCCTGCTGCGCCTTGTTGAAGCGGTGGACCTCGTCGACGAAGAGGATGGTCGCGCGGCCGTGCGCCTCGCGGGCGAGTCGCGCCCGGTCGACCGCCTCGCGGATCTCCTTCACCCCGGCGAGCACGGCCGAGATGGCGATGAATTCCGCCCCGAACGCCTGCGCCAGCAGCCGCGCGAGCGTCGTCTTCCCCACGCCCGGCGGCCCCCACAGGATCATCGAATGCAGCCTCCCGGAGGCGAGCGCCACCGCGAGGGGCCTGCCCTCGGCGAGCAGCTGCCGCTGGCCCACGACGTCCTCCACCCGCTTCGGCCGCAGGCGCTCGGCGAGCGGCGCGTTCGCCTCGCCGGCGGGCGTGAAAAGGTCGGGGGAATCGGTCATCGGCACGCTTGTTGACGCCGGCCAAAAATGGCCCGGCGCGCAGTGGCTATCATAGCCTCGAGGACGGAAGGACGACGATGGACATCCGCCTGCTCCCGATGGAAGGCCATCTCCTCGTCGAAGCCGGGGGCTCGTTCGAACCGGTGACGGCGCGGGAATCGATCGGGCGCATTCGTGCCGAATGCGCCAGGCTCGGGGTCAACCGCGTTCTCGTGGATGCCCGCGGGCTCGGCGAAAACGTGTCCATTTCCGATCGCTTCGACCTGGCCCGGGCGCTGGCGGAGCGATGCACCGCCGCGGTGCGATTCGCCATCCTGGTGCAGCAGGACCAGCTCGTCACGAAGACCCTCGAGGACTCGGCCACGAACCGCGGCGTGCCCATCCTGACCACCGCGAGCATCGCGGAAGCCTATGGCTTCCTCGGTCTCTCGCCCCCGGCCTGAGGCGCGGGCGCGCGATCCCGCGGAGGGTCCTCCAGGACGTCGGCCCCCGCGGGAGGAGTGAACCGGAAGGCCGCGGGATCGACGGCGGCGCGCGGGCGGAACTCCGGGAAGCGAAGCAGCGTCCGCCCGCCGAGGGAATCGACCAGCTCCATCGCCGCCGGGGCGCCGCCCTTCATGCCGATCCGCACCTGCTCGAAGCCCGTGTCGCGCTCCTTCGGGACCGCCTCGAGCCACTCGAGCCCGTCGGCGCGGCCCGCTTCGCGCAGCGTGAAGACGGCGGTCACGTCCACCTCGCCCGCGAGCAGCGCCGCCGGCGTGGCGGAAAGCGCGCGGTCCATGGGCCTCGCCGTCACCTGGTTCAGGTCCTCGTCGTAGATCCAGAGCTTCTTCCCGTCGGCCACCACCAGCGTGCGGACCGGCCGGTCGTAGGCCCAGCGGAACTTCCCGGGGCGCGAGAAGGCGAAGTCGCCGGTGGCCCGCTCGACCTGGCGGCCGGAGCGGTCGAACACCTGCTGCTCGAAACGGGCGGTCGCGGTGCGCGAGGACGAAGTGAACGCGAGGAAGGCGTCGACGGCGCCTGCCCATGCCACGTGCGCAGGCAGCGCCGCCAGCGCCGCCACCAGGGGCCACGCGCCCCTCACTTGTCCTGCCTCGCCGGCGCGAGGATCTCGCGGTTGCCGTTGGAGGCCATCGGCGACACGAGGCCGGCCCGCTCCATGTCCTCGATGAGGCGGGCCGCGCGGTTGTAGCCGATGCGCAGGTGCCGCTGCACCAGGGAAATCGACGCCCTCCGGTTCTGCAGCACGATCTGCACCGCCTGGTCGTAGAGGGGATCGGCCTCGCCTCCCGGCGCCTCTCCCGCGCCCGAGTCGGCGTCGGAGAGCTCCGGATCATCGAGGATGCCGTCGATGTAGTGCGCCTCGCCCTGCTTCTTGAGGTGCTCGACCACGCGCTGGACCTCGGCGTCGGCGACGTAGGCCCCGTGCACGCGCTGCGGGTGCCCGCTGCCCGGCGGCAGGTAGAGCATGTCGCCCTGCCCCAGCAGGCTCTCGGCGCCCTGCTGGTCGAGGATGGTGCGCGAGTCCACCTTCGAGGACACCTGGAAGGCCACGCGCGTGGGCACGTTGGCCTTGATGAGGCCGGTGATGACGTCCACGGACGGGCGCTGGGTGGCGAGGATGAGGTGGATGCCGGAGGCGCGCGACTTCTGCGCCAGGCGGGCGATGAGCTCCTCGACCTTCTTGCCCGCGACCATCATGAGGTCCGCCAGCTCGTCGATCACGACGACGATGAACGGCAGCGGCTCGAGGTCCTCGGGGGCGTCCGGCGTTAGCGAGAAGGGGTGCTTGAGCGGCTGCTTCTTCTCGATGCCCTCGCCGACCTTGTGGTTGTAGCCCGCGAGGTTCCTCACCGAGACCGCGGACATGAGCCTGTAGCGCCGGTCCATCTCGCCCACGCACCAGTGCAGGGCCGCCGCGGCCTGGCGCATGTCGGTGACCACGGGCGCGAGCAGGTGCGGGATGCCCTCGTAGGCCGAGAGCTCGAGCATCTTCGGGTCCACCATGATCAGCCGCACGTCGGAGGCGGTCGACTTGTAGACGAGCGACAGGATCATGGCGTTGATGGCCACCGACTTGCCGGAGCCGGTGGTGCCGGCCACGAGCAGGTGCGGCATGCGCTGGAGGTCCGCGACCACGGGCTTGCCGGTGATGTCCTTGCCCATCGCCATCGTGAGGTGCGAGTGCATGTCGGCGTAGGACTGCGAGCCGATGATCTCCGAGAGGCGCACGATCTCGCGCTTGGCGTTGGGGATCTCGAGCCCCATGCAGGACGTGCCCGGGATCGTCTCCACCACGCGGATGGAGGTGACGGAGAGCGCGCGCGCGAGGTCGCGGGCCAGGTTCACCACCTGCGCGCCCTTCACGCCCACGGCGGGCTCGACCTCGTAGCGCGTGATGACGGGCCCCGGATAGGCCGCCACCACCTTCACCTGGACGTTGAAGTCGAGGAGCTTCCTCTCGATGAGGCGCGACGTGTACTCGAGCGTCTCGGGGGTGGGCCTCTCCACGTGGCTGTCGGCGGGGTCGAGCAGCGCGATGGGCGGCAGCGGCGAGTCCGGCAGGTCGGCGAAGAGCGGCACCTGCTTCTCCTTCGCCACGCGCTCGCTCTTCACGATGACGGGCTCCGGCAGCTCGATGCGGATGGGCTCGTGCTCCTCGAAGATCCGCTTGGCCACCTCGACCTTCTCCTCGCGCGCCTGGGCCGCCACGAGCCCCGCCTCGCGGTCGCGCTTGGCCTCCTGCCGCGCCCGCACCAGGGCGACGAGCGCCTCGATCCCGGCGCCGATCCGCTCGGAGAAGCGCATCCACGAGAGCCCCGTGAAGACGCTGAAGGCGGCGACGATCACCGCGATGAGGACGAGCGTGGCGCCGGTGAACCCCAGTCCCGCCATCGCCGGGCCCGCGAGCACCTCCCCCAGCACCCCGCCCGGCGCGAGCGGCAGCGCGGCCTTGAGGCTGTGCAGGCGCATCGCCTCGAGCGTGCAGCTCGCGGCCAGCAGCATCACGAAGCCGCCGAGGGACGCCGCGAGGGAGCGGCGGTTGAGCATCTCCCACTCCTCGACGCGGGAGTAGAGCCGGAAGACGCCCCACGCCGCGAGGACCACCCACCACCAGGCGGACAGCCCGAACACGTAGAGCAGCCCGTCAGCGAGCCACGCGCCCACCACGCCCGCACGGTTGGCGACCGGCGCCCCGGTGCCGCTGAAGAATGGCCCCGGGTCGCCCTTGTCATAGCTGCCGAGCGCGAGCGCCAGGTAGGCGCCGCCGGCGAGGAGGAGGATCCAGCCCGCCTCGCGCAGGATGCGGGCAAGACGGGGATTGGCGGGCGCGGCCTTCGCGGGAGTGGATGCCATCAGTCGGGAGCTCGAGATGGCCGATTATAGGGCCGCCAAGACCGAAAGAGCCCCTCGCACCACTTCACGGTGGCTTTCTGTGGAGGAAACCTTCTGCGCTAGGACCCCGGTAACGACGCCGGTGCCAGTATGGGCAGATGGGGTGCGATTGGCTGTCCTCGTTTTGAGTTTTGGGCCGAGTCAAACTGCTGCCAGCATCGCTGTCCGAACCTATGTCGACATAGGCCGGAGCATCGACTCCGACTGCATTCTTATTCGGCCCAAAACTCAAAACGAGGACAGCCAATCGCACCCCTCCCCTTCTCCGTTCACCCCAGTGCCCATTCGGAGTGCCGTCGGTCTCTTTCGGTGGTCTCCTTAAGAAACCGGCACCGTGAAGTGGTGCGAGGAGAGCTCGTTCGGGCCTGGCAGCCCTGGAGGGAGGGAGCGAGCTCCCGGTGGGTGCAGGGGTCCCCATCCCGATGGGGCGGTACCAGGACGATCATCGGGAACTACAAGGACGGCGGCAGTTCCCGGTTGATGATCGTGATGGACTTGGACTCCACGGCGATGAAGCCGCGGTCGGAGAGGTCCTTGAGGATGCGGTTCACCATCTCGCGCGAGGCGCCGACCATGTTGGCGAGGTCCTGCTGCGAGAGCTTCTCGCTCACCACCAGCTTGCCGTTGTCGGTGACGGCGAGCTCGAGCAGCGTGCTCGCCACGCGGCCGTAGACGTCCATCAGGGCGAGCGTGCCGATCTTGCGGTCTGCCTCGCGCACGCGCTGGGCGAGGACGCGCAGCACCATGTTGGCGATGCGCGGCGCGCGCTCGACGCAGTGCTCGAACGCCTGGTGCGACAGGATGAGGAAGGTGGACGGCTCGAGGGTGGTGACGGAGGCCGAGCGCGGCTGCTGGTCGATCATCGCCATCTCGCCGAAGAAGTGCCCGGGGCCCAGGAGCTTGAGGATGATCTCGCGGCCCTCCTCGTCGCCGATGAAGACCTTCACCCGGCCGGACTCGATCATGTAGAGCGAGTCGCCGATCTCCCCCTCGGTGAGGACGACGGCGTGCTTGGGGTAGCTCTTCTCGACGGCGACCGAGCGGATCACGTCCAGCTCCTGGTCGTTCATCTGCGTGAAGAACGGGACTGCCTTCAGCGCCTGGGTGCGCTCGCCGACGGCGGACTTCCTGGAAGGGGCGATCATGCCCGATGAATATATGCAAAAGCCCTTGTCTGTCAATTGCTTAATCTCAACCGGGGCCTCCATGGGATAATGGGCCCTCCCCGGCGCCGCTTCGGCGCCCGCCAAGCGATCCCGCCCCCATGACCACCCGACACAGCCGACTCCTCATCCTCGGGTCCGGCCCGGCCGGCTACACCGCCGCCGTCTACGCCGCCCGCGCCAACCTGAAGCCCGTCCTCGTCACCGGCCTCGCCCAGGGCGGCCAGCTCATGACCACGACGGAAGTGGACAACTGGCCCGCGGACCACGCGGGCGTCCAGGGCCCGGAGCTCATGGAGCGCTTCCAGAAGCATGCCGAGCGCTTCGAGACGGAGATCGTCTTCGACCACATCCACACGGCGAAGCTGCGCGAGAAGCCCATCACGCTCGTGGGCGACTCCGGCACCTACACCTGCGACGCGCTCATCATCGCCACCGGCGCCTCGGCCATGTACCTGGGCCTGCCCTCGGAGCAGGCGTTCATGGGCAAGGGCGTCTCCGGCTGCGCCACCTGCGACGGCTTCTTCTACAAGAACCAGGACGTCGCGGTGGTGGGCGGAGGCAACACCGCCGTCGAGGAGGCGCTCTACCTCTCCAACATCGCGCGCCACGTCACCGTCATCCATCGCCGCGACAAGTTCCGCGCCGAGCGCATCATGCAGGACAAGCTCTTCGCCAAGGAGAAGGAGGGCAAGGTCACCCTCGCCATGAACCACACCCTCGACGAGGTGCTGGGGGATGCGAGCGGCGTGACGGGCGTGCGCATCAAGTCGACCCGGGACGGATCGACCAAGGACCTCAAGCTCACCGGCTGCTTCATCGCCATCGGGCACAAGCCCAACACGGACATCTTCGAGGGGCAGCTCGAGATGAAGGGCGGCTACATCGTCACCCGCACCGGCCTCGAGGGCAACGCGACGGCCACCAGCGTCCCCGGCGTCTTCGCCGCCGGCGACGTCCAGGACCACGTCTACCGCCAGGCCGTCACGAGCGCCGCCACCGGCTGCATGGCCGCGCTCGACGCCGACAGGTACCTGGAGAGCCTCGCCTCTTGAAACCGCACCGCACGGCCCCCGCGCCGGCGGACGACGACGCGGAGCTCTTCCGCCGCGAGATGCGCGACGTCGCGCCCGTGCGCGCGCCGGCCCGGGTGTCGCACCGCGCGGCGCCCCCGCCACCCATTCCCGTCCAGCGCATCGAGGACGAGCGCGCGGTGATCGAGGAACTCGCGCGGCTCGCGGGCGGCACCGACGACATCGAGATCGAGGAGGACCACGCCTATCTCCGGCCGGGCTTGCCGCGCGACGTGCTGCGCAAGCTCCGGCGCGTGCACTGGGTGGTCCAGGACGAGCTCGACCTGCACGGGCTCACCGGGGACGAGGCCGCGCTCGACACGGCGCGCTTCCTCGCGGAGAGCGTCCGCCGGGGCCTGCGCTGCCTTCGCATCATCCACGGCAAGGGGCTGGGGTCGCGCAATCGCGAGCCCGTCCTCAAGGGGCGCATCCGCAAGCTCCTCGCGCGCAAGTCGGAAGTGCTCGCCTTCTGCGAGCCGCCCCCGGCCCACGGCGGCAGCGGGGCGGTGATCGTGCTCCTCGATTCGAA
Source organism: Betaproteobacteria bacterium (assembly GCA_037445795.1). Taxonomy (GTDB): domain Bacteria; phylum Pseudomonadota; class Gammaproteobacteria; order Burkholderiales; family Usitatibacteraceae; genus FEB-7. The sequence goes on along the minus strand of JBBIJT010000010.1, from coordinate 9,744 downwards.
GGCGGGATCGTGACCCTCCACCGGCTGGGCGCCCTCCTCGTCGTGGCCCTCGCGTTCGCGGTGGGCATCGACAACATGCAGCGGCCGCTCGCGAATCCCGACGAGGGCCGCTACTCCGAGATCTCGCGCGAGATGGCGGCAACCGGCGACTGGGTGACGCCGCGCCTGAACGGCATCAAGTACTTCGAGAAGCCGCCGCTGCAGTACTGGGCCAGCGCGGCGTCCTTCCGCCTGTTCGGGGAGGGCGAATTCGCGGCCCGCATCTACACCGCCCTCTGCGGGCTGCTCGCGATCCTGGCCGTCGGGTTCACCGCGCGGCGGCTGGCGGGAACCGGCCCGGCGCTCCTCGCCGTGGGGGTCCTGCTCTCGAGCCCCTACTTCCTCGGGCTGGGCGGGGTGGTCACCCTCGACATGGGGCTCACGGCCTGGACCACCGTCGCGGCGTGCGCCTTCCTGCTCGCCGTCGCGGGCGCCGAGGAGGGGCGCCGCCGCTGGATGCTCGTCGCCTGGGCCGGCATGGCGCTCGCGGTCCTGTCCAAGGGACTCGTCGGGATCGTGTTCCCCGCGGCCGCGATCTTCCTTCACTGCCTCCTCAACCGCGACTGGAGGCTCCTCGCGAAGCTCGAGTGGGCGCGCGGAATCGCGATCTTCCTCGCCATCGCGGCGCCGTGGTTCGTGCTCGTCTCGATGGCCAACCCCGAGTTCCCGCAGTTCTTCTTCGTGCACGAGCACTTCGAGCGCTTCCTCACCAAGGCGCACCGCCGCGAGGAGCCGTGGTGGTTCTTCTGGCCGATCCTCTTCGGCGGCTTCCTGCCCTGGGCGCTCGCGCTCGGCCCGGCCGCGGTGGAGGGCTGGCGGCGCGAGTCGGGCCAGGCGGGCTTCCCGTGGCGGCGGTTCGCGCTGCTCTGGAGCGGCTTCGTGATGGTCTTCTTCAGCGCCTCGGGTTCGAAGCTGCCCGCCTACATCCTGCCCGTCTTCCCCCTCCTCGCCCTCGTGCTGGGCGACTGGCTCGCGCGCACGCCGCCGCACCGCCTGTGGAGGCTCGTCGCCGTCCTCGCGCCCCTGGTCCTCGTGGGCCTGGCGGCGGCCTGGGGGGCGCCCGAGCGCGCGAAGAGCGCCTGGACGCGCGAGCTGTACCTGGCCGCCCGCCCCTGGATCGCCGGCGGCCTCGCGATGCTCGCCATCGGGCTCGCCGCGGGGACGCTCGCCCTGCGCGCGGGGCGCAAGTGGCTCGGCATCGGCGCCATCGTGGCCGCCTCGATCCTCTTCATCGACTTCGTGGAGGACGGCTACCACGAGCTCTCCCCGCGCCAGTCCGGCAAGGACGTGGCCGGGGTCATGAGTCGGCGCCTCGGCCCGGCGACGCGCGTCTACTCCGTGGGCATCTACGACCAGACCGTTCCCTTCTACCTGCGGCGGACGGTGACGCTCGTCGCCTACGTGGACGAGTTCGCGATGGGGCTCGCATCCGAGCCGCGGCGCGCCCTCGCCACGCTGGAGGAGTTCGAGGCCGACTGGGTGCGGCCGGGGGAGGCGATGGCTATAATCCATCCCGACATCCAAGAGAAGCTTGCCACCCGGGGCCTCGCGATGACCCTCCTGCACCGCGACGAGCGGCGCGTTGTCGTAGCCAAGCCGTGAGCGCCGTCGCGTTCTCGCTCGTGCTGACCGGCGTGCTCCTCAACGCCGCCGCGCAGCTGCTCCTCAAGGCCGGCACGAACCGGATCGGCGAGTTCGCCTTTTCCCTCGACAACGTGGTTCCCATCGGCATCAAGGTGGCCTCGAGCCCGTTCGTCATGGGCGGCCTCGCCTGCTACGCGGTGAGCGTGGTGGTCTGGATCATGGCGCTCTCGCGCGTGCCCGTTTCCGTGGCCTACCCGATGCTGTCCATCGGCTACATCGTGAACGCCGTGGCCGCCTGGCTCCTCTTCGGGGAATCCCTCGCGGCGCAGAAGCTGGTGGGCATCGGCTTCATCGTCGTGGGCGTCTGGCTGGTGGCGCGCTCGTGAGCACCGGCGAGGCCCCGCCCTTCCTGCCGTTCGCCCGGCCGGTCATCGACGAGGCGATGGTCGCCGCGGTGGCCGACACGCTGCGCAGCCGCTGGATCGCGAGCGGGCCCCAGGTCCAGGCCTTCGAGTCCGCGCTTTCCGCGTACGTGGGCGGCCGCCCGGCGCGCTCCGTCACCTCCGCGACGGCGGCGATGGAGGTCGCGCTCGCGGTGGCCGGCGTGGGCCCGGGCGACGAGGTGATCACGCCGGCCCAGAGCTTCTTCGCCTCCGCCAACGTGATCGAGCGCGCAGGCGCGCGCGTCGTCTTCGTGGACGTCGACCTCGCCACGCGCAACCTGGACCTCGATGCCGCCGCCGCCGCGGTCACCCCGCGCACGAAGGTCCTGCTTCCGGTCCATTACAACGCGCCGCTCGATCCCGAACGCCTCGCCGCCTTCCGCGCGAGGCACCGTGTCCGCATCGTCGAGGACGCGGCGCTCGCCATCGGCTCCCGCGCCGGCGGGCGCCCCGTCGGCGCCTCGGGCGACCTGGTGTCGTTCAGCTTCCACCCGAACAAGAACATGACCACGATCGAGGGCGGCGCCCTCGTGGTGAACGACGCGGCGGAGGCCGCGGCGGTGGAGCGCCTGCGCTTCCACGGCATCGCGCGGCTGGCCGACGGCACGCGCGACGTGGTCGTGCCCGGCGGCAAGTTCAACCTCTCCGACGTGTCGGCTAGGCTGGGCCTGGCGCAGCTCGCCCGCCTCGACGAGTGGTGCCGGGCGCGCGAGCGCCTCGCCATGCACTACTTCGCGTGCCTCGAGGGCGACGACCTCCTGGGGGCCGACCGCCTGCCGCCGCGGGCGAACCCGGGGCACAGCTGGAACATGTTCACGGTCCTCCTGCCGCTCGAGTCGATGGCGATCTCGCGCAAGCAGTTCATCGACGCGATGCAGCGCGACGGCGTCGGCATCGGGCTTTCCTACGAGGCCATCCACCTCACGACCTTCTACCGCGCGCGGGGCTGGCGCGAGGGCCAGTTCCCCGTCTCCGAGCGCATCGGCCGCGAGACCGTGACGCTCCCCCTCTTCCCCGAGATGACCGAGGCCGACGTGGAGCGCGTGTGCGAGAGCCTTCGCCGCGCCATCCGCTCGCGGCCCGCCTGAACGCCATGCCCTCCCCTTCGCTTTCCGTCGTGATCCCCGTCTACAACGAGGAGGCCGTGCTGCCGGCGCTCTTCGAGCGGCTCTACCGGTCGCTCGACGCCCTCGGCAGGACCTACGAGGTCGTCTTCGTGAACGACGGCAGCCGCGACCGCTCGGCGGCGCTGCTCCGCGAGCAGTTCCAGAAGCGGCCCGACGTGACGCGCGTGGTGCTCTTCAACGGGAACTTCGGCCAGCACATGGCGATCATCGCGGGCTTCGAGTACTGCCGGGGCGAGCGCGTCGTGACCCTCGACGCCGACCTGCAGAACCCGCCGGAGGAAATCGCGAAGCTCCTCGCCAAGATGGACGAGGGCCACGACTACGTGGGCTCGATCCGGCTCATGCGCCGGGACGTGGCCTGGCGGCGCTGGGCCTCGCGGGCCATGAACCGGGTGCGCGAGCGGCTCACGCACATCCGCATGACCGACCAGGGGTGCATGCTGCGCGCCTACGACCGCGCCATCGTCGACGCGATCCGGTCCTCGCGCGAGGTGAGCACCTATATCCCCGCGCTCGCCTACTCCTTCTCGCAGAACCCGGCCGAGGTCGAGGTGGCGCACGAGGAGCGCGCCGCCGGCGAGTCGAAGTACTCCCTCTACAAGCTCATCCGCCTCAACTTCGACCTGGTGACCGGGTTCTCCATCGTGCCGCTGCAGCTCTTCTCGATCTTCGGCATCGGCGTCTCCGTCGTGGCCCTCGCCAGCTACTTCGTGGTCATCGCGAAGCGCATCGCGACGGGCGAGGCCAACGGGCTGTGGGTGATCTGGGACCGCGACATCCTCGCCTTCTTCCTCATCGGCGTCCTGCTCTTCGGCCTGGGCCTGGTGGGCGAGTACGTCGGGCGCATCTACCAGCAGGTCCGCGAGCGCCCGCGCTTCCTGGTGCAGGCCGTCCTCGAGAAGCCGGACGAGTGAGCGCCACCGCGGTCGTCTTCGCCTACCACGACGTGGGCTGCCGCTGCCTTTCCACGCTGCTCGCCGCGGGCGTGGGCCTGCCGCTCGTGGTCACCCACCGCGACAATCCGGCGGAGACGATCTGGTTCGGCAGCGTCGAGCGGCTCGCGCGCGAGGCGGGCCTCGAAGTCGCCATGCCCGACGATCCCAACGAGCCCGCTTTCGTCGAGCGGCTCGCGCGCCTCGCGCCCGATTTCCTGTTCTCGTTCTACTACCGCCAGATGCTCTCGCCGGCCGTGCTCGCCACCGCCCGCCGCGGCGCCTGGAACATGCACGGCTCGCTCCTGCCGAAGTACCGGGGGCGCGTGCCGGTGAACTGGGCCATCATCCGCGGGGAGCGCGAGACGGGGGCCACGCTGCACGAGATGGTGGAGAAGCCCGACGCGGGCCGGATCGCCGGCCAGGAAGCGGTGCCCATCGGCGACAACGACACGGCGGCCGAGGTCTTCGGCCGCGTCACGCAGGCCGCCGGGACCCTCCTCGGGCGAGTCCTGCCCTCCCTCCTCGACGGCACGGCGAAGCCGCGCGCGCAGGTGCTGGCCGAGGGCAGCTACTTCGGCGGGCGCAGGCCCGAGGACGGCCGCATCGACTGGTCGAGGAGCGCCCGCGAGGTGCACGACCTCGTGCGCGCCGTGGCCCCTCCCTATCCGGGCGCGTTCACGGGCCTCGGCTCGCGCCGGGTGCGGGTGCTCCGGACCTGGTGGTCGGAGCCGCCTCCCCTCTCGGCGCGCGCGCCCGGCACCGTGGCCGCGGCCGAAGGCCGGGCGTGGGCCTGCTGCGGCGACGGCCGCTGGCTCGAGCTGAGGGAAGTGGAGATCGAGGGCGAGGGGGCGCTGTCCGGCGCCGCGCTCGCCGCCCGCTTTGCCCCGGGCGCCGGCGGCATGGGACAATTCGCATTCGGCTGACGCGCCCGGCGCGCGCGGCCCACCTCCCACGGAAGCGACACCATGAGCAAGCGAATCTGCATCCTCGGCGTCAACGGCTTCATCGGCCACCACCTCTCCCAGAAGATCCTCGCGGACACCGACTGGGAGGTGTACGGGATGGACATGGGCTCGAACCGCATCGCGGACCTCCTGCCGCACCCGCGCTTCCACTTCTTCGAGGGCGACATCACCATCAACCGCGAGTGGATCGAGTACCACATCCGCAAGTGCGACGTGATCCTGCCGCTGGTGGCCATCGCCACGCCCGCCACGTACGTGCGCGAGCCGCTCAAGGTCTTCGAGCTGGACTTCGAGGCGAACCTGCCCATCGTGCGATCGTGCGTGAAGCACGGCAAGCGCATCCTCTTCCCCTCGACCTCCGAGGTCTACGGGATGTGCCGCGACGAGGAGTTCGACCCCTACGCCTCCGAGCTCGTGCTGGGGCCCATCGACAAGCAGCGCTGGATCTACTCCTGCTCGAAGCAGCTCATGGACCGCGTGATCTGGGCCTACGGCTCGATGAAGCAGCTCGACTTCACCCTCTTCCGCCCGTTCAACTGGATCGGCGCGGGGCTCGACTCGATCCACGCCCCCAAGGAAGGCAGCTCGCGGGTCATCACCCAGTTCCTCGGCCACATCGTGCGCGGCGAGCCGATCCAGCTGGTCGACGGGGGCACGCAGAAGCGCGCCTTCACCTACATCGACGACGGCATCTCGGCGCTCATGAAGATCATCGAGAACCGCGACGGCGTGGCGAGCGGGCGCATCTACAACATCGGCAACCCGAAGAACAACTACTCGGTGCGCGAGCTCGCGACGATGATGCTGGACCTCGCGAAGACCTACCCCGAGTACCGGCGCAACGCCGCGAAGGTGAAGCTGGTCGAGGTGAGCTCCGCGAAGTACTACGGCAAGGGCTACCAGGACGTGCAGAACCGCGTGCCGAAGATCGACGGCACGAAGAAGGAGCTGGGGTGGGCGCCGAAGGTCGACATGAAGACGGCGCTCAGGCACATCTTCGACGCCTACCGCGGCGCGATCGACGAAGCGCGTTCGCTGGACGCCTGAGGAGCGCAAATGGAAAATCCCGTCGTCGGCGTGGTGATGGGGTCCCCGAGCGACTGGGACGTGATGCAGCACGCGGCCAAGGTGCTCAAGGATTTCGGCGTCGCCTTCGAGGCGAAGGTGGTCTCGGCCCACCGCACCCCGGACGCCATGTTCGAGTACGCCGAGAAGGCGCGCGAGCGGGGGCTGCGGTGCATCGTGGCCGGCGCCGGCGGCGCCGCGCACCTGCCCGGCATGATCGCCTCCAAGACGACGCTCCCGGTCCTGGGCGTGCCCGTCCCGTCGCGCCACCTCGCCGGCCAGGACTCCCTCTACTCGATCGTGCAGATGCCCAAGGGCATCCCGGTGGCCACCTTCGCCATCGGCGAGGCGGGCGCGGCCAACGCCGGCCTCTTCGCCGTGAGCCTGCTCGCGGCCACCGACGCCGACCTGGCGCGCAAGCTCGCGGCCTACCGCGAGGAGCTGCGCGAGATGGTCGCGTCCATGCAGCTGCCCGACGTGCTGTGATCGCTCCCGGCGCCACCCTGGGCCTGCTCGGCGGCGGCCAGCTGGGCCGCATGTTCACCGTGGCCGCGAGGACCCTCGGCTACCGCGTGACGGTCCTCGACCCCGACCCGCTCTCGCCGGCGGCCGAGTTCGCCACCGGCCACCTCAACACCGCCTACACCGATCCCGCCTCCCTGGCGGAGCTTTCGCGCACCTGCGCCGCGGTCACCACGGAATTCGAGAACGCCCCGGCGGAGGTCCTCCTGCGACTGGCCGAGAACACCCTGGTGCGCCCCAGCGGCAATGCCGTCGCGGTGGCGCAGGACCGCAGCCGCGAGAAGGGCTTCATCGCCTCCCACGGCCTGCCGGTCGGCCCGTACGCCGACGTGCGGGGCGAGGGCGACTTCGACGCGGCGCTCGCGAAGGTGCGGCTTCCCGCCATCCTCAAGACGGCCCGCTTCGGCTACGACGGCAAGGGCCAGGCGACGATCACCTCGCGAGCCGATCTGGAAGGATTCTTCGCCGCGTGGAAGCGCGTGCCCTGCGTGCTCGAGGAGCGCCTCGCCCTCGAGCTCGAGATCTCGGTGATCCTCGCCCGCGCCGCCGACGGGCGGATCGAGGCATTCCCCGTGGCCGAGAACCGCCACGCCGGCGGCATCCTCGACGTCACCATCGCGCCCGCGCGCATCCCGGAGCCGCTGGCCGCCGAGGCGAGGTCCCTCGCCTCGCGCCTGGCGGACGCGCTCGACTACGTGGGGGTCCTCGCGGTGGAGATGTTCGTGGTCGGCGGCCGCCTCCTGGTGAACGAGATCGCGCCGCGCCCCCACAACAGCGGCCACTACACGATCGACGCCTGCCGGACCTCCCAGTTCGAGCAGCAGGTGCGCGTCCTGTGCGGGCTGCCGATGGGCGACCCGTCGCTGCACACGCCGGCGGTCATGGTGAACCTCCTGGGCGACATCTGGAGCGCGGGCGAGCCCCGCTGGGACGCCGTGCTGCGCCATCCGGGCGCCCACCTCCACCTCTACGGCAAGCGCGAGGGGCGCCCGGGGCGCAAGATGGGGCACGTGACGGTTTGCGAGGCCGTGCTGGACCAGGCCCTCGAGGTGGCCATGGCCATCCGCCGCGATCTCGGCATCGCCGAATCCGCCTGAGGGCCGCGGCGCGTCCAACGGAAACAGCCCATTCCGGAGACCCGCCATGAACCGCCGCCACGCGCTACTCGCCGCCGCAGCCGCCTGCCTCGCCCTCGCCACCGGCCCCGCCATGGCCCTGTGGGACGCGAGGATCACGCCCTCGGGCAAGGTGGCCACCGAGTCGCGCGCCGCGAAGGGCTTCAGCGGCATCGCCATGGGGGTTCCCGGAACGCTCGTCGTACGGCAGGGCGAGCCCGCCGCGGTGTCGATCGAGGCCGACGACAACCTCCTGCCGGAGATCGAGACGGCCGTCGAGCAGGGAGTCCTCAAGATCCGCTTCAAGCGCAAGCTGGACGTGGCCGGCCGGGCGACCATCAAGCTGCTCGTCACCAACCCCGTGATCGAGTCGCTCGCGGTGAGCGGCAGCGGCGACCTGCTCTCCGAATCGATCCGGTCTAACGCCCTGCAACTGTCCGTTTCCGGGTCGGGGGACGTGAGGATCGCCAGGGTGGAGGCGCAGTCGCTCGCGGTCTCCATCGCCGGCAGCGGCGACGTCCGCGTGGCGGGGCAGGCGGCCGAGGTGGCCGCCAAGATCGCCGGATCGGGCGACGTCGAGGCAGCCAGGCTCGAGTCGAAGCGCGCGAAGGTGTCGATCGCGGGCTCCGGCGACGTCTCGCTCTGGGTGAAGGAGTCCCTCGAGGTGTCGATCGCCGGCAGCGGCGACGTTCGCTACCACGGCGACCCCTCGGTGACGCGCAAGGTCGCGGGCTCGGGGTCCGTGAAGCGGCTAGGCCCCTCCCCCTGAGGCATGGCGGGCTGGTTCGGCAGGCGCGAGGAGAAGGCCGAGCCCATCGACGAGGGGCTCTGGGAGAGCGCCACCCTCCCGTACCTGTTCATGCGCGGGGTCGCCCCGGCCGACGACGCCCGCCTCAGGGACCTCGCGGCCCGCTTCCTCGCGCGGAAGCAGTTCCTCGGCACCCACGGCCTCGACGTGACGCCCTTCATGCGCGTCCAGGTGGCCGCCCAGGCCTCGATCCTGGTGCTCGAGCTCGGCATCGAGTGGTACGACGGCTGGAGCGACGTCATCGTCTACCCGGCGCAGTTCGTCCCCGAGCGCGAGATTGTCGACGAAGCGGGCGTCGTGCACGTCGTGAACGACCCGATGGCGGGGGAAGCGTGGCTCGGGGGCCCGGTGATCCTTTCCTACGAGGACGTCGCGATGGCTAGCGACGAGGAGGCGCGCGTGGCCGGCTACAACGTGGTTATCCACGAGTTCGCGCACAAGCTCGACATGCGAAACGGCGATCCCAACGGCTGCCCTCCCCTGCATGGCGGGATGTCGCTCGCCGCGTGGCGCAAGGCCTTCAGCGAGGCGTACGCGGATTTCTGCGCGCGGGTCGACGAGGCCGACCGGCTGGCCGAGGCGGGAGACGAGAGGGAGGCTCTCGACGGGCTGCCCATCGATCCCTACGCGTCGGAAAGCCCGGGGGAGTTCTTCGCGGTCGTCTCGGAGGCGTTCTTCGAAACGCCCGAATGGCTGGAGCCGGCCTACCCGGCGGTCTACGCGCAGCTCAGGGAGTTCTACCGGCAGGACCCGCTCGCGCGGCTGGCCGCCGCCGGGCAGTAGGGGCGGGGCGCCCGCGGAATCAGAGGAAGAGGACGGCGGGGAAGACCGCGATCGCGAGGACGATCAGGATCCACTCGCAGTTCCAGCGCTTCAGGTGGCCCGTGTAGTGCAGGATGATCGCGGCGATGGCGAAGACGTAGAAGGCGGCAAGGAGCATTCTTTTCCCCAGATTTTGCGATTCAGGATAGCAGGAAAGCCCCCGGGGGCCTAGACCGCGTCCTCGCCGGTCTCGCCCGTTCGGATGCGAACCACCTGGGGGACGTCGCAGACGAAGATCTTGCCGTCGCCGATCTTGCCGGTGCGCGCGGCCTTCACGATGCCCTCGATGGCCTTGTCGACCATGCCGTCGCCCACCACC
>JBBIJT010000009.1:0-41715 GCA_037445795.1 Betaproteobacteria bacterium | reverse complement strand
ACCTCCTGAAGCCGGCGCTCTCCTCGGGCTCGCTCAAGTGCATCGGGGCGACCACTTACAACGAGTTCCGCGGCATCTTCGAGAAGGACCACGCGCTCTCGCGCCGCTTCCAGAAGATCGACGTGAACGAGCCCTCCATCCAGGAGACGGTCGAGATCCTGCGCGGCCTCAAGTCGCGCTTCGAGTCGCACCACGGCGTCAAGTACACGGCCAACGCGCTCACGACGGCCGCGGAGCTCTCGGCGCGCTACATCAACGACCGCCACCTGCCGGACAAGGCCATCGACGTGATCGACGAGGCCGGGGCCATGCAGCGCATCCTGCCCAAGTCGCGGCAGAAGAAGGTGATCGGCAAGCCCGAGATCGAGGAGATCATCGCCAAGATCGCGCGCATCCCCGCGCGGAGCGTCTCCTCCGACGACCGCACGCAGCTCAGGAACCTCGACCGCGACCTGAAGGCCACCGTGTTCGGCCAGGACGCGGCCATCGAGGCCCTGTCGGCCGCGATCAAGATGGCCCGCTCGGGGCTCGGCAACCCGCAGAAGCCGATCGGCTCGTTCCTCTTCTCCGGGCCCACGGGCGTGGGCAAGACGGAGGTGGCGAGGCAGCTCGCGTTTATCATGGGCGTGGAGCTCGTGCGCTTCGACATGTCCGAGTACATGGAGCGCCACGCCGTCTCCCGCCTCATCGGCGCGCCCCCGGGCTACGTGGGCTTCGACCAGGGCGGCCTCCTCACCGAGGCGATCACCAAGCACCCGTACTCGGTCCTCCTCCTCGACGAGATCGAGAAGGCGCACCCGGACATCTTCAACATCCTGCTGCAGGTGATGGACCACGGCACGCTCACGGACAACAACGGGCGCAAGTCCGATTTCCGCAACGTCGTGATCGTCATGACGACCAACGCGGGCGCCGAGGGGCTGTCGAAGAACGCCATCGGCTTCGCCACGGACCGCAAGGCGGGCGACGAGATGGCCGAGATCAAGCGCCTGTTCACGCCGGAGTTCAGGAACCGCCTGGACGCCGTCATCTCCTTCGCCGCGCTCGACGAGCAGGTGATCCTGCGCGTCGTGGACAAGTTCCTCATGCAGCTGGAGGCCCAGCTCGCGGAGAAGAAGGTCGAGGCCCAGTTCACCGAGGAGCTCAAGAAATACCTCGCGAAGAACGGCTTCGATCCGCTCATGGGCGCGCGTCCCATGGCCCGCCTCATCCAGGACACCATCCGCCGTGCGCTCGCCGACGAGCTGCTCTTCGGGCGGCTCGCCGGGGGCGGGCGCGTCACCATCGACGTGGACGCCGAGGGCAAGGTGAAGCTCGACATCGCGACCTCCGCGCCCTCGGGCGAGCCCGTTCCCGCGGAAGGCTGACCCCGGGGCGCCTGCGGGCGCCCGGGATTTCCCGTACCTCCTTCGGGTGATGCCCCCCCCATGCGGGCGGGTTTACAAGGCGATTGCCCCCGGATACCCTCCCTGAGCGCCTATTACCCTGAACCGCGTGGCATATAGCGGCGGCAGCCCCAGGGCGGCCGAAGGGACCCACAAAAGCCAGGAGGAGTCGCCCCATGATTGCAATCGCGCGTTACCTCGCGGCCGCCGCGGCGTTCGCGGCCGGCATTGCCGCCGCGCAGCAGCCGCCCGCCCCGCCCGCGTTCGCCCCGTCCAACCTGTCGTCGTCCGGGGTTCGGTCCCTGGCCGCGAACTGCGCCGCCTGCCATGGAACGAACGGTCGCCCCGCTCCGGGATCGACGCTCGCCGGCCTCGCCGGCAAGCCCCGCGACGAGCTTCTCACCGCGATGACGCAGTTCAAGGACGGCAAGAAGCCCGCGACGCTGATGCACCAGCTCACCAAGGGCTACTCCCAGGAAGAACTGGCTGCCCTGGCCGACTACTTCTCGCGGCAGAGCCGCTGACGCCCGGAGGACACACCATGAAGATGCAGAGAAGGGGATTCCTCAAGGCGGGCGCCGCGGCGGCGGCGATGGGACTGGCCGGGTGCGCCGGGATGCCGGGCGGGGCCAAGGCACGGGTGGTGGTCGTGGGCGGCGGCTACGGCGGCGCCACGGCGGCGAAGTACATCCGGCTCTTCGACCCCTCGATCGAGGTGGTGCTGGTCGAGCCCAACGAGGCCTTCGTCTCGTGCCCGATCTCCAACCTCGTGCTCGGCGGCTTCAAGTCGATGGCCGACATCACGACGCCCTACAAGGGCCTCGAGGCGAACCACGGCATCCGGATCGTGCGTGACATGGCAACCGGCATCGACGCGGCCAAGAAGCAGGTGCGCCTCGCGAGGGGCGATGCGCTCTCCTACGACCGCGTGATCGTCTCTCCCGGCATCGACTTCATCGCCGGCGCCATTCCGGCGCTCGCGAGCGCGGACACCCAGGCCCGGGTGCTGCACGCCTGGAAGGCGGGCCCGCAGACGGTGGCCCTGCGCCGCCAGCTCGAGGAGATGCCCGACGGCGGCGTCTACGTGCTGTCGATCCCCGAGGCGCCGTACCGCTGCCCGCCCGGCCCGTACGAGCGCGCCTGCCAGGTGGCGGCCTACTTCAAGGCGAAGAAGCCCCGGTCCAAGGTCCTCATCCTCGACGCCAACGCCGACGTGACCTCCAAGGGCCCGCTGTTCAAGAAGGCCTGGGCGGATCTCTACAAGGGCATCGTCGAGTACCGCGGCAACAGCAAGGCCGTGGACGTGGACGCGCGGGCCGGTGCCGTGAAGCTCGAGCTCGAGGACGTGAAGGGCAACGTGCTCAACGTCGTGCCGCCGATGAAGGCCGGGGCGATCGCCGACCCGTTCATCACCGCCAACAAGCGCTGGTGCGGGGTCGACTGGCTCACCTTCGAGTCGCAGGCGGCCAAGGGGGTCCACATCCTGGGCGATTCCACGCTCAGCGCTCCCCTGATGCCCAAGTCCGGCCACATGGCGAACGCCCACGGCAAGGCCTGCGCGGCGGCCGTCGTCGCCCTGCTGAACGGCGAGGCGCCGAACCCGTCGCCCACGCTCACCAACACCTGCTACAGCTTCGTGTCGGACACGGAGGTCGTGCACGTCGCCTCGGTCCACAAGTACGACACGAAGGACCGCACGTTCAAGACGGTGCCGGGGTCCGGCGGGGTGTCGGCGGCGCGCAACGAGCTCGAGGCGGGCTACGCCCTCAACTGGGCGCGCAACATCTGGGCCGACACGCTCACCTGAGCCGGCAGGGTTCCGGAATGCGACGGGCCGCCCTCGGGCGGCCCGTCGCCTTTCGCGGGCCCCGCCCCCGTCACGGCGCGGTGGCGAGGTACTCCGAGAGCGCCTTGACCTCGAGCTCGGTGAGATTGGAGGCGATGGCGTGCATGACGGCGTTGTCGTTGGTGCGCTCGCGCTTGTTGAACTGCTTGAGCTGGCTCTCCAGGTAGGAGGCCTGCTGGCCCGCGAGCCGCGGCAGCGTCTCGGTGCCGTGCGCGTCGGCGCCGTGGCAGCTCGCGCAGGCCGGCACGCCCGAATACGAGTTCCCGCGTGCGTAGAGATACTTTCCCACGGCGCCCAGCTCGCGGTCGGAGGGCGCGTGCGGTTCCGCCTTCTGCGCGGCGAAGAAGGCGCCGAGGTCGACCATGTCCGCTTCCGAGAGGCTCGCCGCCATCTCGTTCATCGTGGTGCCCTTGCGGCGCCCCGTCTGGAAATCCTTGAGCTGCTTGGCCAGGTAGGTCGCGTTCTGCGTCGCGAGGCGGGGGAAGACCTCGCTGGAGCTCTCGCCCGCCATGCCATGGCAGAGGAAGCACTTGCCGGCGACGAGGCTGCGACCCTTCTGCGGATCGGCGGCCAATGCCGGGCCGCCGGCGAGCAGGAATGCGACCAGGGCGGCGATGGCGGTAGGTCGAAGGGGATTCATGGCGGCGTCGGGTCGCGCAGTGGAGGCTCGATTGTAGCAACGCGGCCGCCGGAGGGAATACCGGCACCTCGCGGGCTGTTGACGGCGTAGACTGTCGAAATCCGGAGCGGAACTGGCGGCAAGCCGACCACCGGGGCCCTCTCGAGGGTCCGGGAAGCCATCGATGACCCGAAAGCGAATGCTGGTCCTGTTTCCCGACGAATGGGACCTCTGGGCCTGCCGCCGGCACGAGGCGGACAAGGAATTCCTCTTCGAGGGCTTCGACCTCTTCCGCTTTCCGGAGAACGCCCGGCTCTTCACCTTCGACGTGCACCGCTTCGCGGACCGGCTCGTCCGCCGCTACCGGGACGCAGGGCTGCAAGGCATCCTCACCGCGGACGAGCAGTTCGGGTCGGTGGTGGCGCCCCTGGTCGCCTCGAGGCTGGGCCTTCCGCACACGCCGCTCGCGGCCGTGCTGACGGCGCAGCACAAGTTCCTCGCGCGGCAGGCGATCGGGCGAGTCGCCGCGGAAGCCAACCCGCGCTACGGCCTGGTCCCCCGCGACTTCCGCAGGACGAGATCGACGCCGCTGCCGTTTCCCTTCTACGTGAAGCCCGTCAAGGCGACCTTCTCGGTGCTGGCCCGCCGCGTGGACACCTTCGCGCAGCTCGACCGGCACGTGAGCTTCTCGTGGTTCGAGCAGGCGATCATCGAGCGGCTGGTGAAGCCCTTCGGCGACGTCCTGCGCAGCCACGCCGACTTCGAGGGGGAGGCGTTCAGCCTCATCGCCGAGGAGATCGTGGACGGCCGGCAGGTGACGGCCAACGGGTTCGTGCGCGACGGCGAAATCACGATGCTGGGCGTCGTGGACTCGATCATGTATCCCGGCACGGACCAGTTCCAGCGATTCCAGTATCCGTCGGCGCTGCCCGCCGACGTGCAGCACCGCGTCGAGGAACTGGCCCGGCGCGCTCTGGAGGCCGTCGGGTTCACCCACGGGATGTTCAACGTGGAGCTGCGCGTCTGCGAGGGCACGGGCCACGTCAAGGTCATCGAGATCAATCCGCGCACCTCCGGGCAGTTCTTCGACCTCTTCGAGCACGTCGACGGATACAGCCTCTTCGACGTGCTGGTGGCGCTGGCCGCGGGCGAGACGCCCCCGGTCCGCCGGCGGCAGGGGCGCAATCGGGTCGCGGCGAGCTTCGTGCTGCGCGACCTGCGGGGGGAAGGGCTCTCGCGGTGGCCGCGGAAGGCGGAGATCGAGCGGTTGCGCGGGCGCCACCCGGAAGCGCGGATCATGGTCTTTCCCAAGCGTGGCGCGGGACTGCGGCGCGAGCTCAAGTGGCTGTCCACCTACCGCTACGCCGTCATCAACCTGGGGGCGCCGACCCCGGCCGACCTCTTTTCGGCCTTCGAGCGGATACGCGCCGACATCGATTTCCATCCCCGCGGCCAGGCGACGCCGGACCTGCCGGCCTCGCCCGCGGGTACGACCCCGGACTGACCGCGTCCCCGTCAGTCGCGCAGCCAGGCGACGTCGAAGTGGGGGTTCGACTTCGACGTGAGCACGTGGTCCCGCCACGCGCCGTCGATGAAGAGATATTCCCGCGCGTAGCCTTCGCGCACGAACCCCAGCCGCTCCAGGAGCCGGCCGCTGCGGACGTTCTCCGGGCGGTAGTTGGCCATGACGCGGTGCAGGCGCAGCTCGCGGAAGGCGTAGCCCAGGGTCGCCTCGAGCGCCTCGCGCATGAGCCCCTTGCCCTCGTGGCGGCGCGCGACCTGGTAGCCGAGCACGCAGGCCCGGAAGGGGCCGCGCGCGATCTGCGTGTAGTTGCACGTGCCGGCCACCTCGGGCGGGTCGCCGCCCGGAGCGAGCAGGACCCATCGCGCCGTCGTGCCCGCCTCGAACTCGCGCTGGAAGACGGGCAGCTGGTCCTCCCACCATGCGGCGCCGAACTTGTCGCCCGCCATCGGTGGCGACCACCGGTCAAGGTGGCCGGCGAAGTTGTCGCGGTAGAAGCGGGCGAGCGGCTCCTCGAGGCCCGGCCGTGCGACGACGATCCTGAGCCGCTCGGTCTCGATCTCCGGCAGGGGCACGGTAGCGCGCGGCGCCGGTCAGGCGGAGAAGACGCGCCAGTGCTGCGGCCAGCCCTCCGTGGGCGAACGCTTGAACCCGCTCTTGCCGAAGAGGTGCCAGCGGCCGATCACGTACGCGATGAGCGTCGTCGCGTAGGCGTTCACGTCCCAGTCGGCCGGCAACTGGCCGGCGGTGACGGCGAGACGGGCGCTCTGGCGCAGGCTCGCCTCCAGCCGGTCGACGAGCTGGTTCACGCGGCCCTGCAGGCGCTCGTCCTCGTTCACGAGCGCGTCCCCCGTGAGCACGCGCGTCATGCCCGGGTTCTTCTGCGCGAAGCCGAGCAGCGCGACGAGGGTCGACTCGATCTGCTTCATCGCGTCCTTCTCGTCGGCCTGGATGCGGTTCACGAGCGTGAACAGGGTCTGCTCGATGAACTCGATGAGGCCCTCGAACATTTGCGCCTTGCTCGCGAAGTGGCGGTAGAGCGCCGCCTCGGAGACGTCGAGCCGCGCCGCGAGGAGGGCGGTGGTCACGCGCTCGGCCTTGGGCTCCTCGAGCATCGAGGCGAGCGTCTGCAGGATCTGGGCCTTGCGCTCCCCGGTCTTTGCCATGGGCTTCCCCCTTTTCAGCGGCGGCCGCCGAGGATCGACCCCAGCACGCCGCGGATGATGCGCCGCCCCACTTCGCTTCCCATCGCGCGGGCGGCGCTCTTGGCCGCGGCCTCGATGGCCGTCTCCCGCGTCCTGCCCTTCGGCGCCTCGCTTCCCGGCAGTCCGAGCTGGCCGAGGATGCTGCCGAGCACGCCGCCCTGCTGCGTCTCCTCGCCCTTCGCCCGGTCGCCGGCGCGCGCGGTGAGCTTCTCGTAGGCCGACTCGCGGTCGACCGCCTTCTCGTAATGGCCGGCGACCAGTGAAGATTCGATCACCGCCCGCCGTTCCTCCGGCGTGATCGGGCCGATTCGCGAGCGCGGCGGGATGATGAAGGCCCGCTCCACGGGATGCGGGCGGCCCTTCTCATCCAGGAACGAGACCAGTGCCTCGCCCACGCCGAGCTCGGTGATGGCCTTCTCGACGTCGAGCTTGGGATTGGGCCGGAACGTCGTCGCCGCGGCCTTGACCGCCTGCTGGTCGCGGGGCGTGAAGGCGCGCAGCGCGTGCTGGATGCGGTTGCCCAGCTGCCCCAGGACGGTGTCGGGGACGTCGAGCGGGTTCTGCGTGACGAACCACACGCCCACGCCCTTGGAGCGGACGAGCCGCACCACCTGCTCGATCCGGTCGAGGAGCTCGCGGGGCGCGTCGTTGAACAGCAGGTGCGCCTCGTCGAAGAAGAAGGCGAGCTTCGGCTTTTCCGGATCGCCGACCTCGGGAAGCTGCTCGAAGAGCTCCGAAAGGAGCCAGAGCAGCATCGTCGCGTACACGCGGGGGCTCGCGAGGAGCCTGTCCGCCGCGAGGATGTTCACGACGCCCTTCCCGTCGACCGTCTGCATGAGGTCGTCGATCGCGAGGACCGGCTCCCCGAAGAATTTCTGGCCGCCCTGGGACTCGATCGTGAGCAGGCCGCGCTGGATGGCCCCGATGCTCGCGGTCGAGATGTTGCCGTACTGGGTGCGAAACTGCGCCGCGTTGTCGCCGGCGTGCTGCAGCAGCGCGCGCAGGTCCTTCAGGTCGAGGAGGGCGAGCCCGCTGTCGTCCGCGATCTTGAACACGGCGGCCAGGACGCCCGCCTGCGTCTCGTTCAGGTTGAGGATGCGCGCGAGCAGGAGCGGCCCCATCTCGGAGACCGTGGCGCGCACGGGGTGGCCCTGCTCGCCGAACACGTCCCAGAACGCGACGGGAAAGGCCTCCGGCGCGTGGCCGGAAAGGCCCAGCATCTTCACGCGCTCGGCCACCTTGGCATTGCCGCCGCCGGGAGCGGCGAGCCCCGCGAGGTCGCCCTTCACGTCGGCCATGAACACCGGGACGCCGATCGAGCTGAGCGCCTCGGCCACGCATTGCAGCGTGACCGTCTTGCCGGTTCCGGTCGCGCCTGCGATGAGGCCGTGCCGGTTGGCCATGCCCGGCAGCAGGCCCAGTTCGATGCTGGATTTCGCGACGACGAGGGCGGGCAGCAAGGGATGGTCTCGGCCGGGAAGACGTATCGGGGATGTTACCATTAGCCCCTTCGAAACTGAATTCGCGGCGAAGACCCATGGCAGGCCACAGCAAGTGGGCGAACATCCAGCACCGCAAGGGGCGCCAGGACGCCAAGCGCGGCAAGATCTTCACCCGCCTCATCAAGGAAATCACCGTCGCCGCGAGGATGGGCGGGGGCGATCCCGACATGAACCCGCGGCTCAGGCTCGCCGTCGACAAGGCGACCGAGAACAACATGCCCAAGGACAACATCGAGCGCGCCATCAAGCGTGGCACCGGTGACCTGGAGGGCGTGAGCTACGAGGAGATCCGCTACGAGGGCTACGGCATCGGCGGCGCGGCCGTGATCGTCGACTGCCTCTCGGACAACCGCACGCGGACGGTGGCCGACGTGCGTCACGCGTTCGCGAAGCACGGCGGCAACCTCGGGACGGACGGCTCGGTGGCCTTCCTCTTCAAGCATTGCGGGCAGCTCGTCTACGCCCCGGGAACGCCCGAGGACAAGCTCCTCGACGCGGCGCTCGAGGCGGGGGCCGAGGACGTCGTCGCGAACGACGACGGATCGATCGAGGTGACGACCGGCCCGCACGACTTCCCGGCGGTGAAGACGGCGCTCGAGAAGGCGGGCTTCAAGGCCGAGATCGCGGAAGTGACGATGAAGCCCCTCACGGAGGTCGCCCTCGCGGGCGAGGATTCCGCGCGCATGCAGAAGCTCCTCGACGCGCTCGAGTCCCTCGACGACGTGCAGGAGGTCTACACCTCGGCCGCGATGGACGAGGCGTCGTAGGGGCCCGCGGCGTTGCGGATCCTCGGCATCGATCCCGGCCTCAGGGTCACGGGTTTCGGCGTCATCGGCCGCGAGGGGCAGCGCCTGGAGTACGTGACGAGCGGGTGCGTGAGGACGCGCGACTCCGGCGACCTGTCCGAGCGGATCCGCACGATCCTGGAGGGCCTCGCGGAAGTTATCGCCACGCACCGCCCGGAGCAGGTCGCCATCGAGAAGGTGTTCGTCAACGTGAATCCGAATTCGACGCTGCTGCTGGGGCAGGCGAGGGGGGCGGCGATCTCCGCCGCCGTCCTGGCGCGCCTGCCGGTCGCCGAGTACACGGCGCTGCAGGTGAAGCAGGCCGTGGTGGGCACGGGCGCCGCCCGCAAGGAGCAGGTGCAGGAGATGGTCAGGCGCCTGCTGAAGCTTCCGGGCCATCCCTCGCCCGATGCGGCCGATGCGCTCGCTTGCGCCATCTGCCACGCGCACGGCGGGCAGGGGCTCGGGGCCATTCCCACGAAGGGGCTCTCGATGCGGCGCGGGAGGCTCTCGTGATAGGGCGCGTCGCCGGCACGCTCGTGGAGAAGAGCCCGCCGACGGTGGTGGTGATGGCGAACGGCGTGGGCTACGAGATCGACGTGCCGATGAGCACGTTCTGCAACCTGCCCCGCACGGGCGAGCCCGTCGAGCTCCTCACCCACCTGGTGGTGCGCGAGGACGCCCACCTGCTGTACGGCTTCCTCACCGCGGCCGAGCGCGGCGCCTTCCGACAGCTCCTCAAGGTGAGCGGCGTGGGCCCCAAGGTGGCGCTCGCGGTGCTCTCGGGGCTCTCCGTGGACGACCTCGCGGTGGCCGTGGCGGCCGAGGACGCGGCGAGCCTCACGCGCGTGCCGGGCATCGGCAAGAAGACGGCGGAGCGCCTCGTGCTCGAGCTGCGCGACAAGCTGCCCTCGGCGCTTCCCTCCGCGAAGGCCGCCGCCGCCCCGCATGCGCCGGACGTCCTCAATGCGCTGCTCTCCCTTGGCTATAATGCCCGCGAAGCGTCGGCCGCGACCCGCGACCTGCCGCCCGACCTGGCCCTCGCCGACGCGATCCGCCAGGCACTCAAGGTGCTCGCCAAGCCGTGATCGAAACCGACCGCCTGATCACCGGGGTGCAGTCCTCGCCGCAGGAGGAGGGCGAGGAGAGGGCGCTTCGCCCCCGCCAGCTGGCCGAGTACGTCGGGCAGGCGAAGATCCGCGAGCAGCTCGAGATCTTCATCTCCGCCGCGCGCAACCGCCAGGAGGCGCTCGACCACGCGCTCCTCTTCGGGCCGCCCGGCCTCGGCAAGACGACCCTGGCCCACATCATCGCCCGCGAGATGGGCGTGAACCTGCGCCAGACTTCGGGGCCCGTCCTCGAGAGGCCCGGCGACCTCGCGGCCATCCTCACCAACCTCGAGCCGCGCGACGTCCTGTTCATCGACGAGATCCACCGGCTCAGCCCGATCGTCGAGGAGATCCTCTACCCGGCGCTCGAGGACTACCAGATCGACATCATGATCGGCGAGGGGCCGGCCGCGCGCAGCGTGAAGCTGGACCTTCCGCCCTTCACGCTGATCGGCGCGACGACGCGCGCCGGCATGCTCACCAATCCCCTTCGCGACCGCTTCGGGATCGTCGCGCGGCTGGAGTTCTACTCGCCGGAGGAGCTCACGCGGATCGTCACCCGCTCCTCGGGGCTGCTCGCGATGTCGGTGGAGGCCGGGGGGGCCGTCGAGATCGCGCGCCGCTCGCGCGGGACGCCGCGCATCGCCAACCGCCTGCTGCGGCGCGTGCGCGACTTCGCCGAGGTGAAGCACGGCGGCCTCGTGACGGCCGAGGTCGCGGACCTGGCGCTCAGGATGCTCGACGTGGACGCGATCGGGCTGGACCTCCAGGACCGCCGGCTCCTCCTCGCCATCGTGGAGAAGTTCGGCGGCGGGCCCGTGGGGGTGGAAAACCTCGCCGCGGCCATCGGGGAGGAGCGCGACACCATCGAGGACGTGCTCGAGCCGTTCCTCATCCAGCAGGGCTACCTGCAGCGCACGCCGCGCGGCCGGATGGCCACGGCGCTCACCTACCGGCACTTCGGGCTCCCCGGCGGGCCGCAGCCCGGGGGGCTCTTCGGGTGACGAAGATCGCGGTGAGGCCGCGGCTCCAGCCGGAGCTCTTCGCCTACGCCTTCCCGGTCCGCGTGTACTTCGAGAACACGGACGCGGGCGGGGTCGTCTACCACGCCGAATACCTCAAGTTCCTCGAGCGCGCGCGAACGGAGTGGCTGCGCCACCTCGGGTTCGACCACCAGGCGCTGGCGAGGAACCATCGCGTCGTGTTCGTGGTCACCCAGATGGCGATCGACTTCATGAAGCCGGCCCGGCTCGACGACAACCTCGCGGTGAGCGTCCAGCTCGAGTCGCTGGGCAAGGTGCGCAGCGTCTTCGCGCAGGAGATCCGCCGCGAGGAGGACCTGCTCGTGCGCGCGAAGGTCACGGTGGCGTGCGTGACCGGGGAGCACTTCAAGCCCGCCGAGATCCCCGACGCCCTGCGCCGCAAGATGCAGGCCTCCCTCTAGGAACCGAGCCCGGAATGATCGTAAGCCACGACCTCACCATCCTCTCGATGATCATCAACGCGAGCGTCGTCGTGAAGGCGGTGATGCTCGCGCTCGTGCTCGCGTCGCTCTTCTCGTGGACCTACATCTTCATGAAGGTCTTCGCGCTGCGCCGCGCGCACCGGCAGGCCGAGGCCTTCGAGCGCGAGTTCTGGGGCGGATCGGACCTCGTGGGGCTCTACCAGCGGGCCGCGGGCGGGCGCTACGTCGCCGCCGGCATGGAGCGCATCTTCGAGGCGGGCTTCAAGGAGTTCCTCAAGCTCAAGGGCCGCGCGGGCGCCGACGTCACCGCCCTCATGGACGGCACGCGGCGCGCGATGAAGGCGACGCTGCAGCGCGAGGTGGACGCGCTCGAGTCCCACCTCTCGTTCCTCGCCACCGTCGGTTCCGTGAGCCCCTACATCGGCCTCTTCGGGACGGTGTGGGGGATCATGAACGCCTTCCGCGGGCTGTCGAACGTGGCGCAGGCCACGCTCGCGCAGGTGGCGCCGGGCATCGCCGAGGCGCTGGTGGCCACGGCCATCGGCCTCTTCGCCGCGATTCCCGCGGTGATCGCCTACAACCGCTTCGCGCACGACATCGACCGCCTGGCGGGGCGCTACGAGAGCTTCATGGAGGAGCTCTCCAACATCCTCCAGCGCCAGGCCCACCAGCCGGAGCGATAGATGCGCCGCCGCCGCCGCGCGATGAGCGAGATCAACGTCGTGCCCTACATCGACGTGATGCTCGTCCTGCTCATCATCTTCATGGTGGCCGCCCCCCTCATCAACCCGGGCCAGATCGACCTTCCCCAGGTGGGGGCGAAGCTGGACCCCGCCGTGGCGCCCTTCGAGGTCCGCGTGCGCCAGGACGGCGAGCTCACGGTGGTGGACCGCTCCCGCTCCCCGAACGAGATCGCCGTGAAGCGCGGGCAGCTCCTCGAGATCGTCCGGCGCGCCCAGCAGGCCAACGAGGGGCAGGCGGTGGTGATCGCGGGCGACCGCAACGTCCGCTACGAGGAAGTCCTCAAGGTGATGGACGTCCTGCAGCAGGGGCAGGTGAAGCGGGTCGGGCTCCTCGCGCGGCCCGCGCCCTAGGCGGAGCGTGAAGGCACCGGTGGAATCCCACGAGCGGCCCCGCCAGCCCGGCAGGATCCGCTCCATCATCCTCGCGGTCGCCGTGCACGCGGCATTCTTCGCGCTCATCGTGTTCGGCGTCTCGTGGCAGAGCCGCCCCACGCCGCCGCTGCAGGCGGAGCTGTGGGACAAGCTGCCGCCGGGGCAGCCCGCGCCGGCGCCCGCCGCGAAGCCCGAGCCGCCCAGGCCCGCCCCCGAGCCGCCCAAGCCCGAGCCGGCGCCACCGCCCAAGTCCGAGCCGAAGCCCGAGCCGCCGAAGCCCGACCCCGCCATCGCGGAGAAGAAGGAGCGCGAGAAGAAGGCGAAGCAGGAGCGCGAGCGGGTGGAGCAGGAACGCAAGGACCGCGAGAAGAAGGAGCTGGAGAAGAAGGAGCGCGAGAGGAAGGACCGCGAGGCGAAGGCGGCCGCGGAGGCGAAGGCGAAGGCCGATGCCAAGGCGAAGGCGGACGCGAAGGCGAAGGCCGATGCGGAAGCCCAGGCGAGGGCCGCGGCGGAGGCCGCCACTCAGGCGCGCCTCACGGAAATCGACCGATGGCGCGGCCGCATCCGCGATAAAATCCGCGGCAAGGCCAACGTGCCCGACACCGTGCAGGGCAGGCCCGAGGTGCAGGTGCGCATCACGATCCTGCCGGGCGGCGAGGTGCTCGACATCGTCATCGCGAAGTCGAGCGGCAACGCCGTGTACGACTCGGCGATCGAGCGCGCGATCCGCAGCGCCCAGCCCCTGCCGGTGCCGAGCGACCCGGAACTTTTTGGCCAGTTCCGCAGCCTTACGTTGAATATCCAGCACGAACGCTAGCCGGGCCCCGAGCCCGCGGGGCCCTAAGCATGAAGAAATTCCTCCTCGCCATACTCCTCTGCGCCGCCGCGCTCGCCGCGCGCGCGCAGCTCACCATCGACATCACCACTTCCGGGGGGCGGCAGATCCCGGTGGCGATCCTTCCCTTCGCCGGCGAGGGCGCCCAGGCGCAGCCGGTGAGCCCGGTGGTCAGCGCCGACCTGGCGCGCACCGGCCTCTTCCGTCTCGTGAACACCGTCGGGGTGAGCCCGCTGCCCACGGAGCCGTCCGAGGTGAACTTCGTGGACTGGCAGGCCCGTTCCTCGGAGGCCCTGGTGATCGGCAAGGTCGAGCCCCAGGCCGACGGCAGGCTCGAGGTGCGCTTCCGCCTGTTCGACGTGCAGAAGCAGTCGCAGCTCGCCAGCTTCTCCTACGTGGTCGCGCCGGCGCAGCTGCGCGCGACGGCGCACCGCATCGCGGACGTGATCTACGAGAAGCTCACCGGGGAGCGCGGCGTCTTCTCGACGAAGATCACCTACGTGGTGAAGCGGGGCACGCGCTACGAGCTGCAGGTGGCCGACGCCGACGGGGCGAACGCCCAGGCGGTCCTCGCCTCGAACGAGCCCATCATCTCCCCGGCCTGGTCGCCGGACGGCAGCCGCATCGCCTACGTCTCCTTCGACCGGAAGAAGCCCATGGTCGTGGTGCAGAACCTGGCGCAGGGGACCACGCGCATCGTGGCCAACTACTGGGGCAACAACAGCGCCCCGGCCTGGTCGCCCGACGGCTCCACCCTCGCGGTGACGCTCACGCGGGACAGCATTGCGCAGATCTACGCCATTCCCGCCGGCGGCGGCGAGCCGCGGCGCCTCGCGGTCACCCCGGCCATCGACACCGAGGCCAGCTTCTCGCCCGACGGCAGGTGGATCGTGTTCACGTCCGACCGCGGCGGCTCGCCGCAGATCTACCGCATGCCCGCCGCGGGCGGCGCGGCCCAGCGCCTCACCTTCGAGGGCACCTACAACGTGCGCCCGCGCTACAGCCCGGACGGCAAGTCGATCGCCTTCGTGCAGCGCGAGGGCGGGCGCTACCGCATCGCCGTGCTCGAGGTGGACACCGGCCAGGTCACCGTGCTCACCGACGGGACACTGGACGATTCCCCCAGCTTCGCCCCCAACGGCAAGATGATCCTCTACGAGGCGCAGGCCAACGGCCGCGGGCAGCTCGCGGCGGTCTCGAGCGACGGGCGGGTGCGCCAGCGGCTCGTGTCGTCGGCCGGCGACGTCCGCGATCCCGCGTGGGGGCCGTTGCCTGCCAACTGAGCGGGGCGCAGAATCCCGCTGTCCGATACACATCGAGCGCTTCATCCCGAAAAGGAGTCAGCCGTGAAGAAAGTCCTGTTGAGCATCGCCGTCGCCACTCTCGTCGCCGCGTGCGGCAGCCAGGAAGTGAAGAAGGACGTGCCCGTGGCCGATCGCACGACGCCCCCGACCCAGACGCAGCCGACGGCCCAGACGGGCACCACGACGCCCACGCAGCAGACGGCGGTCACGGGCAACCCGCTCAAGGACCCGAAGAACATCCTCTCGCAGCGCAGCGTCTACTTCGACTTCGACTCGAACGTGGTGAAGGACGAGTTCCGCCCGCTGGTGCAGGCGCACGCCAAGTACATGGTCGAGAAGAAGGACACGAAGATCCGCATCGAGGGCAACTGCGACGAGCGCGGCAGCCGCGAGTACAACCTGGCCCTGGGGCAGCGCCGGGCCGAGGCGGTGAAGAAGGTGATGACCGTCCTGGGCGTGCAGGATGGCCGCATCGAGACGGTGAGCTTCGGCGAGGAAAAGCCGGCGGATCCGGGCCACGACGAGGCGGCCTGGGCCAAGAACCGGCGCGGCGACATCAAGTATGCCGGCGAGTAGGCTGCGCTTGGCGGTGGCGGCCGCGGCGCTCGCGGCCTCCGGCCTCGCGCACGCGGGGCTCTTCGACGACGACGAGGCGAGGAAGCGGATCGACGAGATCCGCGCAGCGCAGGAGAAGAGCGCGCGCGAGACTTCCGATCGCATCGGCCGCCTCGAGGAGAGCGTCCGCAACATCGGCGTCGTCGACCTCCTGCGCCAGATCGAGTCCCTCAACGCCGAGATCGCCCGCCTGCGCGGAAGCCTCGAGGTCCTCGCCAACCAGAACGAGCAGGTCCAGAAGCGCCAGCGCGACTTCTACCTCGACCTCGACTCGCGCCTGAAGCGGCTCGAGGGCGGCGGTTCGGCGCCGCAGGCCGCCTCGCCCGCCGCGGCGGTCCCGCCGGCGGCGACGGCCGCGGCCGAGCCCGCGGCACGCGCGCCCACCAAGGAGGAGCAGGCCCGCGAGGTGAAGGCCTACGACGCGGCGTCGAACCTGTTCCGCAAGAACGATTTCGCCTCGGCGGCCGACGCCTTCCGCGCGTTCCTCAAGGACTACCCGCAGAGCGCGCTGGCGCCCAACGCCACGTACTGGATCGGTATCTGCCAGGCGAACGGCAAGGACTACAAGGGGGCGCTCGCCACGCAGGAAGGGCTCCTTGCGCGCTACCCGCAGTCGGCCAAGGCGCCCGACGCGCTGCTCGCGATCGCGGCGGTGCAGTTCGAGCAGGGCGACGCAGGGTCCGCCCGCAACACGCTCGAGGACATCATCGCGCGCTATCCCGCCTCGGAGGCCGCGGGCAAGGCCCGCACGCGCCTCGCGGCCACTCGTCGCTAGGCACGCGCGTTGGCCAAGGCCGTCGTCCTCGTGTCCGGGGGCCTCGACTCCGCTACGGTGCTCGCGATCGCGAGGCACGAGGGGTGGGCCTGCCATGCCCTTTCGGTGGACTACGGCCAGCGCCACCGCGCCGAGCTGGAGGCCGCGGCGGCCGTGGCCAGCGCGCTGGGCGCGGTCGAGCACCGGGTCGTCCGCGTCGACCTCGGCGCGTTCGGGGGCTCCGCGCTCACGGACCCCGCCATCCCGGTCCCGAAGGCTCCCTCGGCCGGCATCCCCTCCACGTACGTCCCGGCGCGCAACACCATCCTGCTCGCGCTCGCGCTCGCCTACGCCGAGGTGACGGGAGCCGACGCGATCTTCACCGGCGCCAACGCCGTCGACTACTCCGGCTATCCCGATTGCCGCCCCGAGTACCTGGCCGCCTTCGAGGCCATGGCCAACCTGGCGACGAAGCGGGCCGTGGAGGGCTCGCCCATCGTGGTTCGCTCGCCGATCGTGCGCCTGGGCAAGGCGGAGATCGTCCGGCGCGGGCACGAGCTCGGCGTCGACTTCGCGATGACGGTGTCCTGCTACGACGCCGACGGGCGCGGGGCGGCCTGCGGGCTGTGCGACGCCTGCCGGCTTCGCCGCGAGGGCTTCCGCGCCGCCGGAATCGCGGACCCCACCCGCTACCGCACGGTCGCGGCGGGCTGACCCATTGCCCATGTGGGTATACCCCACTCCCCCATCGGAGCAGTGGGCCCGGGGAGCGGGAATTCCGGATAATCGCCCGATCCGCCGGGAGACCTCCGCATGAGCGCCACCGCCTCGAGCCTCACCTCCATCGTCGCCTGGTCCGGCTTCGCGATCGCGTTCGTCTTCGGCGCCGTGGCGCAGCGCACGAACTTCTGCACGATGGGGGCCATCTCCGACATCGTGAACATGGGCAGCTGGGGCCGCATGCGCATGTGGATGCTCGCCATGGCCGTGGCCATCGCCGGCGCCTCGGCGCTTCAGCTCGCGGGCCTCGTGGACCTGTCCAAGTCCATCTACGCGCGCCCCAATTTCGCCTGGCTGTCCTACCTCGTCGGCGGCTTCTCGTTCGGCGTGGGCATGACGCTGGGCTCGGGCTGCGGGAACAAGACGCTGGTGCGCATCGGCGGCGGCAGCCTCAAGTCGGTGGTGGTGCTCGCCTTCCTCGCCATCTCCGCGTACATGACGATGAAGGGTCTCTTCGGGATCTGGCGCGTGACCTGGCTCGACCCGGTGGCCGTGGACCTCGCCTCGCGCTCCCTCCCGGGCCAGGACCTGCCGTCCCTCGTGTCCGCGGCGCTCGGCGTCGAGCGCAAGGGCGCCTACGTCGGCGTGGCCGCGGTCGTCGCGCTCGCGCTCGCTGCCTTCTGCTTCAAGGACCGGGATTTCCGCGGCAGCCCCGACCACGTCGCGGGCGGCGCCGTGCTGGGGGCGCTCGTCGTGGCGGGCTGGTACGTCACGGGGCACGTGGGCTTCGCGGAGAACCCCGACACGCTCGAGAACACGTTCTTCGGCACCAACAGCCGCACGATCGAGTCGCTCTCCTTCGTGGCCCCCGCCGCCTACCTGCTCGAGATCCTCCTGCTGTGGAGCGACAAGTCGCTCGCGTTCACCTTCGGCATCGCCCTGGCGCTGGGCGTGGTCGCGGGCTCCGCCGCCTACGCGATCGCCACGCGCACCTTCCGCTGGGAGGGTTTCGCCTCGGCCGAGGACACGGCCAACCACGTGGTGGGCGGCATCCTCATGGGCTTCGGCGGGGTCACGGCGCTGGGCTGCACGATCGGCCAGGGGATCACCGGCCTTTCGACCCTCGCCGCGGGCTCCGTGCTCGCGACACTCGCGATCGTCGCCGGATCGTGGGCGACCATGAAGTACCAGTACTGGCGCCTCATGCGGGAAGCGTGAACCCCGCGCGCGGTTTGACCCGTTTTGCCCCGAACCGCTATAATTTTGCGTTTTCCGGGGCGTTAGCTCAGTTGGTAGAGCAGCGGACTTTTAATCCGTTGGTCGGCGGTTCGAATCCGCCACGCCCTACCAGGATCTCTCCTGGAGGGCGTCAGGAACATCCCCCGATTTCCGGGTCGTTAGCTCAGCTGGTAGAGCAGCGGACTCTTAATCCGTTGGTCGAAGGTTCGAATCCTTCACGGCCCACCAACTTTCCCATGCGTTCCTGCCCGGGGGGCGGGAACCGCGGCCCGCGCTGAGGGACTCGCCATGGACGCCTGGCTTCGCGAATTCGGGGCCGACGCCGCCGCCTTCGCGGTGAGCGCCGCCATGGTGGCCGCCTACTACATACTCCTCGTCGTCCGGACGAGGCGCGATCCCACGAGCAGCATCCACCGCGTGAACGAGCTCGCGCGCACGCTCTGGGTGAAGCACGTCATGGCCAACCCCTCGCGGGACGTGATGGCCGTCCAGACGCTGCGCAACTTCATCATGGGCGCCTCGCTCATGGCCACGACCGCGTCCTTCCTGATCGTGGGCACCCTAACGCTCTCCAGCCAGGCGGAGGGCATCGCCCGCAGCTGGCACGTGATCAACCTTCTCGGCTCCAACTCTTCCGAGCTCTGGATCATCAAGGTGATGATCCTCCTCGCCGACTTCATCGTGGCGTTCTTTGCCTTCGTGTTGTGCGTGCGGCTCACCAACCACGTCCTCTTCATGATGAACGTGCCGGCGGCGCAGGCCGCTTCGACCCTTTCGCCGGAGGCCGTGGCGCAACGCCTCAACTGGGCGGGGGCGCACTTCGCCACGGGCCTGCGGGCGTTCTTCTTCGCCGTGCCCCTGGTCTTCTGGCTCTTCGGGCCCGTGTTCCTCGTGCTCGCCTCGGCGGGCCTTGTCTTCACCCTCCACCGGCTCGACCGCCACGCGTCGGTCTAGAGCCGGCCGGCGCGGGCTCCTCGCGCCTTCGACGAGCGGGCAAGCCGGATGCGGAACGGCGCGTCCCGCCACCCCATGCCGGTCAATCACTCCGATGGGCGGGGAGTACCCCTTCGGGGTGATGGACTTCCCACCCCGGTTGCCTCGAAATCGGGACGACTCGCGGGCGGAGCGGCCCGCGCACGTCGAAGGTCCTGCGCTCCGCGGCATGGAGACGAGCGCGAGCTCGTCGGGAGTGAACGAATAAATCATGGGCGCCCCATCTACTGACACGGCCACGGCCGCGCGACCCCCGGCCGCGGGTTCCGAGGTCCGCAAGACGACCTGCTACATGTGCGCGTGCCGCTGCGGCATCCGCGTGCACCTGCGCGACGGCGAGGTGCGCTACATCGACGGCAACCCCGACCACCCGCTCAACAAGGGGGTGATCTGCGCGAAGGGGGCCTCCGGGATCATGAAGCAGTACTCGCCGGCGCGCCTCACGCAGCCGCTGCGCCGCAAGCCCGGCGCCGAGCGCGGTGCGGGCGAGTTCGAGGCCATCAGCTGGGAGGAGGCCTTCTCGACGCTCGCCGAGCGGCTCGGCAAGATCCGCTCCACCGACCCGAGGAAGTTCGCGCTCTTCACGGGGCGCGACCAGATGCAGGCGCTCACGGGCCTCTTCGCGCGGCAATTCGGCACGCCCAACTACGCGGCGCACGGCGGCTTCTGCTCGGTGAACATGGCCGCGGGGATGATCTACACGATCGGCGGCTCCTTCTGGGAATTCGGCGGCCCCGACCTGGACCGCGCCCGGCTCTTCGTCATGCTCGGCACCGCCGAGGACCACCACTCGAACCCGCTCAAGATCGCGATCTCGAAGTTCAAGCGCGACGGCGGGCGGTTCATCTCGGTGAACCCCGTGCGCACGGGCTACTCCGCCATCGCCGACGAGTGGGTCCCGATCCGGCCCGGCACCGACGGCGCCCTCCTGCTCGCGCTCGTGCACGAGCTGATCGAGCTGGGGCTCTACGACCGCGAGTTCCTGGTGCGCTACACCAACGCCGGGCAGCTCGTGAACCTCGACGAGTCGAGCGACGAGCTCGGCATGTTCGTGCGCACCGAGGTGCCGGAGGAGGAGGGCTGCTTCGACCCGCAGAACAAGCTGTGGTGGGACCGGCACGCCGGCAAGCCCGTCGTCACCCACACCGAGGGCGCGGATCCCTTCCTCCTCGGCCGCTTCAGGCTGCACGACGGCACCGAGGTGAGCCCCGCCTTCCAGCTGCTCAAGGACCGCGTGCGCGATTACACGCCGGAATGGGCCGCGGGCATCACCGGCATCCCCGCGCAGACCATCCGCCGCCTCGCGCACGAGATGGGGATTACGGCGCGCGACCAGAAGATCGAGCTGCCCATCGCCTGGACGGACAGCTGGGGCAAGGAACACGACACCGTGACCGGCAACCCCGTCGCCTTCCACGCGATGCGCGGCCTGGCGGCGCACTCGAACGGGTTCCACGCCATCCGCGCGCTGGCGATCCTCATGACGCTGCTCGGGACCATCGACCGGCCCGGCGGCTTCCGCCACAAGACGCCCTTCCCGCGGCCCATCCCGCCCTGCGCGAAGACACCCTCGACTCCGCTCGCGGTGAGGCCCGATCATCCGCTCGACGGGGCGCCGCTCGGCTGGCCCGCGGAACCCGACGACCTCTTCGTCGACGACGACGGAAGGCCGGTGCGCATCGACAAGGCGTTCTCGTGGGAATACCCGCTTGCCGTGCACGGGCTCATGCACAACGTCATCACGAACGCCTGGCGCGGCGACCCGTACCGCATCGACACGCTCCTCGTCTTCATGGCCAACATGGCGTGGAACTCGACCATGAACGTGGACGAGGTGCGGCGCATGCTGAACGACAAGGACGAGAAGGGGGAATACCGCATCCCGTTCCTCGTCGTGGCCGACGCCTTCCAGTCCGAGATGACGGCATTCGCCGACCTCGTCCTGCCGGACACCACCTACCTCGAGCGCCACGACGTGATGTCGCTCCTCGACCGCCCCATCTCCGAGTACGACGGGCCGGTGGACTCCGTGCGCATCCCCGTGGTGCCTCCGAAGGGCGAATGCAAGCCGTTCCAGGAGGTGCTCATCGAGCTGGGCACGCGCCTCGGGCTCCCCGCGTTCGTCGCGAAGGACGGGCGCCGCAAGTACCGCGACTACCCGGACTTCATCATCAACTACGAGACGGAGCCGGGCTCGGGAATCGGCTTCCTGTCGGGCTGGCGCGGCAAGGGCGGCGAGAAGTCGCTGCGCGGCGAGCCCAACCCGCGACAGTGGGAGATGTACGCGCAGAACAACTGCGTGTTCCATTACGAGCTGCCCAGGAGCTACCAGTACATGCGCAACTGGAACCAGGGCTACCTCGAGTGGTCGCTCAGGAACCGCATCACGCGCTACGACGAGCCGATCCTCATCCACCTCTACTCCGAGGTGCTGCAGAAGTTCCGCCTGGCCGCGCGCGGCCGGGGCATGTCGCGGCAGCCGCCCGACGCGCTCCGGAAGCGGGTCGACACCTACTTCGACCCGCTTCCCTTCTACTACGAGCCGCTCGAGTCCCAGTCCACCGACAAGGCCCGCTTCCCGCTCTCGGCGGTCACCCAGCGGCCGATGGCGATGTACCACTCGTGGGACTCGCAGAACGCGTGGCTTCGCCAGATCCACGGTCACAACAGCCTGTTCGTGAACCCCGTCACCGCGGCCGCGCAGGGCATCGCCGACAACGACTGGATCTGGGTCGAATCGACGTGGGGCAAGGTGCGCTGCGTGGCGCGCCTGTCGGAAGCCGTCGAGCCCGGCACCGTCTGGACCTGGAACGCCATCGGGAAGGCGCCGGGCGCGTGGAACCTCGCGCCGGGCGCGGACGAGTCGCGCCGGGGCTTCCTGCTGAACGGCCTCATCAGCGACGAGCTGCCTCCCGACGCCGACGGCGCGCGGTTCTCCAACTCCGATCCGCTGACGGGCCAGGCGGCGTGGTACGACGTGCGCGTGCGCATCCGCAAGGCGGAAGCGGGCGAGGCGGGAACGGTCGCGCCGCCGCAGCCGGCGATGCACGCCTACCCGGGCATGGCGCCGGCGCCGGACGACGTGACCTGGCGCGCGGGGGGGAAGCGCCGGTGAGAGTCGTCGTCGCGCTGGCAACCGTGGCCGTCGCCCTCGCCCTCGCCCCCGAGGCGTGGGCGGCCGCGGCGCCGGCGGGAGCGAACCTGCCGTGGTGGGCGTGGCCGCTCATCCTGTTCGTGGTGTGCTTCTTCCTCGGCATCGTCGCGGTGCCGGCCGGCGTCGGGGGCGGCGTGCTCTTCGTGCCCATCGTGGGAGGCTTCTTCCCGTTCCACCTCGACTTCGTGCGCGGCGCGGGGCTGCTGGTCGCGCTCGCGAGCGCGCTCTCCGCGGGGCCGGCGCTGCTTCGCGCCGGGCTGGCCAACCTGCGACTCGCGCTGCCGCTTGCCGTCGTGGCCTCGGCGAGCTCCATCGTCGGCGCGATGATGGGACTCGCGCTCCCCACGAACGTGGTGCAGGTGGCGCTCGGGGCGACGATCCTGGGGATCGTGGCGCTGATGGCCTCCGCGAAGCGCTCGGAGTACCCCGAGGTCGCCAGGCCCGACGCGATCTCGTCGGCGCTCGGCATGCACGGCGTGCTCGTCGACACGGCCAAGGGTCGCGAGGTGCCCTGGCAGGTCCACCGCACCCCGGTCGGCCTCGCGGTCTTCTTCTTCATCGGGATCCTCGCGGGCATGTTCGGGCTCGGGGCCGGCTGGGCCAACCTTCCCGCCCTGAACCTCCTCATGGGCGCGCCCCTCAAGGTCTCGGCCGGCACCTCCAGCTTCATCCTTTCGCTCGTGGACAGCTCCGCGGCCTGGGTCTACCTGCACAAGGGCGCCGTGCTGCCGATGATCGCGGTTCCCTCGGTCATCGGAATGATGCTGGGCGCCAAGATCGGCGCCCGGTTGCTCAAGGTGCTGCCGGCGGCGACCGTGCGAAAGCTGGTGCTGGCGCTGCTCGCGTTCGCGGGCCTGCGGGCGCTCCTCAAGGGCCTGGCCATCTGGAACTAGGAATCGGGTGTTCACTGACCACAACGGAGGGAAAGAGATGCGTGCGATTCGACTGGCGGTTGCGACGGCCCTCGTGGCGGTCGCGGGGGGCGCGACGGCGGCGCCCGTGATGATGAACGAGGAATGGGCCAAGGCGGCGTGCGAGGCATGGAACGCCGATCCGACGCTGACGGGCAAGCTCCACGAGAGCGGCTGGGCGGCCAACGACAAGAAGCGCGGGTACAAGGCCCTCCAGGTGGCGCGCAAGGACTGCGCATCGAGCCCCAAGGTGGAGCTGCGCATCGCGGCCAAGGATGGCAAGGCCCAGTGCGTCTCCGGCGGCCGCTCGGCCGACAAGCTCGACCTGGATGTCGACTACGCCATGACGGCGGAGACGAA
Organism: Betaproteobacteria bacterium; assembly: GCA_037445795.1. Taxonomy (GTDB): domain Bacteria; phylum Pseudomonadota; class Gammaproteobacteria; order Burkholderiales; family Usitatibacteraceae; genus FEB-7. Next base: position 18,277 of record JBBIJT010000009.1, on the reverse strand, counting down.
GCGCTGGATCGAGATGGGCAAGGGCGAGTACGGCCCGATGCGCGCCATGATGTTCGGCCGCCTGAGCTTCGACGGCCCGATGTCCGAGGCCATGGGCAACATGGGGCCCTTCGAGAGCTTCCTGCTCCTCGTGGGCAAGGTGCCCGGCGAGACGGGCGGCTGCCCGCAGTGAGGCGCGCATGACGGACGCGATCGAGCCCGGCGCAGACCAGGCGCGCTACGCGCGCCTTCTCGCCATCGGGACGAATCTGGGGCTAGGCATGCTGGTCGTCCTGTTCGGCATCTACATGCTGGGCGTGGTCGACCCGCACGTTCCGCACGAGCGGCTGCCGGACCTCTGGCACCTGCCGGCGGGCGACTTCCTCAAGCTGGCCCGCCTCGAGGCGGGCTGGGGCTGGACGGCGAGGCTGCGCCAGGCGGACATCCTCACGCTGCTCGGGATCGTGACGCTGGCCTTCTGCTCCGTCCCGTGCCTGCTCGCGGTGATGCCGATCTACTGGAAGTCGCGCCAGCGCCTGCTCTTCGCCATCTGCGGGCTCGAGGTGGTGGTCATCGTGATGGCGGCCTCGGGATACCTGGCGGGCGGCCACTAGGGCGGCGGTTCATTTCGACAAGACCCGGCAAGGGCCGGATTCTCCAATTCAGGGAAGGAGCAAGCGCATGGGGTACGTGATTGGCGGCATCGAGAAGGAAACGGACGCGGACGGCTACCTGCTGGAGCCGGACTTCAGCGAAGAGGCCGTGCAGGTGATCGCGGCGGCCGAGGGCATCACGATGACCGAGGATCACTGGAAGGTCGTGAACTACCTGCGGGACGAGTTCCGCGACAACGGGCATACGCCCAACTTCCGCAACATGGTGAAGGGCCTGCAGGAGATCCTGCCGGGCTGCGATTCGAAGTCGCTCTACGACCTGTTCCCGTTGGGTCCGGCAAAACAGGGCTGCAAGGTGGGCGGGCTGCCGCAGCCCCTGGGCAAGGGCGGGTACTAGCGGGGCAGCTCAGGCCAGCGAGATGGTTCCGGGTTCGAGCGACATGCGGCGGGCCCGCGCCGAGTCGACGGCCATCTCGCGGGCGACGCGCAGCCAGTGCTCGCGGCCGAGCTCGAGGGCCTCGTGGATGGCGGCCGTGCCGCCTCCCGCGTCCCACGCGGCGCGGGCCGAGGCGAGCCGGGGGAAGAGTTCCCGCCGCATCCCCGTGAAGGTCGCGAACCAGAACCGCAGCGACGCCTCCGCCCCGCGCTCGACGAGCGTCGGCAGCGTGACGAGCGTGTCGGCCAGCAGGTCGCGCACGGCGCGCGCCGTGATCTCGACGCGCCGGTCCGGGAGGCTGTCCATGAAGCGCTCCCACTCGTCGCCTAGCAGGCGGCCGGCGGCGTGCTCGCCCAGCTCGTGCAGGATGAGCGTCTCGCGCTCGCTCTCCGCCATCCTCGCGAGGGCGGCCGGAGGCCCGAGGCCGTAGCCGTAGGCTTCGAGCGCGGCGGCCATGTCGCCCCCGCCGGGCCGCGATCCCCAGGACTCGGCGGTGAGCCACAGCCAGCGCTCGAACGCCTCGCGGCGAAGCACGATGGTCTCGCCCTGCAGGACCGCGGGAGCGGCATCCAGGTCGCGCGCATACTCGCATCCCGCCTCCAGGATCTCGACGCCGTCGCGCCGCTCGCGGCGCGCGAGCCGCGCGAGGAAGAAGTGGGGCTTGCCGAAGCGGCCGCGGCCGGCGCCGTAGACGAGGCCCTCGGGCACGAGTTCCGCGTTCACGGCTTCGACATCGAAGGGATCGGCCGTTCCCGACGCCATCGGAAGGGGGGTCCAGTCCGCTTCGGCGAGCGTGTCCCACAGGGCCTCGCGCTCCGCGATCCAGCCGGATACCTCGGCGCGCGGCGGCAGGGCGTCGTGCCGAAGGTCTTGCTCCCAGCGGTAGTACTCGCGCATCGCGAGCAGGTAGTTGCAGAGCGTGAGGTCCTGCGCGTGCCGCGCGTCCGACAGGTGGCAGTTCGACTGCACGGCGGCGATGAGGGGCGCGAGCGCGGGTGTCATGGCATGCGGGGCCTGCCGGCCGCGCGCGTGCGGGCTTCCCGCCGCACGATGCTCGCGACGACTCGGTCGAAGGGGATGCCGAGAAAGCCGCCGAACGTCTCGCGCGCACGCCCCACGAGGTCGTGGACGTCGGTCACGGGGGCGCCGGCGGCGCCCAGCGACTCGGCGAGCCCGGCGAGGCCGCCGCACTGCAGGCGAAGCTCGGCCGCGTGAGGCAGGGGCGCGGGCGGGGGCGCCAGCCTGAGGGCGAAGGTCGCCCGCTCGCGCATCATCGCGCGCAGGGTGACGCAGTTGGCGTTCGCCACCGGCGAGGCGCAGCGCGGCCGCTCGGCCTCGCCTTCGAGCGCCATCGTCGCGAGCGGGCAGGACGCCTGCCGCACGAGGACGGCCCGCGCGAACGCGCAGGGGAGGGCGGCGGGCGGGTCAGTCGTCGTCATCGAAGCGCGGCCGCGGCTCGCGCACCTCGGTGAGGAGCGTCTCGGCGCCCAGCTCGTCCTCGGCGAAGATCACCTTCACCCGGCAGTCGGCGGGCAGCGAGGGATCCTTGCGCATGGCCTTCGCCTGCGCGGAGGCCTGCGGGAACGCCGCGATCTCGGCGACCTTCTCGAGGCGGTGGAAGGGAAAGACCTTGTAGATGTAGTAGGGCATGGGGGCGGGCGGCTATTCGCCGTAGCGGGTGGTCGACTTGCGCTTGCCCGGCGTCGACTTCTGGATCACCACGCCGCGTACCGCGGAGAGGTCGTCCAGGTCGGCGGCGGGATAGCGCGGGTTCAGGGGGCGAAGCTGCCAGCGTTCCCCGACGGCGGCGAGTTGCCGGAAGATCCACTCGCCGCCATGGAACGCCAGCACGAAGGCGCCGTCGGTGACGAGGCCCTCGGGCTCGATGACGATGACGTCTCCTTCGGCGAATTCCGGCGCCATCGAATCGCCCAGCACCATGAGGGCGAACGATTCGGCGCCGCTGCAGGCGCCCGCATCCTCGCCGCCGGCCGGCGCGATGGGGATGGTGCGGCGTGGAAGAGGCGCCGTGGGCTCCATGGGGACCTCAGGCCGGGAGCGTGAAGATGCGGCCGGGCGACGCGCCGGCCAGGCGGAACCGGTCCGCCGCCTCCTGGACGAATTCCCCGGGGCCGGCGACGTAGACTTCGGCCGCCTCGAGGTCCGCGGTCGACCGCAGGCTCTCCACCAGCCGGTCCGTGCCGGCGGCCACGTCCGCGTCCGCGACGGGCACCCACGAGAAGCCGTCGAGAGCCTCGGCCCAGGAGCGGCACTGGTTGGCGAGGTAATGCCCGTCGGGGCGCGTGGCGAGCCAGCCCAGCGAAAAGCTCGCCGCCTCGTCGGCCGACAGCGCGTATTCCACGAGGCTCTTCACCGGCCCGAAGCCGAGGTCGCAGGCCGCGAAGACGAGCGGCCTTCCGGCCTCGCCGCGAAGCGTGAAGCGGCCGCCGGGGCCGACCAGCAGCACGTTGGCGCCCGGCCGGATGTCGTCGCGGAAGACCGCCGAGGCGAACCCGTCGCCATCGTCGCGGCCGATGTGAAAGTGCAGGTTGCGGTCGTCGCAGGGGCAGCTCGCGATCGCATAGGTGCCCTGCACGTCCCCGGCGCCCGTGGCCGCGCCGAGGTTGGCCGACTGCCCGGCCAGGAAGCGCAGGCGGTTCGAACGCGGCGCCTGCAGGTGCAGCAGGCGGGTGTGCTCCCCGATGGGCGTCACCGCGCGCACCGTGGTGACGATCTCCTGCCGCGGGATGTCCTCGGGGCTCGCGGCCTCGAGCGTCTCGATCCTGAGGTCGGTGAGCGCCGTGTAGGCGCACATGAGGACGTGGCCCTGGGCGCGTTCCGCCTCCGAGAGCGCGAAGTCGTGGGAGCGTATGCGCTGCACCTCGCCGTCGACCACGCGCGCGCGGCACAGGCCGCACGTGCCGTTGCCGCAGCCGTAGGAAAGGCGAAGCCCGGCCTTGAGGCCCGCGTCCAGGAGGCTGTCGTGACCCTCGACGTGGTATTCGCGGCCGCTCGGCCGCACCTCGACCCGCGGCGTCATGACGTGCAGCGCGGCGTCGAGGTCCGCCACGGCATCGGAGGCATCCCCCGCGAGTACCCGGCCGAGGCCGTCGGCCAGCGCGGCGAGCGCGCCCGGCAAGGCGGGGTGGCCGGCGAAATCCTCGCGCAGCGCCTGCCCGAGCCGTTCCACCAGGGCGTGGTAGCGCTGGACGGCGCGCCGCATTTCCGCCAGCTCGAGGCCCTGCGCGAAGAGGCGCTGGGCCAGGATCTCCTGCGACGGGAGCATTCGTTCGCGGACACGGCGGCCAAAGGACTCCTCCTTGATGCGGTTCACCCACTCGACGGCGCCCGGGCCCTCGAGCTCGGCGAGCGGGAAGGCGCGCCGCAGCTCCTCGACGCTGACCTGCCCTTCCGTCGCGTCGAGCGTCCCCTCGCCGATCATCTTCTGGAGCGTGCTACGGTGCACGCCCATGAGGTGGGCCGCTCGGGACAGCGACAGCCGATGGGACAAGGGGTTTCTCCGGCCGGTTCTCGCGCCCCTTTCGGGGCGCCGGGGAGGCAGTGTAGCCCCGAGGGCCAATGGCAGGGAGTATTTAAGAAGTCGATGATATACGTCACTACCCAAGTGGGGGGGGCCGGATTACCCTACGCGGGTATAGTCAGCCTGGGGTCCGGGCCGCGACATTGCGGAACCCTTTCGAAGGGGCGGGGTATTCATGCCGGCCGCCGACCCCAATCACCGCCAGGAGAAGCCATGGATTTCAACAAGGAACTCGATGCCCGCGGGCTCAACTGCCCGCTTCCCATCCTCAAGACCAAGAAGGCCCTGGGCGAGCTCGCCTCGGGGCAGGTCCTCAAGGTCGTCTCGACGGACGCCGGCAGCGTGAAGGACATGGAGGCGTTCGCCAAGCAGACGGGCAACGAGCTGCTGGGGTCCGAGCCCCAGGGCAAGGAGTACGTCTTCTTCCTGAAGAAGAAATAGGGGCGGGCCATGAGCCAGAAAAAGCTCGCGATCATCGCCACCAAGGGCACGCTCGACATGGCGTACCCACCCTTCATCCTTGCCTCGACGGCCGCGGCGCTGGACTACGAGGTCCAGATCTTCTTCACGTTCTACGGCCTCACGCTGCTGCGCAAGGATCTCTCCGGCGTGAAGATCAGCCCCCTGGCCAACCCCGCCATGCCGATGCCCGTGCCGATGCCCGTGCTGGTGTCCGCCCTGCCGGGCATGGAGTCGATGGCCACGATGATGATGAAGCAGAAGATCAAGTCGAAGGGCGTGGCCTCCATCGAGGACCTGCGCGCGGCCTGCATCGAGTCGGGCGTCAAGTTCATCGGCTGCGAGATGACGGTCGACCTGTTCGACTTCAAGCGCGAGGACTTCATCGACGGCATAGAATACGGTGGCGCGTCGACCTTCTTCGAGTTCGCCGGCAACACCGACATCTGCCTGTTCGTCTGAACCCCCATCCCCAACTTCGCGCCCCACTTCTCCGAGGAAAACAGACCATGAAAACCATGACACTCGCGGTTCGCCGAGCGCTCGCCGCCACGGCCTGCGTCCTGCCGATCGCCGCGTTCGCGACCGACGGCTACTTCTCCCACGGCTACGGCATGAAGGGCAAGGGGATGGCGGGGGCGGGCGTGTCGCTCGCGCAGGACGCCTTCGCCGGCGCCAACAACCCGGCCGCCAGCGCCTTCGCCGGCACCAGGCTCGACCTCGGCGTCGACTGGTTCAGCCCCAAGCGCTCGGCCACGCGCACCGGCAGCGGCGGCGGCATGCTCGACTTCAAGGCGGACAGCGACAGCACCAACTTCTTCATCCCCGAGTTCGCCTACAACTCGAAGTACTCCGACCAGCTCTACTGGGGCATCTCGGTGTACGGCAACGGCGGCATGAACACCGACTATCCCGGCGGCCAGCTCAATTGCGCGCCCCTGGGCGCGTACCCCGTCGCGAACGGCCTGTGCGGCGACGGCCGGCTGGGCGTGGACCTTTCGCAGCTCATGGTCGCGCCCACCCTCGCCTGGAAGATCAATCCCGACCACTCGATCGGCATCGCGCCGCTCTTCGCCTACCAGCGCTTCGAGATCAAGGGCGTCCAGCTCTTCGGCCAGCTGTCGCAGGCGCCGGGCAACGTGACCAACCAGGGCTACGACAGCTCGACGGGCTGGGGCGCGCGGTTCGGCTACATGGGCCGCCTGTCGCCGGGCGTCACGCTGGGCGCGCAGTACACGACGAAGATGAACATGACCAAGTTCGACAAGTACAAGGGCCTCTTCGCCGAGGACGGCGGGTTCGACATCCCCGCCCACGCGGCGGTGGGCATGTCGTTCGAGGCCGCCAAGGGATGGCTGCTCGCGGTGGAGTGGGAGCGAATCGAGTACAGCGACGTCAAGTCGATCGGCAACCCCAGCACCAACCGGGCGCCACTCGGCTCCTCCGACGGCCCCGGATTCGGCTGGCAGAACGTGGACGTGTGGAAGATCGGCGTCCAGTGGCAGCAGAGCCCGCAGCTCGCGCTGCGCGCCGGCTACAACCGCTCCGACAACCCCATCCAGGCCCGCGACGTCACGTTCAACATCCTCGCGCCCGGCGTGATCAAGGACCACATGACGCTCGGCTTCACCTACGCGCTGGACAAGGACTCCGAGATCACGATGGCCTACATGCACGCCTTCAGCAACTCGGTGACGGGGGCCTCGTTCTTCAACGCCTTCGCGCCCGGCATGGGCGGCAACGAGAAGATCGAGATGTACCAGAACTCGCTGGGGATCGCCTGGGGCAAGCGCTTCTAGTCCCGCGGGCGGGAAGCACCGGAACGGCCGGCTAGACGCCGGCCGTTTCCATTTCGGACCAGGCGCGCTCGGTGCCGGCGATGCGCTCCACGTAGCGTGCCCGGTAGAGCAGGCGCGGGCGCGCCGGATCGTCCTCGAAGGCGCTCCGCTCGTGCAGCACGTTGTTGCACACGAGCCCCATGCCCGGCGCGAGGCGAGTGCGGATGACGCATCCCGAATCGCCGTCGAGAAGCTCGAGCAGTCTGGCGGCCGCGGCGGAGGTGGCGGCATCGCCCTTCCAGGCCACGCTCCGGGTGCGCGCCGTGTAGCGCATGTGCAGGTCGCCCGTGCCGGGCTCGATCGAGAAGACGGGGCCCACCGCCTCCGCGCGCGCCACGCCCTCCTCGTCGACGCGGGCCGGGATCGAGAGCGCGTCGGGCTGCATGAGCGCCCGCACGTGCGCGGGGTCGTCCTCGCGCAGGAGGAGGTAGGCGAGCTCGTGGTCCAGGAGGGCGGTGTCGCCTCCCGAGGCGGCGTCGCGCACGCAGTGGAGCAGCATCGCGCGGATGCGCAGCTGCGGCGGGTTGTAGTAGCCGTCCGTGTGCCAGCGGATGCGGTGCGTGGTGTAGGGAATGAAGCCCGCCTGCGCCTTCCCGCCCGTCACGGCGATGCTCGTGATGCCGTCCTCGTCGGCGAGGAAGTTCGTGTCCAGCGTGGCGAGCCCCAGCTGGGCGCCGAGCCGGCGGAGCGCGTCCTTGTCCTCGGCGGTCACCGGGCTCGCGTAGATCGCCATGTTGTCGCGCCGGCAGCGACGGACGATCTCCGCGCGCTCGGCGCCGGTGAGCGCGCGGGGGTCGCGCACCTCGACGACGAGATCCGCCGCCGTGCGCGCCCTCGCCGCGAGCTTGCGGTCGCGCCAGCGGGCGTAGGCCCCGGCGTTCTCCGCCGCGAAAGGGTTGTCCCGCGGATCGCTCATTCGCCCGTGGACCCCGCGCGCCGCGGGCGGCGGGGCGTCTCCTCGAAGAGCCCGGCCACGCTCTTCGCCACCGTGGCGGCGGCCTCGGGGCCCTCGATCGCGATCACCTGGTCCCAGGTCCAGCGCCGGTCCTTCTCGGGCATGAGGTCCGCGAGCAGGGTGGCGAAATAGCGCAGGAAGGCGAAGTCGGGGCCTTCGGGCCCGTAGCCGAACTCGGCGTATTCGCCGTTACGCCGGTTGAGGAACTCGATGAAGCGCGCCTTGATGGCGGCCGCGTCGGCGTCGCCCACGAGGCGCGCGCGGTTCTCCGCCAGCTCCTCGCCGGTCCGGTTGGCGAGCACGGTCATGAACGCGGCGCGGCCTTCGTCGTCGTAGCGGGGGTGGACGAGGCGCCAGGCGACCTGGATCGTGAAGGCGGCCGCCTCGGCCAGGAAGTCGAAGTACCGGGGCCCCGGATCGATGTCGAAGTCGGCCTTGCGCATGCTCTTCAGCATGTTCTGCGCCACGCGCCAGCCGATGAAGGCGAGGGCCCCGGCCACGTCCTCGGGCGTGCGCGGCCTGCCGGGGCGGAACCAGGTGTTCTTGACCCGAAGGAGCGGAGTGCGGCTCGAGGTGCTCAAAGCTTGCGCAGGTAGAACTCGTAGGCGCCCGAGCCGGTGGCGACCGTGGAGGCGAGCTCCAGGCGCGTCGCCTCCGCCCACCCGGCGATGTCGTCGCGCACGCCCGGGCAATCGCTCACGAGCTTGAGGACCTCGCCCGACTTCATGCCCTTGAGCAGCTGCCGCGCCTCGACGATCGGGCCGGGGCAGGAGACGCCGCGCAGGTCGAGCCGTACGTGGGCGGCGAGCGTGCCGGAGCGGCCCTTCCGGACGTAGTAGCCCGTGGCGCCGCGATCGCGAGGCTCCACGTGGACGACCTCGTTACCCGTCTGCCGGGCCCATGCGAAGAGGTCGTCGCGCGTGCCGGGGCAGTCGGACAGCAGCAGCAGCACCTGACCGTCGCGCAGCCCCTCGAGGATCTCGCGGGCGCCCAGGATGGGCCCGGGGCAGGTGAGCCCGGTGAGGTCGACCATGGCGGCGGGTTCGCCGAAGGAGGGAGCGCTCATGGAAATCGGTTCTCCGGAAGGCGCGGCTACTCCGCCGCCGTGATCGTCTTGTGCGGCACGAGGAGGCCGCAGCCGACCTCCTGGCCACGGCCGAGGCCGGCGCTCTGCAGCCGGAGGGAATCGGCCTCCCGGAGGCCATGCACGGCCACGGGCCACGCGGCGGCCTCGCCTTCCTCGAGCTCGACCGCCACCCTGCGCCCGCAGATGATCCGGCCGCGGACGCCGAGGGCCTCGAGCTCCTCCTCGAGGAGCGCGACGAAACGGACTTCGTCCGACTCCCCGGCCGTCACCCGGGGCGAGTAGAGCGTCGGGGAAGGCAGGTGCTTGCGGAAGGTGCCCGTGCCGACGGCGAGCTCGGCTTCGCCGACCCGTATCGTCGCGTGCTCGAGGGCGCTCGAGGAGCAGAGCCTTTCGCGCGGCAGGCGCATCACCAGCCGGGCGCGATGGGTGATCATGATCCCGCCGTCGGCCGTCCGGGGGCCCTTGATCGGCAGGACGCCTGCCCACTGCAGGCCGGCGATCCACGGGAGGATCCGCGCGATCTCGCGGTACAGCGGCCACTCGAAGTCCCTGGGCAGGCTCTTTCCGGCGATTGCGAAGGCGATGTCGACCATCTCGGGAAGCGCAGCGACGGGCGCGCAGGCCTCGGCGGAAGCTCGGCTGGCGGCGTTCATGGGGCGGGCGCTCCGTGCTCGCGACCCCAGGCGGAGAGCGCCTCGCCCCAGGTGCGGGCCGTGCCGGGGTCGATGTCGAATATGGTGAAGCGCTTGCCCTCGCGGATGCGCACGCGCAGGAGCGGAAGCCCCCCCGCCTCGAAGGCGACGGGGTGCAGCTCGATCGCCTGGCCGCCGAGGGGGACGGTGAGGGCGGCGATGGGAGTGGTACTACGGTCCATGGCAGAGGGGGCGGGCAAGGGGGTAGGCTAGCCCTGTGAGGAGCGTCGCGAGGCACCTAGATTACGCCGCCCGCGGGGTTGGCCGTCTACCCCCCGGGCGAATGACGCGCGCCATAATCCTTTCGGGTAGTCCCGACACTCCCCATCGGAGATTCCCCGCCACCGTCGGAGGGATGGCGAAGCCCCCGGGGGCACCGTAGCATCCATCGACCTTGGGAGGGGGCGCCCCCTCCCGGACCTGGGGAAAACGAACGACTCACGAGGAGGCCGGCATGGCAAAGAAACTTCATTCGACCCCGCTGCTCGACGAGCTGGAAACCGGCCCTTGGCCGAGCTTCGTGACGGGGCTCAAGCGCCTCGCGAAGGACAACGACATGATGGTCGACCTGCTCGGCCAGCTGGAGACGTCCTACAAGACGAAGAAGGGGTACTGGAAGGGCGGCACCGTCAGCGTCTTCGGCTACGGGGGCGGCATCATCCCGCGCTTCACGGAGCTCAAGGACGCCGCCGGCAAGCCCCAGTTCCCCGACGCGGCCGAGTTCCACACGCTGCGCGTCATGCCGCCTCCCGGCATGCACTACAACACCGACATCCTGCGCAAGCTCTGCGACACCTGGGAGCGCCACGGCTCCGGCCTCATCGCCTTCCACGGCCAGAGCGGCGACATCATGTTCCAGGGCGCGCGCTCCGACAAGGTCCAGGACGCCTTCGACGAGATCAACGAGCTCGGGTTCGACCTCGGCGGCGCGGGCCCGGCCGTGCGCACCTCGATGTCCTGCGTGGGCGCGGCACGCTGCGAGCAGTCGTGCTACGACGAGGCTTCCGCGCACCGCACCGTCCTCAACAACTTCCTCGACGACATCCACCGCCCGTCGCTGCCGTACAAGTTCAAGTTCAAGTTCTCGGGCTGCCCGAACGACTGCATGAACTCCATCCAGCGCTCGGACATGGCGGTCATCGGCACCTGGCGCGACAACATCCGCACCGACGAGAAGCTCGCGCGCGCCTACTTCGCCAAGCACGGCGTGAACGACCTCGTGAACGACGTGGTGAGCCGCTGCCCGACCAAGGCGATCCAGCTCGTCGACGCCAGCAAGATCCCGCAGGGCCCGACGATCTCCGCCGTCAAGGTGTCCGACGACAAGGCCATCTGCATCGAGAACCGGGACTGCGTGCGCTGCATGCACTGCATCAACGTGATAACCGGCGGCCTCGCCCCCGGCAAGGACAAGGGCGCGACGATCCTGGTGGGCGGCAAGCGCACCCTAAAGATCGGCGACCTCATGGGCACGGTCGTGGTGCCCTTCATGAAGCTGGAGACGGACGAGGACCGCGAGAAGCTCGTCGACCTCGGCCAGCGCATCGTCGACTTCTTCGCCGAGAACGCCCTGGAGCACGAGCGCATCGGCGAGACGATCGAGCGCATCGGCCTGGTGAACTTCCTCGAGGGCGTGGGCCTGGAAGTGGACCCCAACATGGTCTCCTCGCCGCGCATGAACCCCTACGTCCGCACCGACGGCTGGGACGACGAAGTCGCGAAGCTCAAGACGAAGCAGCAGGCCGCCTGAGCCACCGACGCCGCGATCCCGTCCCCGACCGAAGAACCACGGAGTCCAGACATGGCCACTGCCACCGCCACCCCGCGCCGCGCCGTCGAGTCCGGCGTGCCCGACAACAAGCAGTACATGCACCCGACGCTGCTCAAGAACTACGGCACCTGGAAGTACCACGACCGGCCGCGGCCGGGCGTGCTGCACCACGTGTCGCACTCCGGCGACGAGGTCTGGAGCGTCCGCGCCGGCACGCAGCGGCAGATGGACGTCTACACCATCCGCAAGCTCTGCGACATCGCGGACAAGTACGCCGAGGGCCACGTTCGCTTCACCATCCGCTCGAACATCGAGTTCATGGTGGCGGACCAGAAGAAGGTCGCCCCGCTCATCGAGGAGCTCACGAGGAACGGCTTCCCCGTGGGCGGCACCGGCAACTCGGTGACGATGATCGCGCACACGCAGGGGTGGCTGCACTGCGACATCCCGGGCACCGACGCCTCCGGCGCCGTGAAGGCGCTGATGGACGACCTGCACCAGGAGTTCATCCGCGAGGAGATGCCCAACCGCGTGCACCTGTCGAGCTCCTGCTGCGAGATCAACTGCGGCGGCCAGGCCGACATCGCGATCATCATCCAGCACACCAAGCCGCCGAAGATCAACCACGACCTCGTGGCGAACGTCTGCGAGCGCCCGGCGGTGGTCGCCCGCTGCCCGGTGGCCGCCATCCGCCCGGCGCTGGTGAACGGCAAGCCCTCGCTGGAAGTCGACGAGAAGAAGTGCATCTGCTGCGGGGCGTGCTACCCGCCGTGCCCGCCGATGCAGATCAACGACCCGGAATTCTCCAAGTTCGCCATCTGGGTGGGCGGCAAGAACTCCAACGCCCGCGGCAAGCCCACGTTCATGAAGATGGTCGCCTCCGGCATCCCCAACAACCCGCCGCGCTGGCCCGAGGTGTCGGAGATCGTGAAGAAGATCCTCTACACCTACAAGGCCGACGCCCGCCCGTGGGAGCGACTGTCCGACTGGGTCGAGCGCATCGGCTGGCCGCGCTTCTTCGAGAAGACGGGCCTGCCCTTCACCAAGTACCTCATCGACGACTGGCGCGGTTCGCGTTCGAACCTCAACGCTTCGGCGCACATCCGGTTCTAGGGCCAGGGAGCGCGCGAAGTGAAGATCGGAGTCATGGTCAACGAGGGGCCGTACCAGCACCAGTCGAGCGACAGCGCCTACCTCTTCTGCCGGGCGGCCATAGAGGCCGGCCACCAGATCGAGCGCGTGTTCTTCTATCACGACGGGGTCAACAACGCGACCAAGCTCACCGAGCCGCCGCAGGACGACCGCAACGTCGTGGCGCGCTGGACGAAGCTCGCCGAGGAGCACGGCGTGGACCTCGTGGTGTGCGTGGCCGCGGCGCTTCGGCGCGGCATCGTGGATCAGAACCTGGCGCAGGGCTTCCGCATCTCGGGGCTCGGGCAGCTGGTGGAGTCGGCCATCCAGTCGGACCGGCTCGTCGTGTTCGGAGATTGAGGCGATGGACGAAGCCGGCACCGTCAAGAAATTCCTGTTCGTGAACCGCAAGGCCCCCTACGGGAGCGTATACGCGCTCGAGGGGCTCGAGGTCGTCCTCATCAGCGCGGCCTTCGACCAGGACGTGAGCCTCGCCTTCCTGGACGACGGGGTCTACCAGCTCGCCAAGGGGCAGAACCCGAAGGGGATCGAGACGAAGAACTTCTCGCCCACCTACCGCGCGCTGGAGGGCTACGATATCGAGAAGCTCTACGTCGAGCGCGAGTCGCTCGAGGCGCGCGGCCTCGCCGAAAGCGACCTCCTCGTCGACGTGACGGTCCTCGGCGCCGCCGAGATGGCGGCGCTGATGGACGAGATGGACGTGATGATCAGCTTCTGAAGACACAAGGCCCGAGACCATGCTCCACATCGTCAACAAGTCCCCGGGCGAGCGCGCCGCGCTCGCGAGCTGCCTCGCCCATGTCCGCCCCGGCCACAGCGTGCTCCTCATCGAGGACGCCGTGTACGCGGCCACCAGGGGCCACGCGGCCTCTGCCCTGATCGAGAAGGCGATGGGCACGGCGAAGGTCTACGTCCTCACCCCCGACCTCGAGGCGAGGGCGCGCGCCGGCGCCGTCATCGACGGCGTCGTCCCGGTCGACTACCGGGGCTTCGTCGACCTCGTCACCCAGAATCCCCGCGTCCAGTCCTGGCTGTAGCGCGGGCTACGTCACTACCCAAGCCAAAAGCGGCAACGCGAAACCCGAAAGGAGAAACGAATGGGCACCATCGATGCGGGCGGCAAGACCTTCGAAGTCGACGAGGAGGGCTACCTGGTCAACCTGGCCGACTGGAACGAGGACCTCGCCGGCGAGATCGCCAAGGCCGAGAAGATCGACATGACCCCCAACCACTGGGAGGTCGTCAATTTCCTGCGCGAGTACTACAACGAGTACCAGATCGCCCCGGCGGTGCGCGTGCTCACCAAGGCCATCGGCAAGAAGCTCGGGCCCGAGAAGGGCAGCAACTCGTACCTCTACGAGCTCTTCCCCTACGGCCCCGCGAAGCAGGCGTGCAAGATCGCCGGGCTTCCGAAGCCCACGGGCTGCGTCTGACGAGGCACCCGGGGCGCGTGGACCCAGAGGCTCCGCGCCCCGGCACCCCATGGCGGCCTTCTTCGCAGCGCTCTTCTACCTCGCCACGGCGGTCCTCGTGGCGGGCCTCGCGCTGCGCATCCGCCAGTACGCGGCCACCCCGGCCCCGCTGAAGATCCCCACGACGCCGGCGCCGACCACCCGCGGCGGCGTCGCGCTGCGGCTCGTGCGCGAGGTGGTCCTCTTCGAGAGCCTGTTCAAGGCCACCCTCTGGACCTGGCTCTTCGGCTGGGTCTTCCACGCGGCGCTCGCGCTGGTGCTGCTGCGGCACCTGCGCTACTTCACCGACCCGGTGTGGGCGTGGGTGGCCTTCGTCCAGCCCTTCGGCGTCTACGCCGGCTTCGCGATGCTCGCGGGGCTCGCGGGCCTCTGGGCGCGGCGCTTCCTCGTGGACCGCGTTCGCTACATCAGCACGCCCTCGGACCACCTCATGCTCGCGCTCCTCGTGGCCATCGGCGCGAGCGGCCTCGCGATGAAATTCGTGGCCCACACGGACGTGGTCGCGGTGAAGTCGTTCTTCCTGGGGCTCCTCGTCCTCCAGGTGCGCGAGCTTCCGCCGGACCCGATACTCGCCCTGCACCTGGGGCTGGTGGCATCCCTGATGCTCGTCTTCCCCTTCTCGAAGCTGCTGCACGCGCCGGGGCTCTTCTTCAGCCCCAGCCGCAACCAGGTGGACGACCCGCGCGAGCGCCGGCACCTGGCCGAGTGGGCGGCGCGACTGGACTCCAAGTAGAGCCATGGCCGACGTCACCGCCCCGCCGCTTCGCGAGTTCCCGGTCCCGCCCGCCGTCCAGCCGGACGCGATGGCCGCGTCCATGCCCTACGTCGCCACCGAGAAGATGCAGGAGGCGATCGGCTTCCCCGGGAAGCTCGTGGACGACTGGCACGACAAGGCCATCGGGAAGATGGGCGAGCTGCTGGGCAAGTACCGGAGCCTGCGCGTCTACCTGGACGCCTGCGTGCACTGCGGCGCCTGCACCGACAAGTGCCACTACTTCCTCGGCACGGGCGACCCCAAGAACATGCCCGTGGCCCGCCAGGAGCTGATGCGCGGCGTCTACCGCCGCCACTTCACGCTGCCCGGCAAGCTCTTTCCCAAGCTCGTGGGCGCCCGCGAGCTCACCAAGGACGTGCTCGACGACTGGTACAAGTACTACAACCAGTGCTCCGAGTGCCGCCGCTGCTCCGTCTTCTGCCCGTACGGGATCGACACGGCCGAGGTGACCATGGCCGCCAAGGAGATCCTGGACAGCGTGGGCTACGGCCAGAAGTACACCAACGAGATCATCGGCAAGGTCCACCGCATCGGCAACAACCTGGGCCTGCCGGGCCCGGCGCTCGAGGACACGCTCCTCGGCCTCGAGGAGGACACGAAGGAGGAGACGGGCGCGGACGTGAAGTTCCCGCTCGACGTGAAGGGCGCGGAGGTGCTCCTCGTCACGCCGTCGGCCGACTTCTTCGCCGAGCCGCACGTCGACAGCCTCATCGGCTACGCCAAGGTGTTCCACGCGGCGGGCATCTCCTGGACGCTCTCGTCGCACGCCTCCGAGGCCGGCAACTTCGGCCTCTTCATCGGCAACTACGAGCAGATGCGCACGATCGCGATGCGCATACGCGAGGCCGCGCTCGAGCTCGGCGTGAAGCGCATCGTGGTGGGCGAGTGCGGCCACGCCTGGCGCGTGGCCTACAGCTTCTGGAACACGCTGGCAGGCATCGGCTCCGGCGCGGACGATCCCTTCGCCCGCATGCTGCAGGGCCAGCTCGACCACCGGTATCGCCAGCCCACGCACATCTGCGAGCTCACCTGGGACCTGGTGCAGAAGGGCGCGCTGGTGCTCGACAAGGAGGCCAACGACCACCGCGTCGTCACGTTCCACGACTCGTGCAACGTGGCGCGGGCCTCGCGCATGGGCGACGACCCCGGCGGGCAGTTCGAGATCCCGCGGGCGCTGGTGCGTGCCGTGGCCAACAAGTACGTCGAGATGCGCCCGGGCACGACCCGCGAGGCCACGTTTTGCTGCGGAGGGGGCGGCGGGCTCCTCACCGACGAGCTCATCGACCTGCGCGTGAAGGGGGCGCTGCCGCGCATGGAGTCGCTTCGCGAGGTGGTCGACGGCCACGGCGTCAATTTCATGGCGACGATCTGCGCCATCTGCAAGGCGCAGTTCACCAAGGTCCTTCCCTATTACGGATTCAACCGAAGCATGGTTGGCGGCGTGCACCAGCTGGTGAGCACCGCCATCCGCCTCGGGGCGAAGCAGTAGCCCCGGCAACACACCCATCGACTAAGAGGATCCCGTGGCTGCCAATCCCCAGGAAACCCAAGCCCTCACCTTCCGGCGCTACCAGGACGGCGACGCGAAACCCATGCGCCTGCAGGAGGTCATCTTCCAGGCCTCGTGGTCGCACAAGTGCCCGACCTACATCCAGTCGACGCCGCCGTGCCAGGGCAGCTGCCCATCCGGCGAGGACATCCGCGGCTGGCTGCAGATCGTGCGCCAGACGGAGAAGCCGCCGCAGGGCGTGCCGTGGCAGGAGTACGCCTGGCGCCGCCTCACGGAGGCGAACCCCTTCCCGTCGGTCATGGGCCGCGTCTGCCCCGCGCCCTGCGAGACGGGCTGCAACCGCAACGAGGTCGAGGACCACGTCGGCATCAACTCGGTGGAGCACTTCCTGGGCGACTACGCCAACGCCAACAAGCTCGCCTACCGCAAGCCGGAGAAGAAGTCCGGCAAGAAGGTGGCCGTGATCGGCGGCGGGCCCGCCGGGCTCTCGTGCGCCTACCAGCTCGCGCTCAAGGGCCACTCGGTCACCATCTTCGACGAGCACGAGCACCTCGGCGGCATGATGCGGTACGGCATCCCGGGGTTCCGCACGCCGCGCGACAGCCTCGACACGGAGATCCAGCGCATCCTCGACCTGGGGGTCGAAGCGCGCGTGAAGTGCCGCGTCGGCACCGACATCACGATGGAGGAGATCCGCAAGCAGTTCGACGCCGTCTTCCTCGGCATGGGCGCGCAGGGCGGTCGCCCCCTCCCGGTGCCCGACTCCCAGGCGCCCAACGTCGTGACGGCCACCGCGTTCCTCAAGGCCTTCAACGACGGGCGCCTTCGCCACGTCGGCAAGCGCGTCGTGGTGGTGGGCGGCGGCGACACCTCCATCGACGTGGCCACGGTCGCGCGCCGCCTCGGCCACATCGAGAACGCGAAGCCGACGGATTTCGAGGGCGCCATCGCGGGGCACCTGGCCCACGACGTGGCGCACGTCTCGGTCACGCAGGGCGCGGAGGTGACGCTCACGTCCGTGTTCGGCGTCGACAAGATGCAGGCCAACAAGCACGAGATCGAGCAGGCCTCGGCCGAGGGAATCGACATTCGCGGCGGCTGGGCGCCGGTCGGCCTGGTGAAGGGCCCCGATGGGCGGGCCACGGCGCTGCGCGTGGCGCAGTGCGAGGCCAAGTTCGTGGGCGGTCGCCTGCAGATCGACATGAAGGCCGGCACCGAGCAGGACATCCCGGCCGACCTCATCGTCTCGGCCATCGGCCAGGCGGTGGATTTCACGGGCCTCGAGGAGTTCGACAACGGCAAGGGCGCCGTCGCCGCGGACCGCAACTACCGCGTGACGGGCAAGGACGGCGTGTTCGCCGGCGGCGACATCCTGCGGCCGCACCTGCTCACGACGGCCATCGGGCACGGCTCGATCGCCGCCGAGGGCATCGACCGCTTCCTCCGCGGCGAGGAGCCCGAGAAGCGGCCGAAGATCGACGTGCACCAGTTCGACCTGATCCGCAAGATGCACGAGAAGGGCCTGGAGATCGAGCGGGCGACCGAGCCCATGCACGGCACCTGCGACTCCAAGGCGGCGGTGCACAACTACGACAACCGCTCCGACCGGCACGTGATCACGCACGAGGAGCTCTTCCTCGGCCACTTCGGCTACACGCCGCGCCTCAAGCGCAAGTTCATCACGCTCACCAAGGAGACGGCGCTCGGCAACTTCGAGGAGAGGCTGGGCACGCTCGACGAGGCCCAGGCCATCGCGGAGGCCAAGCGCTGCATGAGCTGCGGGCTGTGCTTCGAGTGCGACAACTGCGTCGTCTACTGCCCGCAGACGGCCGTGTTCAAGGTCAAGAAGTCGCAGGCCACCACCGGCCGCTACGTCGACACCGACTACACCAAGTGCATCGGCTGCCACATCTGCAAGGATGTCTGCCCCACCGGCTACATCCAGATGGGGCTGGGAGAGTAGATGGCCCCCCCCCGAGGCGCCTGCGGCACCTCC
>JBBIJT010000008.1:0-43530 GCA_037445795.1 Betaproteobacteria bacterium | reverse complement strand
GCGCGCGCGCAGCGCGATCGCCTCGCGCGCCTCGCCTCCGTCGCCGCCTCCCTCGGCCACCTCGATCCCACGCGGGTGCTCGCGCGCGGATACGCGATCGCCCGGGCGGCCGACGGCTCGGTCGTGCGCTCGGGCGCCCTCCTGTCCCGCGGGGACGCGCTGGACCTCACCTTCGCCGAAGGCGGCGCGTCGGTGACCGTCGACGAGCCCCGCTGATTCCGCGCGCCGCGACCGCGGCGTATAGTGAATCGGCAATACCCACCTCATGGAGGAGACAACGCATGGCCAAGAAAGCGAAGAGCACGAAGAAGGCGGCGACCCCGGCGGTCTACCGCATCACCGACATCGTGGGCACGAGCACGACGTCCTGGGCCGACGCCGCGGCCAACGGCGTCAAGGCTGCC
Organism: Betaproteobacteria bacterium; assembly: GCA_037445795.1. Lineage (GTDB taxonomy): Bacteria > Pseudomonadota > Gammaproteobacteria > Burkholderiales > Usitatibacteraceae > FEB-7. The sequence continues at coordinate 43,126 of JBBIJT010000008.1, read as the reverse complement.
TCGAAGAGCCTGCGCGACCTGCGCGTGGCCGAGGTGGACCGCCTCGACGTGAAGATCGAGGGCGGCAAGCTCATCTATCGCGCGAAGCTGAAGCTGAGCTTCAAGTACCATGGGGACGATTGACGGCCCTCAGCGGCCGGCCCGCTCCGCAGCCGCGCCCATGAACCTCGCCATGCGCTCCGCCACCTCGCCCGCGAGGCCGGGGCGCAGGCAGTCCAGCCGCTCCACCCCCTGCATCGACCTGAGCCAGGTGAGCTGCCGCTTGGCCAGCTGGCGGGTGGCCGCGATCCCCCGCTCCTCGAGCGTCCCGGGCGGCGCGGTCCCCTCGAGCGCCTCCCAGACCTGCCGGTAGCCCACGGCCCGCATGGAGGGCAGGCCCGCCTCGAGAGCGTATCGCCCGCGCAAGTCCTCCACCTCCGCCACCAGCCCCGCCGCCAGCATGGCCCGGAAGCGCTTTGCGATGCGCTCGTGAAGCGCCGCGCGGTCGGAGGGCTCCAGCGCGAAGGTGAGCGCGGTGAAGGGCGGCGGCTCGCGTCCCTCCCCGGCGATGATCGCGGTGAGCGTCCGGCCCGTGAGCCGGTGCACCTCGAGGGCGCGCTGGATGCGCTGCGCATCGTTGGGATCGAGCCTCGCCGCGCAGGGCGGGTCGACGCGCGCGAGCCGCGCGTGGAGCGCGGGCCAGCCATGCGCCCTCGCCTCCTGGTCGAGCTCCGCGCGCACCGCCGCGTCGGCGGGGGGCAGCTTCGCGAGCCCGCGCATCAGCGCCCTTTCGTAGAGCATCGTGCCGCCGACGAAGAGCGGCAGCCGCCCGCGCGCCGCGATCTCGCCGGCCACGCGCCGCGCGTCATCGCGGAAGCGCCCGGCCGAGTAGGCCTCGGTCGGGTCCACGATGTCGACGAGGTGGTGCGGCACCGCGGCCCGCGTGGCCGCGTCGGGCTTGGCCGTGCCGATGTCCATGCCCCGGTAGACGAGCGCCGAGTCGACGCTCACGATCTCCACCGGGAAGCGCGCCGCCAGCTCGAGCGAGACCGCGGTCTTTCCGCTCGCGGTGGGCCCGAGGAGGAAGACGGCGGGCTCGCCCGGCATCGGCGCCGGCCCTAGCGGCCGCGCAGGAAGAGGCGGTCGAGGTCCGCCATCGCGAACTGCACCCAGGTCGGGCGGCCGTGGTTGCAGCTTCCGGCGCGCTCCGTCTCCTCCATCTCGCGAAGCAGCGCGTTCATCTCCGGGACGGTGAGGCTGCGGTTGGCGCGCACGGCGGCGTGGCACGCCATCGTCGAGAGCAGCTCGTTGCGCCGCTCGACGAGCGCGCGGCTCGCGCCGAACTCCCGGATCTCGGCGAGAAGCGAGCGCACCATCGCGGGCGCGTCGAGGTCGGCGAGGAGCGCCGGCACGGCGCGGACGACGAGCTCGCGCGGGCCCGCGACCCCGACTTCGAAGCCCAGGCTCGCGAGCGCGCCGGCGGAGCGCCCGGCCTCCTCCACCTCCTCGGCGGTGGCGGGGATGGCCACGGGCACCAGCAGCGGCTGCGAGGCGAGCGGGGAAGCGTCGAGCGAACCCTTGAGCTTCTCGTAGACGATGCGCTCGTGGGCGGCGTGCATGTCGACGAGCACGAGGCCCGCGGCGTTCTGCGCGAGCACGTACACGCCGTGAAGCTGGGCCAGCGCGTAGCCCAGGAGCGGCGGCGCGCCGCTCGCCGCCTGGGCCGGCACGGGCGCCGGCCGCCCCTCGTCGGCGACCGCCGCCGCGAAGAACGACTCGTAGCGCGAGACGGGCTGCGTCACCGCGAGGGAGGCCTGGGAAAGGAAGGCCTGCGGGGGCGCGGGTGCCGCGCCGGGAGCCGGGCGAGCCGCGCCCGCGAGGGGTGCCGCGAGCGCCCGCGAGAGGGCATGGAACACGAACTGGTGCACGGCGCCGGAGTCCCGGAAGCGGACCTCCGTCTTCGCCGGGTGGACGTTCACGTCGACGAGGCGCGGGTCGATGTCGAGGAAGAGCACGTAGGGGGGGTGGCGGTCGCCGTGGAGGACGTCCGCGTACGCCTCGCGGATGGCGTGCGAGACGACCTTGTCGCGCACGAACCGGCCGTTCACGAAGAGGTACTGGGCGTCGCGCGAGGCGCGCGTGAAGCCGGGCGCCGCGGCGAGCCCGGAAAGCCGCAGCGACGCCCCGCTCGCCTCCACCTCCACGGCGGCGGCGGCGAATTCGTCCCCGACCACCGCGCCCACCCGCTCCCTCGGCGCGGCGGGCGCGAGGTGGGCCACGCGCCGGCCGTTGTGCGCGAGCGAGAAGGCCACCGCCGGCCGCGACAGCGCCGCGCGGGAAAATGCCTCCTCGCAGCGCGCGAACTCGGTCGCCTCGCTGCGCAGGAACTTCCGCCGGGCGGGGGTGTTGTAGTAAAGCTCCTCCACTTCCACGGTCGTGCCGGCGGCGAGCGCCGCGGGCTCGACGGCGGCGAGCACACCGCCTTCGCACGCGATGCGCCACGCGTGGCGCTCGCCCGCGCGGCGGCTGGCGATGGCAAGGCGCGAGACCGCCCCGATGGAGGCGAGCGCCTCCCCGCGGAAGCCGAGGGTGGCGGCGCGCTCGAGGTCCTCGAGGGTGGCGATCTTGCTGGTGGCGAAGCGCGCGAGCGCGAGCGGCAGGTCGGCCGCCTCGATGCCCGCCCCGTCGTCGGCCACTCGAATGCGGCGCATGCCGCCATCGGCCAGGTCCACCGAGATCGACTGCGCGCCCGCGTCGAGGCTGTTCTCGACCAGCTCCTTGAGCGCCGAGGCCGGGCGCTCGACGACCTCGCCGGCGGCGATCTGGTTCACCAGCAGGTCGGGAAGCGCGTGGATCTGGCCCATCGTGGGTTCGCGTCCCGGATCCGGTCCGCGGCAGAGGGAATGCAGCCCTGGAATGACGGTGAATGTTACACTCAACGTGGAGGATTGAGCGCGCCCCGCGGTCGACGAAACACGCGCGTCCCACAGGCATGAGCGCATACCAGTCGCCATCCAAATCCCTGGGCACCGCCACGCCGGCCACCGGCTCGCCGGATTCCCTCTACGAGGACCAGGTCCGGCTGCTCTTCCGGTTCTCCCTCGTCGGCTACCTCGCCACCCTCCTCGTCGTCTTCATCCTGGGCGCGGTCCTCTGGGAGCAGCTCGAGCGCCCGGCGCTCTTCGCCTGGTTCGCCGCCATCTCGGCGATCACCATCGGGCGCTACGCGCTCTACAAGCTGTTCATCAACCGCGACCCGCCCCCGGCCGAGCTTCCGCGCTGGGAGCGGATGTTCCTCGCGGGGTCGCTCCTCACCGCGCTCTGCTGGTGCGCCATCGCCACCGTCCTGCTGCCCGACTCGGGCCACCTGACCCAGCGCTTCGCCGTGGTGATGCTCGTCACGCTCCTCGTGACGGGCGCCGTCGGCTACTACGCCCCGCACCCGTACGCCTTCAAGATCACCGCCTTCGTGGGGCTCGTCCCCTTCGCGGTGACGCTAGGCTACTCGGGGGACCGCGCGCAGATGTTCCTCTCGGGGGCCATCCTGCTGCTGGCCGGGCTCCTGCCCTACGTGCACGAGAAGCTGCACCGCGCCCTCGTGGATTCCCTCGCCGTGCGCAGGGACCGCGAGTCGCTCGTCGGCGAGCTCGAGGTGGAGCGGGTGCGGCTGCAGCAGGCGAACGACGCGCTGGCCGACGAGATGCTGGGGCGCCTCAAGGCGCAGCAGGCCGAGCTCATCGCGGCGCAGAAGCTGCGCATGCACGTGGAGCGCACGCCGCTCGCGGTCATCGAGTGGGACCGCGATCACCGCGTGACGGCCTGGAACCCGGCCGCCGAGGCGATCTTCGGCATCGGCGAGGCCGAGGCCCTGGGCAAGACCGCCATCGAGCTCATCGTCCCGCCCGCGCACGCCGCCACGGTGGACACGATGTGGCTCGAGCTCGTCGAGACGCGCGACGGCACCAAGGTCGAGCTGGACAACGTCACGCGCGCCGGGCAGACGATCCACTGCGAGTGGTACAACACGCCGCTCGTCGACCCCGGCGGGCGCATCGTCGGCTTCGCCTCCCTCGTCCAGGACGTGACCGAGCGCCTCAACACCGAGCGCACGATCCACTACATGGCGCACCACGACGCGCTCACGGGGCTGCCCAACCGCCGCCTCATGCAGGACCGCCTCAACCAGGCGATCATGCAGGCGCGGCGCAAGCAGCGCCACGTGGCCGTCCTCTTCCTGGACCTCGACCGCTTCAAGCTGCTGAACGACACGCTCGGCCACGACACGGGCGACTACATCCTGAAGGACGTCGCCCGCCGCCTCATCACCTGCGTGCGCGAGGTCGACACGGTCTCGCGCGAAGGTGGCGACGAGTTCGTGGTGATCCTGCCGGACCTCGAGAAGCCCGAGAACGCGCGCGTCGTGGCGGAGAAGATCCTGCGCGAGTTCGCGAAGCCCGTGGAGATCGCCGGGCAGGAGATCCACGTCACGCCGTCGATCGGGATCAGCCACTACCCGAACGACGCCACCGACGTGAACCACCTGCTCAAGCACGCCGACAGCGCCATGTACCAGGCCAAGGACTCGGGCCGCAACACCGTGCGCTTCTTCACGAGCGACCTGAACTACCTGCTCTCGCGGCGCCTGGAGGTCGAGGGGCGGCTGCGCAAGGGCCTCGAGAACGAGGAGTTCTTCCTGCGCTACCAGCCGCAGGTCGACGTCGCCTCCAACCGCATCGTGGGCCTCGAGGCTCTCATCCGCTGGAACGACCCGCTGAAAGGGGAGGTCTACCCGAAGGACTTCATCTCCGTGGCCGAGGAGCTGGGGCTCATCGTCCAGATGGGCGAGTGGGCGTTCCGCACGGCCTGCCGCCAGCTGAAGGCGTGGGAGACCGAGGGGGTCGGCGACATCGTCCTGTCGGTGAACCTCTCGCCCCGCCAGTTCATGTCGAGGAAGCTGGTGCCGTCGCTGCTGGGCATCGTGCGCGAGGCCGGCGTGGACCCGCGGCGCCTCGAGGTGGAGATCACCGAAACGATGGCGATGCGGAGCCTGGAGCAGTCGGTGGAGATCCTGTCGCAGCTGCGCGAGAAGGGCATGGGGGTGGCGATCGACGACTTCGGCATCGGCTACTCTTCGCTGGGCCAGCTGCGGCGGCTGCCGGCCTCCGCCCTCAAGATCGACCGGTCCTTCATCTCCAACGTGCCCGACGACGCCTCGGCCTGCTCCATCGCCGACGCCATCATCGCCATGGCGAGGAGCCTGAAGCTGCGGGTGGTGGCGGAGGGCGTGGAGACGCGGGCGCAGCTCGAATTCCTGCGCACCCGCCAGTGCCAGGCGTTCCAGGGCTTCCTCTTCTCGAAGCCGCTCACCGCGCTCGAGGCCTCCGCCATGCTGCGCGCGCAGGCCGCGGGCGGCTCTGGGCGCAGCGCCGCCGCCGGCTGACGCTCAGGGCACCTGCGCCAGTCGCGTCCGCGCGAGCGGGGGGTTCTGCGCGAGGTAGCGGCGGATGCCCAGCAGCATCGCGTTGGCCATCTTCTCCTGGTAGCGGCCGTCGCGCAGGCGCTTCTCCTCCTGCGGGTTGGAGATGAACGCCGTCTCCACCAGGATCGACGGGATGTCCGGGGCCTTGAGCACCGCGAAGCCGGCCTGTTCGACGGCCGCCTTGTGCAGCGGGTTGATGTCGCCCAGCTCGCCCAGCACCGCCTTGCCCAGCTTGAGCGAGTCGTTGATCTGGGCCGTCTGGGAGAGGTCGAGCAGCGTCCTCGCGAGCACCGGGTCCTTCACGTCGAGGTTCACGCCGCCGATGAGGTCCGACTCGTTCTCGCGCTTGGCGAGCCAGCGCGCGGCGGCCGAGGTCGCCCCCCGCTCCGAGAGCGCGAACACCGACGAGCCGCGCGCGTGCGGCTGCACGAAGGCGTCGGCGTGCACCGAGACGAAGAGGTCCGCCTGCACCCTGCGCGCCTTCACGACACGTTGCGCGAGCGGGATGAAGTAGTCGCCGTCGCGGGTGAGGACGGCCCGCATGCCGGGCTCGAGGTCGATTCGCTCCTTGAGGCGCTTCGCGATCGCGAGCGTGACGTCCTTCTCGAGCGTGCCGCCGCGACCGCGCGCGCCGGAGTCCTCGCCGCCGTGCCCCGCGTCGATGACGATGGTCACCATGCGCGCCACCCTGGGCCCCTTCCCCCTGTCGGCCGTGCGGGGCGCCTCCAGCTTGACCACGGGGAGCTCGGGCGCCGCGGCGGCGAGTCCCGTCGGGGGCTCCGCCTTCGCGGGCTCGGGCGCCCGGGACGGCTGCGGCGCGGGGGCGGATTCCATCACCGGCGCCTTCGCCATCTCGCCGATGGGGTCCGGCCCGGGCTTCACGAGCGCGAGGAGCGGGTCGCGCGGGGTTTCCGGGTAGAGGTCGAGCACGAGGCGGTGGCGGTACTCGCCCGCGGGCGCGAGGGGAAAGACGTAGGGCTTCACCGTGCTCTTCAGGTCGAACACGATGCGGGCGACGTTGGGGCGATTGAGCGCCACGCGCACCTGCTTGATGTAGGGGTCGTCCTCGCGGACCTTGCCGACGATGCTCTTCAGTTCCGCGTCGAGCTCCACGCCCTCGAGGTCGATCACGAGGCGCGCCGGATCCGGGACGAAGAAGAACTGGTGGCGGACGGGCTTGGCCGTCTCGAAAGTGACGCGCGTGTATTCCTCGGCTGGCCAAACGCGGGAAGCGATGACGGCCTGGCCCGCGAGGGCGGCCGGCGCGGCGACGGCGAGGATCAGGGCTGCCGCAGCGCGGCGAGCAGCCGCTCGCCCGCGGGCGAGGAGGCCGTGAGCGTGGCCGTGCGGCCCGGTTCCGCTATTTCGAGGGCTATTTCCAGGTCCGCCGGCGGCAGTTGTCCCCGTGCCCGTTCCGGCCACTCGACGAGGCAGATGTTCCGCCCGTTGAACATGTCCCGAAAGCCCGCTTCGATCCATTCCGATGGGTCGTGGAACCGATAAAAATCAAAGTGATACAAGCTTAACCTAGAAAGTTCATAAACTTCAACCAGGGCGTAGCTGGGGCTTTTCACGCGGCCGGCGTAACCCAGGGCCCGCAGGAGCCCCCGGACGAGGGTGGTCTTGCCCGCGCCCAGCTCGCCGCGAAGGGCGAGCAGCATCCCCGGCTCGAGGCGCGCGGCGAGGGCCGCCCCGAGGTCGAGGGTCGCGTTTTCGTCGGGGAGCGTGAGGGTGGGCACGGGGTCGCTGGGCGCTTCGGGCTACCATCTCGGACGATGGAAACGGGCCATTCTTCCGCCGACCTCGCCGCGCGCGTCAAGCGCTGGGCCCTCGAGTCGGGCTTCGACGGCGTCGCGATCTCGGGCATCGACCTCGCCCAGGAGGAGGCGCGGCTCCTCGAGTGGCTCGGCCGCGGATGGCACGGGGCGATGGATTATATGGCACGCCACGGCACGCGCCGCGCGCGCCCCGCGGAGCTCGTGCCCGGGACGGCCAGCGTGGTGACCGTGCGCCTGGACTACTGGCCGGGCGAGGCGCGCGAGGCGAACGGGGTGCTCGCCGAACCCGCCCTCGCGTACGTCTCGCGCTATGCCCTGGGACGCGACTACCACCGGGTGCTGCGCGGCCGGCTGCAGAAGCTCGCGGACCGCATGACGGCCGAGCTGGGGCCGTTCGGCTACCGGGCGTTCACCGACAGCGCGCCGGTGATGGAGGTGGCCCTCGCGGCGCGCGCCGGGCTCGGCTGGCGCGGCAAGCACACGCTGCTCCTCGCGCGCGAGGGCGGGTCCTGCTACTTCCTGGGCGAGCTCTTCGTCGCGCTCGACCTCGCGAAGGACGCGCCGGCGGCGGAGCACTGCGGCACCTGCAAGCGCTGCATCGAGGCCTGCCCGACGCGCGCCATCGTCGCCGCCTACCAGCTCGACGCGCGCCGCTGCATCTCCTACCTCACCATCGAGAATCCCGGCCCCATCCCCGAGGAGTTCCGCGCCGCCATCGGCAACCGCATCTACGGCTGCGACGACTGCCAGCTCGCCTGCCCCTGGAACAAGTACGCCCGCAAGGCGGGCAATCCCGACTTCGAGCCGCGAAACGGCCTCGACGCCGCGGCCCTCGTCGACCTCTTCGGCTGGACGCGCGTCGAATTCGAAGCCCGCCTCGAAGGCTCCGCCATCCGCCGCATCGGCCACGCCCGCTGGCTGCGCAACATCGCCGTCGCCCTCGGCAACGCCCCCACGACGCCCGAAGTCCTCGCCGCGCTCCGCACCCGCGCCGACGACCCCGACCCGCTCGTCAAGGAACACGTCCAATGGGCCCTCGCGAGGCACGAAGCGAAACGCGAGCGAAGCGAAGCGTCCCCTCCCCCCACGACTCGGTGAGCGATGCTAGCGGGAACGCCGGTAGCAGAACGACGTAGACACCGACGGTTCCGCACATGGACCGATGGGTCCCGGTTGGGTGGTCGCGTTTCGGGGTTTGGGCCGAGTCAAACTGCCGCCAGCATCGTTGTCCGGGCCTATGTCGACATAGGTCAGGGCATCGACTCCGACAGCATTCTCATTCGGCCCAAACCCCGAAACGCGACCACCCAACCGGGACCCTCTGCCCATACTGGCACCACCGTGCCGACCGGAAGCGACCGCGTCCTAGCGGCGAAGGTTCCCTCGAGACAATTGCACGGTGCGCCAGTGCGAGCAGGCTTCGCTACTGCGGCGCCACGAAGTCCCTCAGTTCCCTCGCCAGCCGCTCCAGCGACGGCTTGTGCACGTACATCATGTGCCCCGCCTCGTAGTAGCTCACCTTGAACGCCGCGCGCACCGAGTCGTCCATGCCGAGGTGGTCGAAGGTGTAGTCGCTGGCGAAGTGCGGGGTGGCGAAGTCGTAGTAGCCGTTCGCGACCAGCACGCGCATGGCCGGGTTCATCGCGAGCGCCTTGCGCAGCGTCTCGCCGACGTTGGCGTAGCGATTGGCGAAGTCCTTCCAGCCCCAGTTGAGGTAGAGGCCCTTGAGGACCTCGTAGGGCGCGTCCTCCTCGTACTTCAGGGTGCGGCGCACGTGGTCGTTCATGGCGGCCGCATAGGCGCCGAAGATGGCGGCGAAGCTGGGGTCGAACTCGTAGAGCTCGCCGGCGGAGTCGCGGTCGGCGGCGGTGAAGCGGCTGTCGAGGCGGCCGACGGTGCGGCCCTCCGCGCGCAGCAGCTCCTTGCAGAAGCGGTGGATGTTCACGCGCAGGTTCGTGCGCTCCACGTACTCGGGCGCGAGCCCCGTGTACCGGGCCACCTCGCGCGCGATGGCCGCGCGCTCGTCGGCGGGCAGGCGCGAGCCGCGGAAGAGGGCGTTGGCGTAGCGGCCGGAGGCGAAGGCCTCCACCTCGTCCAGCAGCGCGCGCAGCGGCTTCGCCTGCAGGTCGGGCGCGAGCTTGCGGTGGTACCACGCGGTCGCGGCGTAGGTGGGCAGGAAGAGCACCGGCGGGAGGTCGTTGTTCGTCTCGAAGCGCAGGGAGGTGAAGTCGAGGGCGCAGGAGACGAGCATCACCCCGTTCAGGTACATCCCGTAGCGCTCGAGCAGGTGCCCGGAGAGGCCCGCGGCGCGCGTGGTGCCGTAGGACTCGCCGATGAGGTACTTCGGGCTCGGCCAGCGGCCGTAGCGCGAGGCGTAGAGGCGGATGAACTCGCCCACGCTCTCCAGGTCGCGCTTGTAGTCATGGAACTCGGACACCTTCTCGCCCGCGACCATGCGGCTGTAGCCGGTGCCCACGGGATCGATGAAGACGAGGTCGGAGCGGTCGAGGAGCGAGTGCTCGTTGTCGACGAGCCGCCCGGGCGGAGGCGACGCGCGGCCCTCGTCGTCCAGCTCGACGCGCTTCGGGCCCAGGAGCCCGAGGTGCAGCCACACGGAGCTCGAGCCCGGCCCGCCGTTGAACGAGAACGTGACCGGGCGCGACTCGGGCGCGGCGCCGTCGAGCGTGTAGGCCACGAAGAAGACGCTGGCCCGAGCCTTGTCGGCCTCGGCCTTGCCTTCCTTCTCCGACTCCTCCTTGAGCACCATCGTGCCGCAGGTGACGGTGTAGTCGACGTCGCGGCCGCCGAGGCGGGCGCGGTGACGCGTCACCACGATCCTGTCCGCGGGCGGCGGGATCTCGGTCGGCTTCTTCTTGTCTTCGGCTTCGGCTTCCGGCATCGGTCGATCCCCCGGTGGACTGGCGAATCGCGCATCCTAACCGATCGCGGGAGTCCCCGAGGGCATCGCGGCGGCGGCCGCCATCACGCGCTTCGAGGCGCGCGCTCGGCCGGCGATCCCGGCTCCGGTCGCTGGGCGGCGAGGTAGTGCGCCGCCTCGGCCATGGTCAGGGGAGGGCTCGCGAGGTAGCCCTGCATCTCGTCGCAGCCGCGCTCGTGCAGGAAGTCGAGCTGGGCCTCGCTCTCCACGCCCTCGGCGATCGACGTGATGCCCATGTTGCGCGCCAGGTCGACGATGGCCGCGGTGATGGCGCGGTCGTCCGGGTCGCTCGCGATGTCGCGCACGAAGGTGCGGTCGATCTTGAGCTTGTCGATGGGGAAGCGCTTCAGGTGCGCGAGCGACGAGTGGCCGGTGCCGAAGTCGTCGATGGCGAGCCGCACGCCGAGCTCGCGCAGGCCGTCGAGGGTGCGCATGAGGCCGGGCGTGTCCTCCATGAGCATGCTCTCGGTCAGCTCGAACTCGAGCCAGGCCGCGTCGAGCCCCGTCTCCTCGAGCACCGCGCGGACCTCGTCCACGAGGCTCTTCTGCTTGAACTGGACGGCGGACAGGTTCACCGCCACCGGCACGCGCGCCAGGCCCGAGAGCTGCCACATGCGGTTCTGGCGGCATGCCTGCCGCAGGACCCAGGCGCCGATGGGCATGATGAGCCCGCGCTGCTCCGCCACGGGAATGAAGTCGTTGGGCATCACAGTCCCGCCTTCGCGCTGCGGCCAGCGGATGAGGGCCTCGAGGCCCACGAGGCGCCCCGTGTCCACGCGCACCTGCGGCTGGTAGTGCAGCTCGAAGGATTCCTCGCGGATGGCCTCCCGCAGCCGCGACTCGAGCGAAAGCGTGTCGACGGCGGCCTGCGACAGCCGCTCGCTGAAGAACTGGAAGTTGCTGCGACCGCGGTCCTTGGCGAGGTACATCGCGGCGTCCGCGTTCTTGATGAGCGCGTCGGCGCTCTCCCCGTCGCGCGGGAACACGGCGATGCCGATGGAGGGGCTCACGGACAGGCCGTGGCCCTCGAGGATGACCGGCTCGCTCACCGCCGCGAGGAGCTTCTCCGCGACAGCGACCGTCGACTGCTCGTTCTCGAGGTCGGGCAGCACGACGAGGAACTCGTCCCCCCCGAGGCGCGCCACCACGTCCACCGAGCGCAGCACCCCCTCGATGCGCGAGGCGGTGAGGCGCAGCAGCGCGTCGCCGGAGGCGTGCCCGAGGGAATCGTTGACCGTCTTGAAGTTGTCCAGGTCGAGGAAGAGGATGCCGACCATCGCGTCGCGCCGCCGGGCGGAGGCGAGGATGAACTCGAGCCGGTCCATGAGCAGGATGCGGTTGGGCAGCCCGGTGAGCGTGTCGTGGTGGGCGAGGAACTGGATGCGTGCCTCGGCCTCCCTGCGGTCGCGGATGTCGCGGATCACCGTCATGCGGTAGTGCTTGCCCTTGTAGGGCATCACCTTGCCGGTGATCTCCACGGCGATGGGCGTGCCGTCCTTCGCGAGGATCGCGCCCTCGTAGGGGCGCTCGTATCCCATGCGGATGTTGCTGAGGACGGTCTCCCGCGACTCCGGCGCCACGAAGTCCATGATCGGCTTGCCGACGAGGTCGTCGTACGCGTAGCCGCCCATTCGCAGGACCGCGTCGTTGCAGTCGGTGAACAAGCCGTCCTCGTGGAAGACGATCCCCTCGTGGGTGGCCTCCGCGAACTTGCGCAGCCGCTCCTCGCTCTCGCGCACCGCCTGTTCCGCGTGCCGGTGGCGGGTGATGTCGGAGATGAGCACGAAGGCCGCCTCGACCGTTCCGTCCGGCGCGAGCTGCGGCAGCAGGTTCACCTCGATCACGCGCGCGCCGCCGGGCGCCTCGACCGTGCGCTCGTAGGTGACCGTCTCGCCCTTCACGACCCGCTGGATGTAGGGCTCGATCTGCCGGTAGGCCTCGGCACCGATGATCTCCTCGACCGTGCGGCCGATGACGGCCTCGACCTCCCATCCCCACATCGACGCGTAGGCCTTGTTGGCGAAGAGGCAGCGCAGGTCGGGCGCCGCGAAGTGCGAGATGAGCACCGGGACGTTGTCCGCGAGCAGGCGGATCTCCTGGGCGCGCGCCCACGCGGCGAGCTCGGCGTTGCGGCGCTCGCTGATGTCGTGGCAGGTGCCGAGGTAGCCGGCCAGGCGGCCGGCCTCGTCGGTGACGGGCTCCGCGGAGTGGTGCACCCAGCCGTAGCTGCCGTCGGCGCGGCGCAGGCGGAACTCCGTCTCGAGCCGGCGGCGCAGGCCGAAGGCCTCCGACCACTCGCGGCCGAGGCTCTCGCGGTCGTCGGCGTGGACGCACTCGAGCCAGCCGGCCCCGCGCTGCCGCTCCACGCTCGCCCCCGTGTAGTCCTCCCAGGCCTGGTTCACGAAGCTGCAGGCGCCCTCGCCGTCGGCGCACCACACGAGGCTCGGGAAGGCGTTGAAGAGCGCCGCGTGCGCCGCGGGGTCGCCCAGGACCTCGGCGGTCGTTCGTCTCTGCGGGTCCTGCGGCGTCAGTGCCATGGGTAAGGGGGCTGGAGGACTGTCATCGAGGCTATCACGCGTCCGCGGGCCCGGATTGAGACGGGGTTCACAGTCCCTGTTTCAGGCGAAACCGGGGCGATCCGGGCCGCGCCGCCCCGGGAAACAGGCATCCGCGCGCAGATCCGGGTGAGCCAGGGTCGTATCGGAAAGGCCCCGGGTGGCTGCTAGAATCGGTCCAAACGCCCCACAAGTCCACTCTCTCTCCAATTCCCGGAGGAAACCCGTGAAAACCCCGCTCTTCCGAGCCCTGGCGCTCGCCATCGCCTGCCTGCCGTTCGCCGCCGCCGCCGACACCGTCACCGTCGTCACCTCCTTTCCCAAGGAGATCACCACGGCCTACAAGAAAGCCTACGAGGCCAAGTACCCCCAGGACAAGGTCGAGATCCTCAACAAGAACACTGCCGCCGGCATCGCCTACGTGCGCGAGCAGGCGGCCGGCGCGCGGCCGGAGGTGTTCTGGGCCTCCGCCCCCGACGCCTTCGAGGTGCTCTCGAGCTCGAAGCTCCTCGCCAGGATCGGCCCGGGCAACCCGGCCATCCCGGCCAAGGTGGGCAACTACCCCGTGAACGACCCCGAGGGCTACTACCGCGGCCAGGCGCTCGCCGGCTACGGCCTCATGTGGAACACGCGCTACCTCAAGGCCAACAACCTTCCCGAGCCCAGGGAATGGGCCGACCTCGTGAAGCCCGTCTACTTCGGCCACCTCGCCATCTCGAGCCCGTCACGCTCCGGCACGACGCACCTCACCGTGGAGACGATCCTCCAGGGCGAGGGCTGGAACAAGGGCTGGGAGCAGATGCTCGCCATCTGCGGCAACAGCGCGGCGATCACGGAGCGCAGCTTCGGCGTTCCCGACGGCGTGAACAACGGCCAGTTCGGCATCGGCCTGGTGATCGACTTCTTCGGGCTGGCGGCCAAGAACTCGGGCATGCCGGTGGAGTTCGTCTACCCCTCGGTCACCGCGATCGTGCCGGCCAACATCGCCCTCATCGACGGCGCGAAGTCGAAGGACGCCGGCATGCGCTTCATCGAGTACACGCTCTCCGAGGAAGGGCAGATGCTGCTGCTGCAGAAGGACATCAGCCGCCTGCCGGTGCTGCCCTCGGTCTACGCCAAGGCGCCCGCGGACTACCCCAACCCGTTCGGCGGCAAGATCCAGGCGAAGGTGAACTTCGACTCCAACCTGTCCGAGGCGCGCTACTACGTCGTGGTCTCGCTCTTCGACCAGCTGATCACATTCCGCCACAAGGAGCTCGTGGCGGCGATGAAGGCCATCTACGACGCCGAGAAGCGCCTGGGCGGCCGCAAGAGCGCGCAGGTGGACGAGGCGAGGAAGCTCGTCCTCACGCCGGTGGTCGACGAGAAGCAGGCCGCCGACAAGCAGCTGCTCGCGCTCTTCAAGGCCAAGAAGACGGACGCGGAGGCCTCGAAGGCCAAGGCGAAGGTCGAGGAGGAGTGGGCCGCGAAGGCCAAGGCCAACTACGCGAAGGCCGTCGAGCTGGCCAACGGCGCGAAGTAAGGTCGGGTGAGGACACACCCCGGCATCGTGGCGATCGCGCTCGCGATCGCCGCGTTCCTCGTCGCGTTCCTCGTCATCCCCGTCGTGGCGGTGGTCTATACCGCCTTCTCCGACGGCCAGGGCGGGTTCACGCTCGCGCATTTCTCGGCGTTCTCCGGAATCTCCCTCATGCGGGAGTCCTTCGCCAACAGCCTGTACGTGGCGGGGATGACCGTGGGGCTCGCCACCGTCATCGCGGTGCCGCTCGCCTACCTCACGGTGCGCTTCCAGTTCCGCGGCGCGATCCTCATCCAGACGCTGGGCGTGCTGCCGCTGGTGATGCCGGCCTTCGTGGGCGCGGCGGCGATGCAGCTGCTCTTCGGGCGCTCGGGCTCGGTGAACCTCATCCTCAAGGACGCCTTCGGAATCACGATCCCGCTCATGGACGGGCTCAATGGCGTCGTCTTCGTCGAGACGCTGCACTACTTCCCGTTCATCCTTCTCAACCTCTCGGCCGCGCTCGCCAACATCGATTCCTCCATGGAGGAGGCCGCGCAGAACCTGGGCGCCTCGGGCTGGAGGCTCTTCCGCAAGGTGGTCTTCCCGCTGGCGATGCCCGGCTACGTGGCCGGGGCGTCGCTCGTCTTCATCAAGGTCTTCGACGACCTCGGCACGCCGCTCGTGCTGAACGTCACCAACATGCTGGCCCCGCAGGCGTACCTGCGCGTGACCTCGATCGGCCTGGAGGATCCCATCGGCTACGTGATCTGCGTGATCCTCGTGGCCTTCTCCGTGGGCGCGATGGGCGGCTCGTGGTGGTTCGTGAAGCGGCGCGACTACGCGCTGGTGTCGCGCGGCGGCGTGCAGGCCCCCAAGCGCCGGCTCACCGCCTGGCAGACGGCGCTCGCCTACGGCTGGATCGGCGCGATGCTGCTCCTGGTGCTGTCGCCGCACCTTGGCATCCTGCTGCTGTCGTTCTCCAAGGTGTGGAGCTTCACGGTGCTGCCGGAGCAGTTCACCCTCGGCCACTTCGCCACCGTGTTCACGGAATCGAAGCAGATGATCTGGAACACGTTCCTGTACTGCGGGCTGGCGGCGCTCGTCGACGTGGCCGTCGGGACGGCCATCGCGTACATCGTGCTGCGCACGCGGCTGCCCGGCCGCCAGCTCCTGGACCACCTCGTCACCGTGGCGCTCGCGATGCCGGGCCTGGTGCTGGGCATCGGCTACCTGCGCACCTTCAAGGGGGTGGAGCTGCCCTTCGGCGGCGGCGCGCTCACCGCGAGCTGGCTCATCTTCGTGCTGGCCTACGCGGTCCGGCGCCTGCCGTACGCGCTGCGCTCGTGCATGGCGGCGCTCACGCAGGTGCACCCGGCGCTCGAGGAGGCCGCCGAGAACCTCGGCGCCGGCCGCTGGAGCACGATCCGGCGCGTGGTGGTGCCCCTCATGATGGGCGGGATCCTCGCAGGCTTCGTGACCAGCTTCATCACCGCCGCGGCCGAGATCTCGGAGACGATCCTGCTCACCAGCCGCGAGAGCATGGCGCCCATGTCCTACGGCATCTACCTCTACTTCCAGTCCGTCCTGGGCCGCGGGCCCGGGGCGGCGCTGGGCGTCATCGCGGTGGCGCTCGTGGCGCTGGGCACCTACGTCTCGCACCGCCTCGTCGCGGCCAACTTGCCGCACCAGTCATCCGGAGGCCGCACATGAACCCCGTCGGAGTCGACATCCGCCACGTCGCGCTCTCGTTCGGCGCGACGCAGGTGCTGAAGGACATCACCGTCTCGGTCGAGCCCGGCGAGTTCTTCGCGCTCCTGGGCCCCTCGGGCTCCGGGAAATCCACCCTCCTTCGCCTCATCGCCGGCTTCAACCAGCACCAGGCGGGGGAAGTGCTCATCGGCGGAAAGGACGTCACCGGCACCCCGCCCTGGAGGCGCAACGTCGGCATGGTGTTCCAGAACTACGCCCTGTGGCCGCACATGACGGTGGACCAGAACGTGGCCTTCGGGCTGGAGGAAAGGAAGCTCCCGCGCGCCGACATCCGCGCCAGGGTCAAGGCGGCGCTCGATCTCGTGGGCCTGGGCGAGCTCGGCGCGCGCCGGCCGGGCCAGCTCTCCGGCGGCCAGCAGCAGCGGGTGGCCATCGCGCGCACGCTCGCCATCGAGCCGCAGGTGCTGCTGCTGGACGAGCCGCTGTCCAACCTCGACGCCAAGCTTCGCGTGCAGACGCGCCAGGAGCTGGTGAAGCTGCAGCGCCGACTGGGGATCACCACGATCTTCGTCACCCACGACCAGATCGAGGCGCTCACCACCTGCCACCGCGTGGCCGTCATGGACCAGGGCGTGATCCAGCAGGTGGGCACGCCGATGGAGCTATTCGACTTCCCGGTGAACCGGTTCGTCGCGCAGTTCGTAGGCTCGGTGAACCTCTTCGCCGGCACCTTCCGCCGCGAGGGCGGGGGGTTTCGCTTCGCCTCGCGCGCGCTGGGGGAGGTGGCACTGCCTCCCGGCGTCGAGCCGCCGTCGGGCTCCTTCGACCTCGCCTTCCGCCCGCACGCCGTGAGCGTGGGCGGGGGCGCGCCCGGGCCGCAGGACCTGGCGCTTCGCGGCTCGGTGGAGAACGCCGAGTTCCTGGGCGAGTTCCTGCGCTACGAGATCCGCGTCGGCGAGGCCGTGGTGACGGCCGACATCCCGCACGCGCGCGGCCGCGCCCCCATCGCCACCGGCACGAGCGTGGCGCTCGCCGTGCCGGCGAGCGAGTTGCGCTTCGTCGCCGCGTAGGATCCGGCCCGGGGAGGCGCTCCGCCCATGACCCTGCCGGCCGTACCCCGCCGCCGCCTCGCGCTCGCGCTCGCGATCGTCCTCGCGACGGCCGCGTCCGGGCCCGTGCCCGCACAGGTGTACAAGTGGACGGGGCCCGACGGCCGCACCCATTACGGCGACCGCCCACCGGAGGACGCCAGGAAGCAGGAGCTTCGCATCGGCGTGCAGTCCTTCGGCGGCCCCGCCCAGGTCGACACGTGGACGCAGGTCCTCAAGCGCCCGCCTGCAGTCGACACCTCGAAGCCGCGAAGCGCCCAGGTCACGATGTTCTCCACGTCCTGGTGCCCGCATTGCAGGCGCGCGAAGGCGTACTTCGCGCAGAAGGGCGTGGCCTTCCGGGAAGTCGACATCGAGGCCTCCGACGACGGCAGGCGCGAGTTCGAGGCGTTCGGAGGCCGCGGCGTGCCGCTCATCATCGTGGGCGAGCGGCGCATGCGCGGCTTCGACGCCGACGCCATGGACCGGATGCTCGCCTCCTCCAGCCCCTGAGGGCCCGCCGATGCCAACGACCACCTTCTTCCGCCTCGCATCCGCTCTCGCGGCCCTCGCCACCGCCATCACCGCCGGGGCCGCGCCGCCCATCGAGCGCGTCAAGCTTCCGCCCGGCTTCGAGATCACCCTGTTCGCCGACGGCGTCAGGGACGCCCGCTCGATGGCGCTGGGCGAGAAGGGCTGGCTCTTCGTCTCGACGCGCACGGCCGGCAACGTCTACGCGATCCGCCACGACGGGAAGATGGCGCTCGAGACGGTGACGATCGCGACCGGGCTCAACATGCCCAACGGCGTGGCGCTCCGGGACGGCGCCCTCTACGTGGCGGAGGTGAGCCGCGTGTGGCGCTACGACGCCATCGAATCGAGCCTGCCCAAGGCGCCGAAGCCCGCCCTCGTCTACGACAGGTACCCCACGGACCGGCACCACGGATGGAAGTTCATCGGCTTCGGGCCGGACGGCTGGCTCTACGTGCCCGTGGGCGCGCCCTGCAACGTCTGCGACCGCGAGGACCCCTATGCCACCATCACGCGGCTCAGGCCCGACGGGTCGGCCATGGAGGTCGTGGCGCGCGGCGTGAGGAACACCGTCGGCTTCGACTGGCATCCGGTGACGAAGGAGCTGTGGTTCACCGACAACGGCCGCGACATGATGGGCGACGACGTGCCGCCGGACGAGCTCAACCACGCGCCGCGGCCCGGGATGCACTTCGGGTTCCCCCACTGCCACGGCGGCGACGTGCCGGACCCCGATTTCGCGAAGGGCCGCGCGTGCCGGGAGTTCACGCCTCCCGCGCAGAAGCTGGGCGCGCACGTGGCCTCGCTGGGCATGCGCTTCTACACGGGAACCGCGTTCCCCGCGCGCTACCGCAACCAGGCCTTCATCGCGGAGCACGGCTCGTGGAACCGCTCGTGGAAGAGCGGCTACCGGGTCATGCTCGCCCGCATAGAGGGCGGCAGGGTCGTCGAGCATTCCGTGTTCGCCGAGGGGTTCCTCGACGCCGCCTCGGACACGGCCTGGGGCCGGCCCGTCGACGTGCTGGTGATGCCGGACGGGGCGCTGCTCGTGTCCGACGACCACGCGAACGCGATCTACCGCATCGCCTACCGCGGGCCCTGACCCGTCGCCCGCTGCCACGCGAGGCCCGCGACGGCCACGTCCTCGAGCCCCACGCCGACCGAATTGAAGGCCACGATGTCGTCCGGGCCCTGCCGGACGGGCGAGTCGCCCGCCTCGCGAAGCGCCTGCCTCCTCCACTCGACCACCACGGCGCGCAGCCGCGAGAGGAGCTCGTCGTCCAGCTCCCGCGTGTCGGGCCGGCTCGATCCGACGGCCGCGACGTAGGCTCCCGGCGCGACCCAGTGGCCGGGAAAGAGCGGCGCGGCGGCGCGCGTGGCCGTGACGACGAGGTGAGCGCCGGACAGCGCATCGCGCGCCCCCGCCGCGCGGACGGGGCATCCCAGCTCGCCCGCCAACTCCCTCGCGAAGGATTCCCCCCCGGTCCGCGACACGACGCGAACCTCCGCGAGGCGCCGCGCGCGCGCGAGCGGCCCGCCAGCACCGAGACGGCGGCGGTGCGCCAGCGCGTGAGGGCGTTGGCCTCGAGCGTGGCGAGCGGCTCGCCCGTGCGCGCCGAGAACAGCACGATCACGAAATCGAACCTGCCGGCGATCGTGGTGTAGACCTTGGCCCCGACGAAGCCCTCCGCCGGCCAGACGGCGCCCAGCGTGGAGAGCTTCACGCCCTCGGCTTCCGTGCGCATGCGCTCCTGCATCGCGGCCCCGCCCCGGGCGAACGCCTCGAAGGCGCGCGAAAGCGTCCCCTCCAGGTCGGCGCCCTCGAGCGCGCGGTCGATGCGGTCGTCGTCGAGATGGATCACGCCGCGGGCCCCCTCACAGGTTCTGCGCGATCAGGACGGTCGCGGAGACGGTCGACACGCCCCGGACGACCCTGCGCACGATGCGGGCGTCCAGGCGCCGCACCATCGCGCTCGAGAGGCGGAACCCCAGCGCCATCGGCAGCAGCATCAGCGCGCCCAGGCCGGCCTCGCGGGCGCCGAAGCGGCCGGCCCAGGCGAGCACGGACACCGAGACGAGCGCCCCCACGAAGAGGAAGGCGCCGACGGTGGAGCGCACGCGCGCGGGAGCCTCGTTCTGCATCACGATGCCGATGGGAGGGGCGCCGACGGAGGTGATCGTCCCCATGAGGCCGGAGCCGAAGCCCGCCACGACCGAGCCCGGCACGCGCCCGGCCAGGGCGAAGCCGGCGCCCCGGAAGTCGATCGAGGCGCGCTCCCGCAGGGCGACGAGCAGCGACACCTCTCCGCCGAGCATCAGCATGGGCCCGGGCACGAGCTCGGGCTTCACGAGGGCGGCCACGGGCGCGGCGAACATCGCGAACCCGATGCCGCCCGTGCCCTGGATGAAGGCGCCGGCGAGTACCGCCCCCGCGAATGCGAGGAACGCGGGACCGGTGATCGCCTCCATCAATCGATGGAGATCTTCGCGTCCTGGATGACCTTGGTCCAGCGCTCGCGGCTCTGGGCGAGCCAGGCGGCGGACTGCTTCGGGTCGAGGCGCGGGCGGGCGGCGCGCGCTTCGTTGCGCGCGCGAGGGCGCCTCCCTAGAATGAAAGCCCCGGAACTGCGGGACGGCGAATGCGGAGAGTCTTGTTCCTTGCGGCACTGAGCGTGCTGTGCGCGGCAACCCTCCCGTCGCGCGGCGCGGAACCCGTCGCCTCGATGGGCAAGCAGCGCGCCGCCGGCGCGGCGACCGAATGGGAGGTGCGCGACGTGAGCCACCCGGTGCTCGGGCCAATCAGGTACGCGGTTCCGAGGGCCGCTGTCACCACGGCCGCGGGGAACGAGAAGATCCTCTCGGTGGCCTACGTCTCCTGCCAGAAGGGCAGCGGCAAGATCGCGATCGAGCTCACCAACGCTTCCGCCTCGGACCCCGCGGGGGGCCTGCGCCCGATGGAGATGCCGCGCCTCGTCTGCCACGGCCCCGGTCCGCGCGGCGACGGCTCACTCGTGAAGAGCGACCTCGCCGCGACCTGGGAGATCGGCACCCTGGGCGACACGCTGGCGCGCGGCCTGGCGCCTTCCGCGTTGCGCCGATGCGCCTGGATCGACGTGCTGCAGAACGTGGCACCGCCCCCGGGCTGGCCCCGGCGCAACCAGCGCATCTCGATGGAGATCCTGCCGTACGGCAGCGGGCCCGATTCCGTGTTCGCGGCATGCGGCGAAGCCACCGCCTACGGACCCGAGGCGCAACCGCCCGCCGCCGCGGAGCCTGCGCCCGGCAGCGTGCCCGCCCGGACGGCGGATGCCCCGTGGAAGCCCGCCCGCACCGTCGCGAAAGGCAGGTCGAACGTGCGCGCGGCGGCCCGCGTCGAGTCCTCGCTCGTCGTCCAGCTCGCCCCGGGCACGGAGGTCCTGGTCCAGCAGGCATCGGAGCAATGGTGGAAGGTGAAGCCCCGCCGAGGCGCGGGCTTTAGCGGCTACCTCCGGCAGGACCGCATCGCGTTCGAGTGACCGCGCGCCCCGCCGGCGGGCGCGCTCAGCCGATGTCGAACTTCACGCCCTGCGCGAGCGGCAGGGCGCCGGAGTAGTTCACGGTGCTCGTCTGCCGCCGCATGTAGGCCTTCCAGGCGTCGCTGCCGGACTCTCGACCGCCGCCCGTCTGCTTCTCGCCGCCGAAGGCGCCGCCGATCTCCGCGCCGCTCGGGCCGATGTTCACGTTGGCGATGCCGCAGTCGCTGCCTGCCGCCGCGACGAAGCGCTCGGCCTCGGCGAGGTCGCGCGTGAAGACGCTCGAGGCGAGGCCTTGGGGCACGTCGTTGTGCATCGCGACGGCCTCGTCGAAGTCGCGGTAGGGGAAGACGTGCAGGATCGGCGCGAAGGTCTCCTCGCGCGTGATCGCGCCCGGCGCCGCCCACTCGCAGATCGCGGGCTCGGCGTACCACGCGTCGGGGAAGCCCGCGTACTCGCGGCGGGCGCCACCGGTCACGCGAGCGCCTTCCGACTTCGACGCCGCGAGCGCCGCCTGCATCGCGTCGAACGCCTGCCGGTCGATGAGCGGCCCCACGAGCACGCCGTCCGCCAGCGGACTGCCCACGGGCAGCCCCGAGTAGGCACCCTTGAGCCGCGTCACCAGCGGGCCCAGCACCGACTCGTGAACGATGAGGCGCCGCAGCGTGGTGCAGCGCTGCCCCGCCGTGCCCACGGCGGCGAACGCGATCGCGCGCAGCGCGAGCTCCAGGTCCGCGCTGGGCGCGACGATGGCCGCGTTGTTGCCGCCCAGCTCCAGGATCGAGCGCCCGAACCGCGCCGCGACGCGCGGCCCCACGAGCCGGCCCATGCGCGTGCTGCCCGTGGCGCTCACCAGGGGCACGAGGGGGCTGTCGACGAGCGCCTCGCCCGCCGGGGCGAGGCCGGGGACGAGCGCCGCGATGTCCTGGGGCAGGTCGGGAAACGCCGCGATCGCCTTGCGCCAGAGCGCGTCGCAGGCGAGCGCGGTGAGCGTGGCCTTCTCCGACGGCTTCCACACGACGGCGTCGCCGCAGACGAACGCGAGCGCCGCGTTCCAGCCCCACACCGCGGCCGGGAAGTTGAAGGCCGTGATGACGCCGCAGACGCCCAGCGGGTGCCAGGTCTCCATCATGCGGTGGCCGGGCCGCTCGGAGGCGATGGTGAGCCCGTGCAGCTGGCGCGAGAGGCCGACGGCGAAGTCGGCGATGTCGATGATCTCCTGCACCTCGCCCAGGCCCTCGGAACGGATCTTGCCCGTCTCGATCGTCACGAGCTCGCCCAGCTCGGCCTTGCGCGCGCGCAGGAGCTCGCCGAAGGCCCGCACCACCTCGCCCCGCCGCGGCGCCGGCACGAGGCGCCAGGCGAGGAAGGCGCGGTGGGTACGCTCGACGGCGGCATCCACCTCCGCCGCGGTGCTGGCGCGAAGCCGCGCGATCACCTCGCCCGTGACGGGCGTGCGCGCCGCGATGTCGTCCCCCGCGCGGGCCGCGAGGTCGACGCCGAGGGCGGCGGCGAGGGCTCGCGCGCGATCAGGCAGCGTTCCGGGCGGGGGCAGACTCATGGCGGATCTCCGTTTGGGCCGAGTGGCCGCCAGCGTAATGCCGCCCGAAGCGGTTGGCGAGGAAATCGTCGAGCGACGCCTGCTCCTGGCGCACGAAGCCCTTCGCCGGGAGCTTGCCTTCGCGGTGCAGGTCCAGCATGGCGCACGCGCCGGCGGCCGTGGTGAGCTGGATCGCCGAGAGCAGGCGGTCGTTCACGAGGCTCGCGTACACCTTGCGCACGAAGGTCTCCTGGGTGAGCCGCCCGTGCTTCCAGCCGGTCACGGTCACGAAAACGAGCACCACGTCCTGGGTCGTCATCGGGATGGAGGCCTCGAAGACGTCCTTGAGGACGCCGCGGTTCATCCCGAGCCGCAGGTCGCGGATGAGGATCTTCACGATGTCGCGGTGGCCCGGATAGCGCACCGTCTTGTAGTCGAGGTTCTCGACGCGCCCGTCGAGCGTTTCGCACAGCGTGCCCAGCCCGCCGGAGGTGTTGAACGCCTCGTACGCGACGCCGTCGAGGGAGAACTCCTCCGCGTTCTCCAGCGCCGGCAGCTCGCGGAGCGCCCCGTCCACGATGGCCTCGCACGGGTTGCAGTACTCGTTGATGAGGCCGTCCGTGCTCCACGTGAGGTTGTACTTGAGCGCGTTGCTCGGGAAGATGGGCAGCGCTCCCACGCGCATGCGCACGTCGCGCAGCTTCTCGAAACCCAGGGTGGCGTGGTGCGCGGCGATGGAGATGAAACCGGGGGCGAGGCCGCATTGCGGGACGAACGCCGTGCCGGCGCCTTCGGCCAGCTGCTTCACCACCCGCGTCGACGCCACGTCCTCCGTGAGATCGAAGTAGTGCACGCCCGCGTTCTTCGCGGCCTTCGCCACGTAAGGCGTGAGGTAATAGGGGCAGGCCGAGATCACGGCATGGTGCCCCGCGAGCACGGGCTCGAGGGCCCGCCCCTCGCCCACCGCGCACCCCACCGTCGCGAGCCCCTGCCTGCGGAACGCCTCCGCCTTGACGGCGTCCTGCTCGACGATCGTGAGCTCGTAGTCGCCCGTGGGCGCGAGCAGCGCCACGATCGCCTCGCCGATCTTTCCCGCTCCCGCCAGCACCACCTTCGTCTTCTTCGTCATGGCCGCGTCTCCCTTCGGATTGTTGGGCGGACTGTAGCCGCTGGCGTTGTCGGAGTGAAGCCATTAGAATGACGATATATTCGCCTTTTTTAGTTATTATGACGGTCAAATGAAACGATCCGTACAGTTGGACGACCAGGATCGCAAGCTCCTCGCCCTGCTGCGCGAGGACGCCCGGCTGTCCACCGCGGCGCTGGCCCGTGCCCTCGGCGTGGCGCGCACGACGGTGGTCGAGCGCCTGAAGCGACTGCAGCGCGACGGGGTGGTGGCGGGCTACACGGTGCGCATGAACCCCAGGGTCGAGGCCCGCATGCTGCGGGTGCACGTCCTGCTCAGCGTGGACGCGAAGGAAGGCGACGCGGTCGTCGCGGCCCTTCGCACCATGCCGCAGGTGCGCGCCGTCTACGCCATCAGCGGCGCCTTCGACAACCTCGCCTTCGTGCAGGGCGAGACGACGGAGGAGATCGACCGCGTGCTGGACGCGATCGGCCACCTGCCGGGTGTCACGAGGACGCAAAGTTCCCTGGTCCTCTCGGTCAAGTTCGACCGGCACTGACGCCATCGCAACGATGGTTGATCCCGGTCAAGCCCGGACGGGGGGCCTCCTCTAACTTCCCTCTGATCGGCAACTGCGGGAGGAGGAGCGGCATGTACAGCATGCGGGTAAAGAGCGTCATGGAGCGCAAGAAGCGCCTGGTCGCCAAGCCCGATATCTCGGTGGCCAAGGCCGCGAAGCTCATGGCGCAGAAGAACGTCGGGGCGGTCATGGTGGTGGAGGGCAAGCGGCTCGTGGGGATCTTCACCGAGCGCGACGCCCTCGTGCGCGTGATCGCGACCGGACGCGACCCGGTCGCCACCACGATCGGCGAGGTGATGACGCCGGACCCGGTCAGCGTGGAACCCACCGAGATCTTCGGCCGCGCGCTCCTGCTCATGCACGACCACGGCTTCCGCCACGTTCCCGTGGTGGAGAACGGCGAGCCCATCGGGATCGTCTCCTCGCGCAGCGCCCTCGACCCCGAGATGGAAGAGTTCACCGCGGAAACGCAGCGCCGCCTGAGCCTGCGTTAGGGTATCCTCGCGCCCGTGCCGAAGTGTTGAGGGGCGGCGTTCCCTTCGACCGGACCCACGCGAGGACGCATGGCGCTCACCCAGCTCGACGAAGGACAAGTTCGCACGTGGACGCGCGCGCAGAAGGACCGTTGGTGGTTCGACAACGTGTTCCGCGGCGACATGCCGCAGCTCACCTTCCGCTCGGGCGTCACCGGGTTCCTGCTGGGCGGGGCGCTCGCCGCCACCGGCCTCTACATCGCGGGGAAGACGGGCATCACGATCGGCGTGGGCCTCACCTCGGTGATCCTCGCCTTCGCCCTTTTCCGCGTCATGCACGGCGCGGGGCTCGCCACCGACTACACGATCCTCGAGAACAACTGCACGCAGTCGATCGCCACCGCGGCGGGCTACGTGGTGACGCCCCTCACCTCGAGCTTCGCGGCGTACATGCTGGTGACGGGCAAGATCGTCGCCTGGTGGCAGATGGTGGTGTGGATGGTCGTGGTGTCGATCGTCGGCGTGCTCCTCGCCTTCCCCATGAAGCGCCGCTTCGTGAATGACGAGCAGCTCCCCTTCCCGGAGGGCCGCGCGTGCGGCGTGGTGCTGGACGCCCTCTACACCGGCCAGGCGGCCGCCGGCATGTTCAAGGCGAAGCTGCTGGGCTGGACCGCCCTCCTCACCGGCCTCTACCAGATGATCGTGAGCGACGGCTGGATGAAGCTCGTCCAGTTCAAGATCCTGCAGATGGACAAGTGGGCCGGCCTCAAGGAGGCGTGGCACTTCTCCGAGCGGCTCGACGCCTACTACTACTCGGCCGCCGCCAAGGGATCGATCTGGATCCCCAAGATCCTCGGCACGGACATCCGCCAGCTGGGCCTGCGGCTCACGCTGGATGCGGCCATGCTGGGCGTGGGCGGCCTCATGGGCATCGCGGTGGCCACGAGCTGCCTGCTGGGCGCCTTCGTGAACTTCGTGATCCTCGCCCCGCTCATGATCCAGGCGGGCGACATCGCGCCGCGCGTCTCCGCCACGGGCGCCACGATCCCGATCTCGCGCGCCGAGATCGTGAACCAGTGGTCGCTGTGGTGGGGCGTCACCATGATGGTCGTGGGCTCGCTCGCGAGCCTCGCGGCCAAGCCCGAGCTCTTCACCAGCGCCTTCAAGTCCCTGCGCGGCGGAAAGGGTGAAGCGGCGGGAACCGACGTGCTGCGCGACATCGAGCTGCCGCTCTGGATGTCCTGGGTGGGCGTGCCGGTCTTCAGCGTCCTGGGGGCGTGGGTGTCGCACGAGTTCTTCGGCGTGCCGTGGCTCCTCGCCCTCGTGTCGCTGCCGCTCATCTTCGTGCTCACCATCATCTGCACGAACTCCATGGCGCTCACCTCGTGGACGCCGACGGGCTCGCTCGCGAAGATCACGCAGTTCACCATGGGCGCGATCGACCGCACCAACCCCGCGAGCAACCTCATCCCGGCTGGCATGACGGCCGAGATCGCCTCGAACGCCGCGAACCTACTCTCCGACATCAAGCCGGGCTACATGCTGGGGGCGAAGCCGCGCCAGCAGGCGATCGGCCACGTGATCGGCCTGTTCGCCGGGGCGCTCGCGTGCGTGCCGCTCTACTTCCTGCTCTTCCTGCCCGCGGACGCGAACGGCGTGCGCTCCACCGCCACGATCGTCTCGGAGCAGTTCGCGATGCCGTCGGCCCTCCAGTGGAAGGGGGTGGCGGACATCATCGGCAAGGGGCTCACGAGCCTCGCGCCCTCGGCCATCGTCTCGATGGTGGTGGCGGCCGTCGCGGCCGTCGCGATCGAGGTGGCGCGCGTCGTGACGAAGGGACGCTTCCCCCTCTCGGCCGTGTCGGTGGGCCTGGGCGTGGTGCTGCCGCCCGAGGCCACCTTCGCGATGTGGGTGGGCGCGATGATCTTCTGGTGGGCGGGCCGGCGCAACCCGACGCCCGGGACGAAGGGGCACGTCGTCTGGGTGGAGGGGTGCGAGCCCATCTGCGCGGGCCTCATCTCCGGCGCGGCGCTGATGGGCATCGGCAACGCCATCGTCAACGTGCTCCTTTCCTGAGGCCCCGAGACATGAACGTCACCCTCGACCCCGGGCGATGCGCCGTCGTGCTGGTGGACTTCCAGCAGCGGCTGCTTCCCGCCATCCACCGCGGCCTGGAGGTGGTGGCGGAGGCGGCGCGGCTGGCGGACTGCGCGAAGGCGCTCGGCATCCGCGTCGTCGGGACGGAGCAGAACCCCGGCGGGCTCGGCCCGAACGCCGAGGCGATCCGGCAGCGCTGCGAGCTCACGGTCGCGAAGACGCACTTCGACGGCTGCGCCGACGGGCTCGCGGAGGCGCTGCGCTCCCCCGGCCGCCCCTACCCGACCGACGTGGTGGTGGCAGGCTGCGAGACCCACGTGTGCCTGATGCAGACGGCGCACGGCCTGCAGCGCGCCGGCCTGAAGGTGTGGGTCGCCGCCAACGCGTGCGGCACGCGCTACCCCGTCGACCACGAGCTCGCGATCGGCCGCCTGCGCCAGTCGTGTGCCGTCGTCGGGAGCGTCGAGATGCTCGTCTTCGAGTGGCTGCGGGACTGCCGCCACGAGCGTTTCCGCGAGGTCCTCGAGATCCTCAAGGCGCCGCGGGGCTGAAGGCCCGGCGAGGAGCCCATGGACGCATTCTTCACCGCCTACCTGGTTCTCTGGGCAGCCGCCTGCCTGGCGGTCGTGGCGCCCTACACCGGCGACCCCGCGTGGGACTACTACGACGCCGCCTTCCAGTCGGTCTTCACCTTCCTCGGCGCGCCGTGGGCCGTCGGCGCGATCTACCTCGCGGCGCGGCGAAAGCTGCCGGCGGTGCAGCTGTACGTGGCGGCCGTCCTCTGGCTCTTCTCCGCGTGCTGGTCCTACGACCTCTACATCCTGCTGCGCGACGGGTCCTACCCGCCCACGTGGGCCGCGAACCTCGGGGCGTCGTCGGTGCTCTACGCCTCGGCCGGGCTCCTCTGGAACCTGGACTGGCGCGAAGGCCGCGGCGCGACCTTCTCGTTCCTCGAGCCCGGCTGGCCCGCCGTGGCGCCGCACCCGTCGTTCGCGCGGGTGCTCGCCTTCGCGTTGCCCTTCATGCTGATCGCGGCACTGTCGGTCGCTTACTTTCTCTTAATGGCCCGATAGCCGCCGGGCCTCACCAGCGCAGCAGGCGCGGGCCGGCCGCAGCGCCCGCGAGGGTGGGCAGCGCGATCCCCAGCAAGTACCAGGTTCCGAGGAACGGCGCCGCCATTTCCGGGCAGTGCAGGCAGTACACCGCCGCCCCGAGGGAACCGGCGAGCAGGCCCGAGAAGGCGCCCGCGACGACGGGCCGCGTCGGAGCCATGCCCCTCATCGCCCAGAAGGCGGCGACGAAGGCCGGAGACGACAGCAGGGCGATGCTGAACGGGCAGGACATCCACGTCACCCCGAGCAGCAGCGGCAGGCGCTCGCCGGGACCGGCCGCGAGCAGCACCGCGCCAGCCAGAGTCCAGATGGCGCCGACGGGAACCATTGCCGCCTCGACCGCGTATCCCAGCCGCACGCCGGGGCGCGCCAGGCGCACCGCCGAGACGATCGAAACCGCGAGCAGCGCCAGAGGCAGGGCGAGCTTCACCCAGAACATCGATTCGCGGGCTGCCTCGGCGAGGTCGCGCCGCACCCCGAGGAACGCCACCATGAGGACGGAGGCACCCGCGACCCCGAGTGCGAGCGCAGCCCCGTAGCGCTGCCGCACGCGGCCGGGGGCGACCGGCTCGGCCTCACGGGCGAGCATCGCGATCAGCTTGTCGGTTTCCATTCCGTTTCCCTGATGAAGGCGGCGAGCGTCTTGAGGCCCCGGTGGATGCCCACCTTCACCGCCGACTCGGACATGCCCGTGAGCTTCGCCGCCTCCGCGACGCTCAACCCCTCGATCTTCACGTGCACGATGGGCAGGCGGTGGCGGTCGGGAAGCCTCTCGAGGAGCGCGGCGATGTCGCGCCTCGCCTCTCGCGCCTCCTCGTCGGTGGCGGCGAGCAACTCGTCCTCGTCGCCGAGGGGCTCGTTCATCGCCTCCCGGCCCGACCGGAGGCGCAGGAAGTCGATCATCTTGTAGCGCGCGATGGCGTGAACCCACGCTGTAAGCGGCCGGGCCGGGTCATACGTGTGGCGCTGGTTGTGGACCGCCAGTAGCGTTTCCTGCACGAGATCCTCCACTTCGTCGGGCACGCGCGCGAGACGCCCCCGGAGGAACGCACGCAGGAACGCGCTCAGCTCCTTCAGGAATGCGGCATACGCCGGCCCCTCGCCCGCGAGCCCGCGTATCAGGAGTTCCTTCAGGTGGTCTTCCCTCGCGCTCAAGCGCTTCCTGCTCCCTTGGTATTCGCGGGCCTCGCCCCCCCGGTTACACCCCGGCGGCATCACCCGCGCCAGCGCGGAATTCTGCCCCAGCGCGTAACCGGCCGCCATCGCGACGCGAACTAACCCTCGGACCGACTGCCGCGGCACGCCACCGGCACCGCGCTCGGCGCCTCCCCTTTCCCCGACACAAGGAGCCTCACGATGAAGTCCCGCAATCTCGCCGTCGCCGCGATCGCTCTCGCCACCCTCACCTCCGGCGCCGCCCTGGCCGCCGACATGGACAAGAAGGACATGAAGAATGACGCGATGGAGAAGTGCTACGGCGTCTCCCTGGCCGGCAAGAACGACTGCGCCGCCGGCCCCGGCACGACGTGCGCCGGCACCTCGAGGAAGGACTACCAGGGCAACGCGTGGAAGCACGTCCCGAAGGGCACCTGCACGAGCATCAAGACCCCGAATGGCATGGGCTCCCTCTCGCCCACCAAGGCCTGACCGCCGGCCCGACGCCCGCGCCGTGGCACCGACGCTCACCGCCGGCCTGGGACTCAAGCCGCCGCACTACACCCAGGTACTCGATTGCGCGGCGCCGGGCCTGTGGCTCGAGGTCCATCCGGAGAACTATCTCGTCGACGGCGGGCCCCGGCTCGCATGGCTGGGTGCCATCCGGGAGCGCCATCCCGTGAGCCTGCACGGGGTGGCGCTTTCGCTCGCGGCCGATGCCCCGCCGGACCCGGAGCACCTGCGGCGGCTCCGTCGGCTCGCGGACCGCGTGGCGCCCGCGCTCGTGTCCGAGCACCTCGCGTGGTCCACGTGGCGAGGCGCCTACCATCCGGACCTGCTGCCATTCCCGCGCACGGGCGAGGCGCTCCGGCGCATCGCATCCAATGTGGCCGCCGCCCAGGACGCCCTCGGCCGGCGACTCGCGATCGAGAACCCGTCGCACTACCTGAGATTTGACGGCCACGACTGGAGCGAGATCGACTTCCTCGAGGATCTCTCCCGGCGCACGGGATGCGGCCTGCTCATCGACGTGAACAACGTGTTCGTGAGCGCGGCGAACCTCGGGTTCGACGCGGCGGCCTACGTCGACGCCTTTCCGGCCGCCCCGGTGATGGAGATCCACCTGGCCGGGCACTCGGCGGATCCCGCCCTCGGCGAGGGGCTGCTCATCGACTCGCACGACGCGCCCGTGAGCGAGCCCGTGTGGGCGCTCTACGAGCGTCTCGTCGCGCGCATCGGGCCGCGCCCCACGCTCGTCGAGCGCGACGGCGAGCTGCCGGCGTTCGAGGCGCTGCTCGCGGAGCGCCAAAGGGCGCACGAGGTGCTCGGGACTCCCCTCGCGAGGGCCGCGTGAGGGACGCCGCTTCCCCGATGCCCCTGCGCCGGTTCCAGGACCAGTTCGCGTCGGCCCTCGCCGGCGAGCCGGCGAACGCCGACGCGATGGTGGCGAATCTCGTCGCACAACCCGGCTTCGCGGTCTACCGCAATACCGTGACGAAGGGCTGCCTCGATGCGCTGCAGGCGAACTTTCCCGCGGTGGCGCGGCTGGTGGGCGAGGACTGGTTTCGCGCCGCGGCCGCGGTGTTCGTCGCGCGGGAGTTGCCATCGCACCCTTCGCTTCTCGCCTACGGGGCTTCCTTTCCCGCGTTCCTGGAGAGCTTCGGACCGGCGTCCGCGCTTCCGTACCTGCCCGGCGTCGCACGGCTCGATCGACTCTGGACCGAGGCACACATCGCGGCCGATGCGCCGGCCCTTGGACGGCAAGCCCTCGCGGAACTCGATCCGGAGGCGCTCGCGGACTCGGTGCTGCACCTGCACCCGGCCGCGCGCTGGGCGTGGTTCGGGCACGCGCCGATTCGCACGATCTGGCAATGCAACCGCGAGGACGGCGGGGAGGCGGGCGAGATCGCCTGGGTCGGCGAAGGCGCGCTTCTCACACGCCCCGGCGACGCCGTGCGCTGGACCGGCATCGACGCGGCGGGGTGCCGGTTCCTGGACGCCTGCGCGCGGGGTCTTCCCATGGCGGAGGCGATCGACGCCGCGCTCGACGCAGACCCGGAGGTGAACCTCGTGCGGCTCGTCGCGACCCTGTTCGAGGCTGGCGCTGTCGCTCGCCTCGCCCTTCCGACCCCCGATTCCCTCCGAAGGACGACGCCATGAACGACATCGCCTCCCCGTCGGTCCCGCCTTCCGCCGCCCGCCTTCGCGCGGCCTGGAACGAGAACGCCGACCGGCTTTCCGGATGGGTGAGCCACGCGCTGCTCGCCCTTTGCGCCCGCTTCGCGCTGGGCGCGATCTTCTTTCTGTCGGGACGCACCAAGGTCGACGGCTTCCTCACCGTGAGCGACGGCGCGTACGCCCTGTTCCGCGAGGAGTACCGCGTGCCGCTCGTGCCGCCCGAGTTCGCGGCGCACCTGGCCACGTATGCGGAGCACCTCCTGCCGGTGCTGCTCGCGCTGGGACTGTTCACCCGCCTGTCGGCCCTCGGGCTGCTGGGAATGACGGCGGTGATCCAGCTCTTCGTCTATCCCGACGCCTGGCCGACGCACCTGTCTTGGGCGACGCTCGCGCTTTATCTCGCGGCGCACGGAGCCGGGGCCGTGTCTGTCGATCGGATCCTCCGGATCCGCTAGATCCGGCGGAATCTCGGGACGCGCGAATGGCCTGCCGCCCCCGGTGTCATGAACGTCCGGAAACGGTCGCGCGGCCGGCCTGCATATACTCGTGTCCTTCATCCTCTTCACAGGAGTCCGCAATGATGATCTCGCAACGGATCGCGGCCACGGCGCTCGCGTCCCTCCTCTGCACTTCCGCCCTCGCGGCCGACGGACTCGTCGCCGTGAAGAGCTCCCATGGCGCCCGGGAAACCATGGACCGCCTCGAGGAGCAGGTGAAGAAGCGCGGCCTCACCGTGTTCCTGCGCCTCGACCACGCGGCCGGGGCAGCGAAGATCGGAAAGTCCCTGAGGCCGACGGAGCTTCTCGTCTTCGGCAATCCGCAGGGGGGGACGCCCTTCCTGGAATGCGCCCAGACCGTGGGCATCGACCTGCCGCTGAAGGCGCTCGTGTGGGAGGACGCCTCGTCGCAGGTCTGGCTCGGCTACAACGATCCCGCCTTCCTGGCGAAGCGTCACGAGACACCGCAGTGCCCCGTGGCCGGCATCCTCCAGAAGGCCCTGGCGGGTCTCGCCGCGTCCGCGGTTGCGCGGGATTGAGGATCATTCGATGCGGTAGGCGAGCTGGAGGCGCAGGCTCGTAAGCGGGTCACTGCGGACCGGGCCGCCGGTCTCGCGCTGCACGCGAAGGGGCACGTGGAGCACCTCGGCGCCGAACGACCAGCCGTCGCCCAGCTCGCGCCCGCCTCCGAGCGTGGCGAAGCCGATCGTGCCGCGGGCGGTGAGCTTCGAGCGGTCGCGCACGCCGAAGGTGAGCGCGTCCACCTGCACCGAGAGCTCCGCCCGCACCGCGCCGCCGCCGGCCCACGCGCGCCACGGCCCCGAGGCCCAGGATGCCGTCGCGTCGAGGCCGTAGTAGCCGAGCTTCGTCCGGTCGTCGGAGGGCGCCCGGCACCCGAAGGGATTGCGGCCGGGGTCGTCGACGCCCGCGAGCCTCGCGGGGCAGGTGACGTCGCCGCGAACGCGGCCGTGCTGGCCGAAGGCGCGCGCCGAGAACGCGAAGCCCTCGTGCTCCAGCAGCCGGCGTCCCAGGGAGAGCGAGAAGAGGTCGTACGGCCGCGCGCCGCCGATCTCGACGGGAGGCGTGTAGCCCAGCTCCGCCACGAACGCGCCCGGCAGGCCGACTGCCACGCGCACCCGCCCGAACACCGGCGTCTTGTTGAGATCCTCCTGCTTGGTGGCCCGCAGGCCCACGCGCTGCTGCCCCTCGTCGAGCCGCGGGATGTTCCCGAAGTCGACCGCGGCCCGCCAGCTTCCGGGAGCCAGGGCGGGCATGGCGCCGAAGGCGGTCATGAACGTCGAGGCCGCGACGTAATTCAGGGCCCACGCCTCGGGGCGCGTGCGCCCGAGGCTCTCGTCGAAGCGCACGACGGCCTGGCCTCGCGCGCCGGTCGCGAGGGCGGACAGCAACAGGATCAGGCCCGCGATGTGCAGGCGCGAGGTCGGCCCCACGACCGGGTGAACAGCGGGGCGGGCGGACTATTCCCCTACTTCCTCCCCGATGCGGCCGCGCGGATCGCGTCCAGGGTCGTGTTGGGCGTGATGGCCTGCGGGTCGATGCGCACGTCGATCACGGCGGGCTTGCCGGAGGCCACGCAGCGCTCGAACGCCGGCCCGAACTGCGCCGTCTCCTCCACGATCTCGCCCACGGCGCCGAAGGAGCGCGCGTAGGCCGCGAAGTGCGGGTTCTGGAGCTCCGTGCCGTGCACGCGCCCGGGGTAGTGCTTCTCCTGGTGCATGCGGATCGTGCCGTACATGCCGTTGTTCACGATCACCACGATGATGGCCGCGCCGTACTGCACGGCGGTGGCGAGCTCCTGGCCCGCCATGAGGAAGCAGCCGTCGCCGGCGAAGGCGACCACCGTGCGATGGGGCTCGGCGATCTTGGCGGCGATGGCCGCCGGCACGCCGTAGCCCATGGCGCCGGAGGTGGGCGCGAGCTGCGTGCGCAACCCCGTGTAGCGGTGGAAGCGGTGCACCCACGTGGTGTAGTTGCCGGCGCCGTTGGTGAGGATCGCGTCCTCCGGCAGGTTCTTGTCCAGCCAGTCCATGATGTCCCACATCTGGACCTTGCCCGGAATCTCGCGGCGCGCCGTCCAGGCGAGGTAGTCGGCCCTGGCCTCCCCCACGTTCGCCTTCCACGCCGACGCGTCGACCGGCGCCATCGCGGCGGCCGCGCGCGCGAAGCGGCCCATGCCCGCGAGGATGGGGATCTCGGGCTGGTAGACGCGGCCCAGCTCCTCGGCGCCCGTCATCACGTGCACGAGCTTCTGGCGCGGGACCGGCGAATCGACGAGCGTGTAGCCGCTCGTGGTCATCTCGCCCATGCGCGCGCCGACCACCAGCAGCACGTCGGCCGTGCGCACTCGCTCGGCGAGGATCGGGTTGATGCCGACGCCCACGTCGCCCACGTAATGCGCGTGGCGGTTGTCGAAGAGGTCCTGGAAGCGGAAGGCGCAGGCGACCGGCAGGTGGTTCGCCTCCGCGAACCTGCGGATGTCGGCGCACGCGTCCTGCGTCCACCCGCTGCCGCCCAGCACGACGAGGGGCCGCTTGGCCGCGGCCAGGAGCTCCCGCAGGCGCTCCATCTCGCCCGCGCCCGGCTCGGCGTGGGCCGGCGCGTACATGCGCGCGTCCGGCACGGCCGCGGTGGCGGAAAGGAGGTCCTCCGGCAGGGCGAGCACCACCGGCCCGCGGCGGCCCGACATCGCCACGGAGAACGCGCGGCTCAGGTACTCGGGAATGCGCTCGACCGAATCGATGCGCGCGGCCCACTTGGCGAGCGGCGCGAACATCGCGGCGAAGTCCACCTCCTGGAAGGCCTCGCGGTCGCGGAAATCCGAGCCCACGTCGCCGATGAAGAAGATCATGGGCGTCGAGTCCTGGAACGCCGTGTGCACGCCCACGGCGCCCTGGGTGGCGCCCGGGCCGCGCGTCACGAAGCAGATGCCCGGCCGGCCCGTGAGCTTGGCGTGGGCCTCGGCCATGTTGGCCGCGCCCGACTCGTGGCGGCAGGTGACGAGCTTCACCTTGTCGCGATGCTCGTGCAGGCCGTCGAGCACCGGCAGGAAGCTCTCCCCTGGCACGTGGAAGACCGTGTCGGTGCCGTGGATGACGAGCTGGTCGACGAGAATCCTGCCACCTTGCCTGGCCGTGGTCATAGTTGCCTCACGATGTAGCCGCTCTTGCGCAGCATCTCCACGAGGCCTCGCGGCCCGGCCAGGTGGAGTGCGCCCACCGCCACGAACACGCGCTCGCGGGCGTTCAACAGGAACCACTCGATCTTCTTCGCCATCTCCGCGTGGCGCGACCAGATGAACTTCTCCTCGATCGCCGCCGCACCCGGGGCGCCCTCGTTGTAGGCGCGCATCACCTCGAGCAGCAGGGCCGGGTCGCCCGACTGCCACGCGTTCACCACCCCCGTGATCTGCTCGCGCACGAGGCCGCTCTCGAGGGCCGACACGACGCCCTCGAAGGCGGCGAGCTGCTCGGCCGCGGTGAGGGAGTTCATCAGATCCGTCTGCGCCTGCGCGCCCTCGAGCTCCACGACGCGCTTGCCCGCCTCCTTCCCGAGCTGGAGGAGGTGCAGATCGACGCCGAACTGCGGCGCGTAGCCCTGCCGCCCCCACTCCGCGAACGCGATCATCGAGGCGGCGAGGAAGGGCGTCATCTGCGCGAGCGCCTGCTCCGGCACGCCCAGGCGGTCGAGCTGCCGGCGAAAGCGCTCGTACACCGGCGCGGGCACCCGCTTGGCGAGCGTGTCGGGCGGCACGAGGAGCATGGACGAGGCTCCTTGCGCCATCGCCTCGGGGTCGGTGACGTCCGCCTCCACGGCGAGCACCTTCGATTCCGCGAACGCCTTGCGGACGGGCTCGGGCAGCGGGTAGAAGCCCGGCTTGCCCGCGTGCACCGTCCCGTAGAGGTAGACGCGGTTGGTGAGCGAGGAGACCTCCCAGAGGAATTGGCGCGGGGCGGCCGGGGCGGGAGCGGCGGCCGCGGCGGCGACCGTTGCCTCGCCCGCCTGCGGGTAGGCGGGCCACGGCGCGGCGAGGAGGGAGGCGAGGACGAGGACGGCGGTTCGCATGGAAATCCGGTGGAGGGAAAGCTCCCTGATTCTACCTCCGGCGGGGCTGTCCGCCTCCGGAGATAGCTGGCACAATCGCGCCACAAAAACCGATGGAGGATACCCCCCATGATCCGCACGATCCGGGCGGCCGCGCTCGCCGCCGTCGCCGCCTTCGCGTTCAACGCCGCCGCGCAGGAGTGCAAGAGCCGCGGCGACCTCGACCCCCTCTACTGCGACGAGAACGGCGACCTTGTCGCCGACACGCCCAGGGACGCGAAGAAGCTCAAGACCCCGAACACGCTGGTCTTCACCTACACGCCGGTGGAGGACCCCGCGGTCTACGAGAAGGTCTTCAAGCCCTTCACCGACTACCTCGCCCAGTGCACGGGCAAGAAGGTGGTCTTCTACCAGGTGCAGTCGAACGCCGCCGAGATCGAGGCCATGCGCTCCGGGCGCCTTCACGTCGGCGGCTTCTCCACGGGCCCGACCGCCTTCGCCGTGAACATCGCCGGCGCGGTGCCCTTCGCGATCAAGGGCTACGAGAAGGACTTCCAGGGCTACAACCTGATCGTCGTGGTGAAGAAGACGAGCCCCTTCCAGAAGCTCTCCGACCTGAAGGGCAGGAAGGTCGCGCACACGGCCCCGTCGTCCAACTCCGGCCACATGGCGCCCATGGCGCTCTTCCCCAGGGAAGGCCTCGTGCCGGACAAGGACTACAAGATCCTCTTCTCGGGCAAGCACGACCAGTCGATCCTCGGCGTGAACTCGGGCGACTACGAGGCGGCCGCCGTGGCCTCCGACGTGTTCCACCGCATGGCCGTGCGCGGCCAGATCAAGGAGGACGACTTCCGCATCATCTACCGCAGCGCCAAGTTCCCGACCTCCTCCTTCGCCTACGCGCACGACCTGGAGCCCGCCTTCCGCGACAGGATGGTCAAGTGCTTCTACGACTTCCGCTACACCGACGAGATGAAGAAGGCCTTCGACGGCGCCGACCGCTTCTTCCCGATCAACTACAAGGAGCACTGGACGGTCGTGCGCGAGGTGGCGGAGGCCGGCGGCGACAAGTTCAACCGGGCCGCCTACGAGAAGGAGACCAAGCGCGAGGAAGAGGCGCGCAAGAAGAAATGACCGCGGCCCTCGCGGTCCGGGACCTCGTCAAGGAGTACGTCCGCGGCACGCGGGTCCTCGACGGGATCTCGCTCGAGTTCGCGCCGGCCGGCCTCACCGCCGTCATCGGCCCCTCGGGCACGGGCAAGTCGACGCTGCTTCGCTGCATCAACCGCCTGGTGGAGCCCACCTCGGGCGCCATCGTCTTCGGCGGCCGCGACATCGCGCCCCTCCGGGGGCGCGCGCTGCGCGAGGCGCGGCGCCAGATCGGCATGGTCTTCCAGGAGTACAACCTGGTCGAGCGCCTGACGGTGATGGAGAACCTGCTGTCGGGGCGCCTGGGGTACGTGCCGGCGCACAAGGCGTGGCTGCGCCGGTTCCCGCAGGCCGACATCGACCGCGCCTTCGACCTCCTCGACCAGGTCGGCCTGGGCGGCTTCGCCAACCAGCGCGCCGACGCGCTCTCCGGCGGCCAGCGCCAGCGCGTGGGCATCGCGCGCGCGGTGATGCAGGAGCCCAAGCTGCTGCTGGCGGACGAGCCGACCTCCTCGCTCGACCCGCGGACCTCCGTGGAGATCATGGAGCTCATGCGCGAGGCCGGGCGCCGCCACGGCATCCCGGTCATCGTCAACATGCACGACGTCGAGCTCTCGAAGCGATTCGCCGACCGCATCGTCGGCATGTCCGGCGGCAAGGTCGTCTACGACGGCGGGGCCGAAGGCCTCGGGGACGACGTCCTCACCGCGATCTACGGCGGCGCCTCCTGGATCGCATGAGCGCACCGGCCGCCGACCGCGTCGCCTTCCGTCCCAACTGGTGGACGCGGGCCGGCTGGCTCCTGCTCCTCGCCTACTCGGCCTACGCGCTGGCGAGGCTCGACTTCAACGCCGGGCGCTTCCTCACCGGCCTCGACAACGGCGCCCGCTTCCTGGACCGGATGTTCCCGCCTCGGGTGGCGCAGGCCGACACGCTGGTGAACGGCCTCACGGAGTCGCTGGAGATCGCGATCCTCGCCTCGTTCGCGGGCATCGTGCTGGCACTGCCCATCGGCCTCCTCGCGGCGCGAAACCTCATGCCGCCCTGGGCGTCGTGGCCGGCGCGGGCCGTCATAGCACTTGCGCGCTCCTTCCACCCGGTGATCGTGGCCATCCTGTTCGTGAAGGCCGTGGGCTTCGGGGCGCTCGCCGGGATCTGCGCGCTCGTGGTGGCCTCGGTCGGGTTCATCGGCAAGCTCTTCGCCGAGGCGATCGAGGAGATCTCCCTCAAGCAGGTGGAGGCCATCCGGGCCACGGGCGCCTCGTTCATGAACGTGATCGCATTCGGGGTGCTGCCGCAGGTGTTCGGCCGCTTCATCGGCTTCGCCACCTACCAGCTCGACTCGAACCTGCGCAATTCGACCATGGTGGGCATCGTGGGCGCCGGCGGCATCGGCGGGGCGCTCTTCTCCGCCTTCCAGCGCTTCGACTACGACTTCGTGGCGGCCATCCTGCTGTCCATCATCGCCCTGATCATGGTGGGCGAGGTGCTCGCCACCTGGGTGCGGGGCGTGTTCCTCGAGCGCGGCAAGGTCGACGAGGAATAGCGCGTGAGCACCGCCGCCCTCGCCCGCGTCGAATCCCGCACCTGGCGCCGCTTCACGCCGCGCCAGCGCCTCGCGCGCTTCTCGATCTACCTCGCGATCGTCGCGGCCATCGTGATGTCGGCCCGCACGGTGCAGGTGATCCCGGAGTTCCTCTGGGACGCGCCCGAGCAGGTGCAGGACCTCCTGCAGCGCATGTGGCCCATCGCGTGGAGCCACTACCCCTCGGGCGTGCACGAGGCGCTCGTGGACACGCTCCACATCGCGAGCCTCGGCACCATCCTCGCCATCGGCATGGCGCTGCCCATCGGACTCGCGGCCGCGCACAACGTGGTGCCGAGCCGCCCGGTGAACTACCTCGCCAAGCTCCTGCTGGTGTCGAGCCGCTCGGTCAACTCGCTCGTCTGGGCGCTCCTCTTCGTGGCGGTGTTCGGGCCGGGCGCGATCGCGGGGACGCTCGCCATCGCCTTCCGCTCCGTCGGCTTCGTCGGCAAGCTCTTCGGCGAGGCGCTCGAGGAGGCCGACCGCGGCACCATCGAGGCGCTGGAGGCCACGGGCGCGCCCTGGGTCTCGCGGCTCGCCTGGGGCTACTGGCCGCAGGTGAAGCCGGCCTTCTGGTCCATCGCGCTCTTCCGCTGGGACATCAACGTGCGCGAGTCCGCCGTCCTCGGCCTCGTGGGAGCCGGCGGCATCGGCATGGCGCTCGACACGGCGCTCAACCTCTTCCAGTGGGACCGCGTGGCCATGGTCCTCTTCTCCATCTTTGCCGTCGTCGTGGTCGCCGAGATCGTGGTGACGCAGATCCGCAAGCGCATAATCTGAAGCCATGCAGATCGGACTCGTGGGCCTCGGGAAGATGGGCGCCAGCCTCGCGCGGCGGCTCTGCCGCGCCAACATCCACGTGGTGGGCCACGACATCGGCCCGGGCGCGGTGGAGGCCCTCGCGGGCGAGCCGGGCTTCGAGCCCGCCTATTCCGTGGATTCCCTCCTCCTCGCGCTGAAGGCCCCGCGGACGGTCTGGTGCATGCTCCCGGCAGGCGAGCCCACGCAGCGCCTGATGGAGCACCTCCTCGCCAAGCTCGCGCCCGGCGACCGCGTCGTGGACGGCGCCAACGGCCACTACCGCGAGACGATGGCACGCGCGGGCCGCTTCGAGGCCGCAGGCATCGGGTTCGTGGATGCGGGCGTTTCCGGCGGCATCTGGGGGCTCGCGAACGGCTACGCGATCATGGTCGGCGGCGCGGCTCTCGAGGTGGCGGCCCTGGAGCGCGTGTTCAACGCCCTCGCGCCGCAACCCGGCCAGTGGCTGCATTGCGGGCCCAGCGGCGCCGGCCACTTCGTGAAGATGGTGCACAACGGCATCGAGTACGGCCTCATGCAGGCCTACGCGGAGGGCTTCGCCCTGATGCAGGGCCACCCCGACTTCGACCTGGACCTGGGGGCCATCGCGGAAAACTGGACCAAGGGAAGCGTCGTGCGCTCCTGGCTGCTGGAGCTCACGCGCGACATCCTCGTGGAGGACGCGAGCCTCTACGGCGTGGCGCCCGTGGTGGCCGACTCCGGCGAGGGCCGGTGGACCGTGCAGGAAGCCCTGGACCGCGGCCTGCCGGTGCCCGTGATAAGTGCCGCGCTCATGAAGCGCTTCGCGAGCCAGGGACGCGATGACTTCGCCGCGCGCGTGCTGGCGATGATGAGGAACCGCTTCGGCGGCCACGGGATACCTCGCGAGGAGTAGCCCTCGGCGCTCGTGCCGGTGCCGCGGCCCCGGGCGCGATAAAATGGCGCCACCATGAGCAAAATCCTCCTGTCCCTCCCCAAGGGGGAGCGCGTCGGCATCGCCTTTTCCGGCGGCCTCGACACCTCCGCCGCCCTCGCCTGGATGCGCCACAAGGGCGCCATCCCCTACGCCTACACGGCCAACCTCGCCCAGCCCGACGAGAGCGACTACGACGACATCGCGAACCGGGCGAAGCTCTACGGCGCGGAGCAGGCGCGCCTCGTCGACTGCCGCGAGGCGCTGGTGCACGAGGGCCTCGTCGCCCTGCAGTGCGGCGCCTTCCACATCTCGACGGCCGGCCGCACCTACTTCAACACGACGCCCCTCGGCCGCGCGGTGACGGGCACGGTGCTCGTGAAGGCGATGCAGGAGGACGGCGTCAACATCTGGGGCGACGGCTCCACCTACAAGGGCAACGACATCGAGCGGTTCTACCGCTACGGCCTGCTCGCGAACCCGGCGCTTCGCATCTACAAGCCCTGGCTCGACCAGGACTTCGTGCGCGAGCTGGGCGGCCGCAAGGAGATGAGCGAGTTCCTCCTCGCGAGGAAGCTCCCCTACAAGATGAGCGTGGAGAAGGCCTATTCCACCGACTCCAACATCTGGGGCGCCACGCACGAGGCGAAGGAGCTCGAATTCCTGAACAAGGGCCTTCGCATCGTGCAGCCCATCATGGGCGTGAAGCACTGGGACCCGGCGGTCGAGATCAGGCCCGAGGAAGTCACGGTGCGGTTCGAGGAAGGCTTCCCCGTCGCCCTCAACGGCCAGACCTTCCCGAACGGCGTGGAGCTCGCGCTGGAGGCCAACCGCATCGGCGGGCGCCACGGCCTGGGCGTCTCGGACCAGATCGAGAACCGCATCATCGAGGCCAAGAGCCGCGGCGTGTACGAAGGCCCCGGCATGGCGCTCCTGCACATCGCTTACGAGCGGCTGGTGTCCGCCATCCACAACGAAGGCACCATCGACAACTACCGCACCATGGGCCGGCGCCTCGGGCGGCTGCTGTACGAAGGGCGCTGGTTCGACCCGCAGAGCCTGATGCTGCGCGACACGCTGCAGCGCTGGGTGGGCCGCGCCGTGACGGGCGAGGTGATGCTGGAGCTTCGCCGCGGGGACGACTACACCATCCTCGACACCACGAGCCCCAACATCACCTACCACCCCGAGCGGCTGTCGATGGAGAAGGTGGAGGGCGAGGCGTTCTCGCCGGTCGACCGCATCGGGCAGCTGCAGATGCGCAACCTCGACATCCTCGACTCCCGCGACAAGCTGGGGATCTACGCGAAGACGGGCGTGCTGCCGTCGGGAACGGGCGCGGCAGGGCTTCTCGAGTCCGGGGAAAAGAAGAAGCCCTGACCGCCTTCAGGACATCAGGGCCGCACGGTCATAGGCGGACGTGAGGGTCTGTCCGGCGAAGCCGGGGGGAATGCCGCCGATCAGCATCACGGAGTACCCCGCCACGCCACCGGCGGGGACCTCGCGGATGAACCCGGCGCCGGCGAACCTCTCGCCGATGTGGGGGATCGGCCAGTTCCTGGCGGTCCAGGGACGAACGAATCCCCTCGTCTTCCATTTCGTTGCGGACATGTCTTTCTCCATCCCGGCGGGTTGACGGTCCGAGAGAAGCGGCCGCGCCGGGGACGGGACGGTCTCGGTTTTAGCAGCACTTGTGAGTCGCCCTGCAAGCAGAGTCAAATCGGCGACGGTGCAAACCCCGGAAAAGCAAAAGCCCTCCGGGCGCGGAGGGCTGACGGTCCCGCTTGGTTGCCTTTCGGCCGCATCCGCTTTCGCGTGCCACCTTGCCCGGGAAGGCAGGTTGGCGTGGGTGTCAGCCCAACTCGGAATGCACGTCGGAACGATAGCCCCGCGGAGGCACCCAGTCAAATACCGCGGGGCGGCGACCCGCATCCCCAAAGCAGGGCGGCCAGGCAAGGCAGCGGAGCGGCGACCCCGATCAGCGCGAGCCGGGATCCGGCATGATCCGGGACCGA
This sequence comes from Betaproteobacteria bacterium, assembly GCA_037445795.1. Taxonomy (GTDB): domain Bacteria; phylum Pseudomonadota; class Gammaproteobacteria; order Burkholderiales; family Usitatibacteraceae; genus FEB-7. Next base: position 775 of record JBBIJT010000008.1, on the reverse strand, counting down.
GCCCCGGCCGCTCATTGCACGAGCGTGGGGGTGAAGGTCCACACCCAGTTTCCCGCCCCCTTCATCGAGAAGCTCTTGCGGTCGGCCGCGATCGTGACCGGTCCTGCCGACATGACCGGCGCCGCGAGGACCTCGGGGCCGGCGCCCCCGATCCAGAGCGTGGCTTGCTCCTTGCCGCCGGGAATCGACCGCATCGAGCAGCTCGCCGGATAATTGGAGACGCTCGCGGCGGGAAATGTCCTCGTGCCGTTGATCTGGATCTGGCCGCCGGCGACCATCGAGTGCGACACGCTCTGGAAATGCTCGTAGTCGCCCTTGAGCGTGGGCGGGGGGCAGTTGGTGCCGTCTGACCTGAGGTTGCCGAGCTCCGACTTTCCGTCGGCCACGGTGACCGGCTCGACGACCTTGCGCTTCTTCACGTCCCACGCGAACTCGACCGTAAGGCGGTCAACCACGTCCGCCTTGCCCTCGTAGTCGCCGTACACGACGCTGACGCGGCCCTTGTGCACGCCCTCCACGCGATACTTGACGAGCTTGGCCGCGGCCCACTTCTGCGCCACCGCCATGTCCTGCGCGCCGGACTGGAAGGCCAGCAAGCCTGCGATTGCCGCGACGACCCGTAGCGATTTTCCCATCGGCGCAACATGCGCTCCCGATCGGGGCGAGTCAAGGCTTGCGGGGTGATTCGCGGGCGGGCCGCGCCGCGCGCCGGGAGGAGGCCGCTACTTCGCGTTCGGCCGCCAGGCGCTCGTCGAGGGCGCGAACGGCTCCATCG
>JBBIJT010000007.1:0-45139 GCA_037445795.1 Betaproteobacteria bacterium | reverse complement strand
AGGAGGCGGACTACGTGAGCGAGGGCCGCTTCCTCGAGCGCTACGCGAGGCTCGTCGCCGGCGAGCCGGGGCTGCTGGTGCCTCGCGTGCACTGGGATCTCACCACGCCCCGCGTCATGGCCATGGATTTCGTGGAGGGCGAGCCGCTCGAGTCCCTGGCCGCCGCTTCCCAGGCGAAGCGCGATTCCGTCGGCAACCTGCTGGAGCGGCTGCTCTTCCGCGAGCTGTTCGAGTTCCGGGTCATGCAGACCGACCCCAACTTCGCCAACTACCTTTGGCAGCCCGGGAACGGGCGGGTGGTGCTGCTCGACTTCGGCGCGACGATGCGCTTTCCCGAGGCGTTCGTTGCCAGGTACGCGCGCATCACGCGCGCGGTGATCGAGGGCGATCGCGAGGCAGTCGCCGGGGAGGCCATCGCCATCGGATACGCGGCCGCCGGCGATTCGCCCGAGCGGCTCGAGGCCGTGACGGACGTGATCGTCCTCGTCTGCGAGCCCCTGCGGCATCGCGGCCGCTACGACTTCCCGGGCTCGGACCTCCCCGCGCGCGTCCGCGACCTGGGCTACGACCTCGCGTTCCGGCAGGGACTCGTGCGGGCGCCGCCGCCCGAGACGATCTTCCTGCACCGCAAGCTCGTGGGAAGCTTCCTGCTGCTCGCGCGCATCGGGGCGCGGGTGGATGCCCGCGCGCTCGTGCTGGAGGTGCTCGAGGGCCGCTAGGGCAGGGCCAGCGGCTGCGCGATCCGGGAGACAATGCGCGGATGGCCGCGACCCGCGCATCCGCCCGATGACCCCGCCACGGCGCCTGGGGACCCTGGTCGTCCTCGCCATGGTCGCGTTCGCGGCCAACTCGCTGCTGTGCCGTGCGGCGCTGCGCGACACGGCGATCGATCCGGCCACGTTCACCACGATCCGCATCGCCTCGGGTGCCCTCGTCCTCTGGGCCATCGCCCGGATGCGCGACGCCTCGATGGACGCTGCAGGAAGCTGGGCCTCCGCGGCGGCGCTCTGCTGCTACGCCGCCGCCTTTTCGTTCGCCTACCTCGAGCTGTCCGCGGGGATCGGGGCGCTTCTCCTCTTCGGCGCGGTGCAGGTCACGATGATCGGGTGGGGCCTGTGGAAGGGAGAGCGCCTCTCGACGGTGCAGGTCGCGGGCCTCGCGCTCGCCATCGGCGGCCTCGTGGGGCTCCTGTGGCCGGGGCTCTCCGCGCCGCCGCCCGCGAGCGCCGCACTCATGATCGCGGCAGGCGTGGCCTGGGGCATCTACTCGCTGCGGGGAAAGCGGGGAGGTGATCCCATGGCCGCGACCGCGGGCAACTTCGCGCGTGCGGTGCCCTTCGCAGCGCTGCTGAGCGTCGTCACGTTCGCCGGCGCGAAGGCGGACGCCGCGGGGGTGCTCCTCGCGATCGCGTCGGGCGCCGTCGCCTCGGGCCTGGGGTACGCGGTCTGGTACACGGTCCTGCCGGCACTCGCCGCCACGAAGGCCGCCACGATCCAGCTGAGCGTGCCGGTCATCGCGGCGGCGGCGGGCGTCGCCCTGCTCGGCGAAACGGTCACGCTGCGGCTCGTGGCGGGTTCCGCCGCCATCCTGGGCGGCATCGCGATGGTCGTCCTGGCGAGGCGTGCCCGCTAGGCGGCGCGCCCTGCGTTTGACGTCGCGGGCGGACCGGTCTATCTATGGATGTCCCGCCTCCCAACGAGGACGAATCGTGACCGGTTCCGCCCTGCCATCCGCATCCCGCCTGCCGCCGCTCAAGCTGCGCAAACTGTCGGCGCGCCCCGTGGTCCTGAAGCTCGAGCGCCCGATCGTCGCGCGCATCGCCACCATCGCGGAGTGGCCCGTGATCCTCATCGACCTCGAGACCGACCAGGGCATCGTCGGCCGCTCCTACCTCGAGCCGTACACGACGCGGGCCATGAAGTATCTCGTCGCCGCCTTCCACGACCTCGGCAAGGTGCTCGAGGGCCTGCCCCTCGCGCCCTTCGATCTCTACGGGCAGGCGCGCAAGTCGCTGCACTTCGTGGGCTACCAGGGCATGTCGATGATCGCCGTCTCGGGGCTCGACATGGCGGCCTGGGATGCGCTCGCGAAGGCGGCGGGCGCGCCCCTGTGTGTCTTCCTCGGCGGCACGCTCGGTTCCGTGCCGGCCTACAACAGCAACGGCCTGTGGCTCAAGGATCCGGAGGCGGTGGGGGAGGAAGCCGTGGCGCTGTGCGAGGAAGGCGGCTTCACGGCGCTCAAGCTGCGCATGGGCAGGCCCAGGATCCGCGACGACATCGCGGCCGTCGAGGCGGTGCGCCGGCGGGCGGGGAACGACGTCCGCCTGATGGTGGACTTCAACCAGGGCCTCGACCTGGCCCAGGCCCTGGAGCGCTGCCACGCCGTCGACGCGCTGGGCCTCGACTGGATCGAGGAGCCCCTCGTCTACGACGATTTCGACGGTCACGCGCGCCTCGCGGCGGAGCTGAAGACACCCATCCAGATCGGGGAGAACTTCTATGGTCCGCGGGATCTGTACCGGGCGATCCAGTGCAAGGCCTGCGACCTCGTGATGCCCGACTTCATGCGCATCGGCGGCATCACCGGATGGCTGCGCGCGGCAGCGATCGCCGGGGCGGCGGGCATTCCGGTGTCCACGCATCTCTACCCCGAAGTGGCGGCCCACGTGATGCGGGTGACGGAGTCGGCGCACTGGCTCGAATGGCAGGACTGGGTGGATCCGCTGCTGCAAAGGCCCTTCGAGATCCGGGACGGCCACCTGCACGTCCCGGACGCGCCGGGCTCCGGCCTCGAGTGGAACGAGGACGCGGTGAGGGCCCACCAGGTCGCGCTGTAGCCCCCCGCCGGGCGGATCGCGGGGTTCGGGGCGCAGTCGCGAGATAATGGAGCTTCTTCGAACGGCAGTCCTGCCATTTCCCGCGACGAGACCATGAGCCAGACGATTCCGAACACCATGCGCGCCATCGAGATCACGACCCCCGGCGATCCCGACGTCCTCAAGGCCGCCGAGCGCCCGACGCCCAAGCCCGCCGCCGGCGAGGTCCTCATCCAGGTGGCCGCGGCGGGCATCAACCGCCCCGACTGCCTGCAGCGCCGCGGCCGCTATCCGGTACCTCCCGGCGCCTCCGACATTCCCGGCCTCGAAGTGGCCGGCACGATCGTGGCGCTCGGTGACGGAGTGACCACGTGGAAGACCGGCGACGCCGTCTGCGCGCTCCTCGCGGGTGGCGGCTACGCGACGTACTGCAACGTTCCCGCGGAGCAGTGCCTGCCGATTCCGAAAGGTCTCTCGATGGTCGAGGCCGCCTCGCTGCCGGAGACCTTCTTCACGGTGTGGAGCATGGTGTGGGGCCGCGGGCGCCTCGCGGAAGGCGAGACGCTCCTCGTGCACGGCGGCTCGAGCGGCATCGGCGTCACCGCGATCCAGATGGCCCGCGCGCTGGGCCACACGGTCTTCGTCACGGCGGGCACCGACGAGAAGTGCCGCGCGTGCCTGGACCTCGGCGCCAACCACGCCATCAACTACAGGACGCAGGACTACGCGAAGGAAGTGAAGGCCCTCACGAGCGGCCGCGGCGTGGACGTGATCCTCGACATGGTGGCGGGCGAGTACGTGAAGCGCGACATCGAGGCCCTTGCCGACGACGGGCGCATCGTCATCCTGGCGCTTCTGGGGGGCGCGAAGGGCGAGGTCCCGTTTGACCCGATCCTGCGCCGCCGCCTCACCATCACGGGCGGCACGCTTCGCCCGCGCCCGGTGGACTTCAAGGGGCAGGTCGCGCGCGACCTCGCGGAGCGCATCTGGCCGATGCTGGCATCGGGGAAGATCAAGCCCGTCATCCACGCCACCTTCCCGCTCGACGAGGCCGCGAAGGCCCACGCCCTGATGGAGTCGGGCGCGCACATCGGCAAGATCGTGCTGGTGGTCGGCGGCAAGGGCTGATCAGGCCCCGCCCGTTCCTCCGCGGATCTCCCGCGCCACCCGCCGCAGGCAATCGGCCAGCTGCTCCGCGCTGGGGGTGGTGCGCGCGCCGCGCAGCCGGATGATCCCCACCGGGGGCATCGGCTGCCGGAAGGGGATCGGAAGCATGGCGACGAGCTTCTCCCGCGCGAAGGCCCGCGCCACCGACTGGGCGAGGAAGGCCACCGCGGGCCGCTCGCGAACCAGCGACACGATCGCCAGGAACGACACCGCCTCCACCAGGTCGCGCGGCTGCTCCAGCCGGTTCTTCACGAAGGTCTGCTCGAGTTTCCTGCGCATCGAGGCCCAGGGCGGCGGCACGACCCATGGCTGGGTGGAGAGGTCGGCCCAGGTCACGGTGCGGCGCTTCGCGAGCGGGTGGCCGGGCCGCGCCACCACCACCATCGGCTCGTTGTAGAGCGCCTCGGTCTCCAGGTCGGGCGAGGCCCACGCGGGCTCCAGGCGCCCGACGATGAGGTCGATCTCGCCGGCGCGCAGGTGCGGCACGAGCGCGGCGAGATCGCCTTCCTCGACGAGCACCGTGGTCCGGGGGGAACGCTCCTTCAGCATCGCGATGGCCCGGGTCATGAGCACGGGCGTGGCCACCACCATGGCGCCCACCGCCGTGCGGCCCTTCGCGCCGCTCGCGAGGGCCGACAGCTCGTCCGAGGTGCGGTCGAAGTCGGCGAGCACGGAGCGGGCCAGGCGCACGACCACCTCGCCGTAGGGAGTGGGGCTCGTGCCGCGCGGCGAGCGGTCGAAGAGCCGGAGCCCCAGCGCGGACTCGATCTCCGCGAGCGACTTGGAGACGGCCGGCTGCGTGACGCTGAGGAAATCCGCCACCCGGCCCACGTGTCGAAGACGGTCCAGCGCCACGAGCAGTTGCAGGTGGCGGAGCTTGAGGGTGGAGCGTAGCGCGCGGTCGAGAGGGGCCAGGGACGCCTCCAAATAGCATTACCGAATGCTCATGATATGCCGCCAAGAGTTCATTGGATTGTAATGCTTCGCCGGCGCACCATGCCAGGTGGTGCAACGTCCCTTCCGGAGGAGAAAAAGACCATGTCCCACGAAGTCGATTTCACGAACCGCCGCCGCCTCGTGCTGGCGGGCCTCGGCGCCTCGGCGCTCGCCGCCATGCCCCGCCGCGTGCTGGCCCAGTCCGGCTATCCCTCGAAGCCCATCACCTTCATCTGCCCGTGGCCCGCGGGCGGCACCGCGGACGCCACCATGCGCGCGCTCACGGCGGAAGCCGCGAAGGTGCTCGGCCAGCCCATCGTCTTCGAGAACCGCGCCGGCGCCTCGGGCATGATCGGCACCGCCGCGATGCTCGCCGCCAAGCCCGACGGCTACACCATCGGGCAGGTGCCGTTCTCGGTGACGCGCTTCTCGCAGCTCGGCACGCTCAAGTACGACCCGCTCAAGGACATCACCTACATCGCGCGCGCCAACGGCCAGACCTTCGGCACCGCGACCCGCATCGACTCCCCGTTCAAGACGATCAAGGACGTCGTGGCGGCCGCGAAGGCGAGCCCCGGCAAGATCACCTACGCCCACTCGGGCGTGGCCGGCCAGACCCACGTGGGCATGGAGGAGTTCGCCATGAAGGCGGGCGTCTCGTTCAACAACGTGCCCTACAAGGGCGGCGCGGACGCCCTCCAGGCGCTTCTCGGCGGGCACGTGGACCTGCTGGCCGACTCCAGCTCCTGGGCGCCGCTGGTGGAGGCGGGCAAGCTCCGGCTCCTGGCCGTGTGGGGCGAGCAGCGCCTGCCGCGCTTCCCGAGCGTGCCGACGCTGCGCGAATCCGGCTTCGACGTGGTCGTGAACGCGCCCAACGGCGTGGGGGCACCCAAGGGCCTCGACCCGGCGATCCATGCGAAGCTGCGCGAGGCGTTCCGCGTCGCCGCGCAGGGCGAGGCCTTCAGGAAAGCCTGCGAGCGCATCGACAGCCCGGTCCTCTACCTGGACGCGGACGACTACCGCAAGACCATCGAGGCGGGCTATCGCAACGAGACGAAGCTCATCGAGGCCCTCAAGCTCCGCGAGATCGCCTCCTGATGGCCGCGGTCGCCTCCGGCACGGCGCGTCCGCTGATCCGCCTGGGCGAGGGGGACAACGTCCTCATCGCCCGCGTGCCGCTTTCCCTCGGGCAACGGCTGGAGGCGGAGGGCCTCACCGTGCGGGCGCAGGTGCCGGCGGGGCACAAGATCGCCGCCGTCGCCATCGCGAAGGGGGCGCCGGTCGTGAAGTACGGGACGGCCATCGGCGTCGCCACGCGCGACATCGCGGCCGGAGAGCACGTCCACACGCACAACGTCGCGCTGCCGGAGATCGACGGCGATCCCGGCTTCGGCCTGGACGCGCGCGCGGTGGACTTCGTGGCGCCGGAGAGGCGGGCCACGTTCATGGGCATCGTGCGCCCGGACGGGCGCGTGGCCACGCGCAACTTCATCGGCCTCATCGCCTCGGTGAACTGCTCGGCCACCGTGATCCACAAGGTGGCGGAGTGGTTCACGCCCGAGCGGCTGGCGGCCTACCCGAACGTGGACGGCGTGGTCGCGTTCGCGCACACGAGCGGCTGCGGCATGTCCTCGCCCAGCCTGCACTTCGACGTCCTGCGCCGCACGCTGGCGGGGTACGCGCGGCACGCCAACCTCGCCGGCACGGTCGTCGTGGGGCTGGGCTGCGAGCGCAACCAGGTTCCCGAGCTGCTCGCTTCCCAGGGGCTCGAGGAGGGCGCGCAGCTGCGCAGCTTCGTGATGCAGGAGGCGGGCGGCACGCGGGCCACGATCGAGGCGGGCATCGCGGCCGTGCAGGCGATGCTGCCGGCGGCCAACGCGGTGAAGCGCGTGCCGGTGCCCGCGAGCCACCTCAAGGTCGGCCTCGAGTGCGGCGGCTCCGACGGCTTCTCGGGCATCAGCGCGAACCCCGCGCTCGGCGCCGCCATGGACATCCTGGTGCGCCACGGCGGCACGGCGATCCTCTCCGAGACGCCCGAGATCCACGGCGTGGAGCACCTTCTCACGCGCCGGGCCGCGAGCCCCGAAGTGGGCCGGAAGCTCCTGGAGCGCATCGAGTGGTGGAAGGGCTACACGCAGGGCCACCACGGGCAGTTCAACGGCGTCGTGGGCCCCGGCAACCAGGCGGGCGGGCTGGCCAACATCGTCGAGAAGTCGCTGGGCTCGGCCATGAAGGCCGGGACCACGCCCCTGCGCGCGGTCTACGAGTACGCCGAGCCCGTCGTGGAGAGCGGCTTCGTGTTCATGGATTCGCCGGGCTTCGACCCCGTCGCCACCACGGGCCAGATCGCGAGCGGCGCCAACCTCATCTGCTTCACCACCGGCCGCGGCTCGATGTTCGGCTCGAAGCCGGCGCCCACCATCAAGCTCGCCACCAACACGCCCATGTTCCGGCGGCTTTCGGAGGACATGGACGTGAACTGCGGCGAGGTGATCGACGGCGTCCTCTCCGTCCCCGAGATGGGGGAGAGGATCTTCGCGCATATCCTGCGCGTGGCCTCGGGCGAGCGCACCCGGAGCGAGGAGCTGGGCCTCGGGGACCACGAGTTCGTGCCGTGGCACCTGGGGATCGTGAGCTGACCGGGCGCCGCCTCAGCGGCGCTCCGCCTTGCCCGTCATCGGCACGAAGCGCACGGGCATCACGGCGCGCTGCACCACCCGGCCGCCGCGCTTCTCGAGCAGCACCAGCTCCTGCACGCCGCCTTCCTCGCCCACCGGGATGATCATCCGGCCACCATTGCGAAGCTGGTCCACGAGCGGCTGCGGCACCTTCGTGGGCGAGCACGTGACGATGATCGCGTCGAAGGGCGCGTGCTCGGCCCAGCCTTCGTAGCCGTCGCCGATCCGCACCTGAACGTTGCGGTACCCGAGCCGGGCGAGGTCGTCCCGCGCCCGCTCGCCGAGCGGTTCCACGATCTCGATCGTGTAGACCTTCGCGGCCAGCTCCGCGAGGACGGCGGCCTGGTACCCCGAGCCGGTGCCGATCTCCAGCACCTTGTCGGCCGGCGCCGGGTCCAGCGCCTGCGTCATGAACGCGACGATGAACGGCTGCGAGATGGTCTGGCCGTGCCCGATCGGCAGGGGGCGGTCGAGGTAGGCGAAGCCACGCAGGACGGACGGCACGAACTCGTGCCGGGGCACCTTGCCCATCGCCGCGAGCACCTTCTCGTTGCGGATGCCGCGGGGGCGCAGCTGCGTCTCCACCATCTCGCGGCGCGCCTCGGCATCGCCGCCGGGCTGCCCTCCGGCGGCCAGGGCCCGCCCGCACGGGATTGCTCCCAGGCAAACCGCCATCGCCAGCAGGACCGTCCAGGGAGGTCGCATGGTGATTTCCATCCTACGCCCGCGCGAACGCGCCGGCGTCAGCGCAGGCGGCCCCGCGCGTGCCGCTCGAGGATCGCGAGCAGGACGAGCCCGGCCGCGAGGACGCCGACCCCGGCGATCGTCCCGATGCGCACGTAGGCCACGCTCGCGTAGACCATGTAGGCGCTCGTCGCCATGAACGCGACGGGAAGCAGGGGGTAGCCCGGCACGCGGAAGGGCCGCGGGGCTTCGGGATGGCGCCGCCGCAGCACGATGACCGCCGCCCCGCTCAGCGTGAGGAAGAGCCAGTACACGGGCGAGAGGAAATCGACCATCGTCGAGAAGCCGCTACGCGTCCACGAGCCCAGCCCGACGAGCAGCAGCGCGACCGCCGCCAGCGCGACCATCGCCCACGCGGGCGTTCCGCGGACGAGGTGCCATTCGCCCAGCGCGCCGAGCCCGCCGATGTCGCGCGCGGCCGCGTAGGTGGTGCGGGCGCCGGCGATGAGGATGGCGTTGATCGACGTGATGGCGGTCACGGCCACGACGGCCACGATGCCCGCCTGGCCGGCCGGCCCGAACGCCCGCAGCATGAGGTCCGCGGCCGGCGCCTGGCTGGCCGCAATGCCCGCGAGACCCAGGCCCCGGAGGTACGCCCAGTTGGCCAGCAGGTAGAGCGCGGTCACGATCGACATCCCGGTGACGAGGGCGCGCGTGATGCCTCGGCGCGCGTCGCGCATCTCGGCCGACAGGGTGGCCGCATCGCTCCATCCGCCGTAGGCGAGGAACACGAAGACGAGCGCCGTGCCCAGGTGCCCGGTCGGCGGAGCGCCCGTCCCGGCGGCCGCCGCGGGTGGCATCCCCTGCGCCGCGATCGCGATTCCCGCGGCGCCCACGGCCAGCAGCCCGGCGAGGACCACGACCATGAGCCCCACCTGCGTCCCCACGCCCGTGCGCAATCCCGCGAGGTTGAGCCCGGCCAGGACGGCGATCACGAGCATGGCGAGCACCGAGCTGCCGTTCGCGCCGAATCCCGCCAGCTCGCCCACGAAGTCGCCCAGCACGAAGGCGAGCATCGCCATCGAGCCCGTGTGGATCACCGCGAAGCGCGACCACGCGAAGAGGAACCCGGCCCGGGCCCCGAACGCGCGGCGCAGGAAGTGGTAGTCGCCGCCGGGGTCGGGAAAGGCCGCGGCCATTTCCGCGAAGCAGAGCGCGCCGGCGAGCGACATCGCGCCGCCGAAGGCCCACGCCGACAGCATCTCGAGGTCGTTGCCGACGTTCGCGGCGGCGACCGAGGGAGAGCGGAAGATGCCGGCGCCGATCACCATGCCGACGCAGACGGAGACCGCCTGCCAGACGCCGACCTGGCGCCGCGGGGCCTCGCGCCGGCCGTCCCGCTCCGCGTCAGCCATGGCGGTCGCCGGTGAGTGCGTTCGTTCGCATGGGGGTGCCGCCATGGTAACTCCGCGAACGGGCGTAGGATGGCAGCTCCTGCGCGCGGGGAGGCCGAGCGCGGGGAAATTCCATGGGAGCACGAACGTGACGGAATTCGAGCGCCTGCGCGACCAGTTGAGGGATTTCGCGGCCGCCCGCGACTGGGACCAGTTCCATTCCCCCAAGAATCTCGCGATGGCCCTGGCCGGCGAGGCGGGCGAGCTCCTCGAGAACTTCCAGTGGCTCACGGAGGAGCAGAGCCGCCGGCCCTCCCCCGAGACCCTCGCCGCGGCCGGCGAGGAGGTGGCCGACATCCTCCTCTACCTCATCCGCCTGAGCGACAAGCTGGGCATCGACCCCATCGCCGCCGCCAACGCGAAGCTCGTCGCGAATGCCGCGAAGTACCCGGTGGACAAGGCGCGCGGCAATGCCAGGAAATACACCGAGCTCTAGCGTGATCGAGCACCCGGTCATCGACTGGGCCGAGGGCGGCGAGGAGCGATCGGCGCGCTGGCGATCCGAAAGCGGTGCGCCGCCCCCGAGGCAGATGGCCATCGTCGACGACCGCATGACGGCCGACCAGGCCTACGGCCTCGCCTGCCAGGGCACGGCCCTCCTGTGGCGCGGCGACTTCCAGAACGCGCGCCAGATGCTTGCCGCGATGGCCAAGCGCGCCGACCGCCACCCGCGAAGGCCGAAGAAGGCCGCGGCGTCGACGCCTCCATCGCCCGCCGAGGCCTTCCACCTCCATCGGCAGGCGCAGTCGCAACGCGCGCGCACGCTGGGTATGCTGCTCGTGCCGCTCGACGGCGACCATGGCGTCCCGCTGCGGCGCGCGCCCGACGTGCGGCAAGCCTGCGCCGAGGCCTGGGGGCCGGGCGACGGCCCTTCGGTCGTCTCGCTCCGGGAACTGCTGGGCCTCATCGGCGCGCACGAGTGGCGCACGAAGGGAATCGCGATCCCGGCGCTCGGCGGCCGCATTCATCCGCACTACGGCGTCTTCACGCCGATCCGCAGCGAGTACGTCGACCTGGTGGCCAGGGCGCCGCTGCCCGATGCCCTGTCATCCGCGAGCATCGCGTTCGACGTCGGCATGGGAACGGGCGTGCTGGCCGCGCTGCTCGCGCGGCGCGGCATCGAACGCGTGATCGCCACCGACCAGGATCCCCGCGCGCTGGCCTGCGCCCGCGACAACGTCGGGCGCCTGGGTCTCGAACGGCAGGTGGAAGTGGTCGAGGCCGATCTCTTTCCCGAGGGCCGGGCCGCGCTGGTCGTCTGCAACCCGCCCTGGGTCCCCGCGAGGCCGGGCACTCCCATCGAACGCGGAATCTACGACCCCGAAAGCCGCATGCTGCACGGTTTCCTCGCGGCGCTCCCCGCGCACCTGTTGCCGGGAGGGGAGGGCTGGCTCGTCCTTTCCGACCTCGCGGAGCACCTGGGGCTGCGCACGAGGCAGGAACTGCTCGGCGCAATCGAAGCGGCGGGCCTCGAGGTCGTCGACCGGCTGGATGCGAAGCCGAGGCACCCCAAGGCTTCCGACGAGTCGGACCCGCTGCACGAGGCGCGCGCGGCCGAGGTGACCTCCCTCTGGCGCCTTAAAGGTCGGTAGGCGTCTCGACCGTCAGCGTTCCGCTCTCCATCGCGCGCTCCGCCAGGGCCTTCAGCCTCGCGTCCTGGTTGTGCTCCAGCGCGCGCAGGGCCCGCCGCGTCCGCCGCATCGCCATCGAGACGAAGATGCGCGCGTTGTCGATGTCCGCGGCCGCCTTCTCGGGTCCGCCGGCCCGCGCGATGGCCCAGCTCGCGCGCGAAAGCGTCGCCGTCGAGAGGTAGATGTCGATGGCCGAGTTGGCGAGGCGCTCCTGGTGGAACTGCCGCTCGATCACGTCCTTGCCGTGCGCGACGAGGAGCTTCTCCACGGCGGCCGCAAGGTCGCTGACGGCCTTGCAGACGAGGTCCGCCTCGTCCCGGAGCGCCGCGTGCACGCGCGTGAGCTCGGGCTTCACGAGCTGGCGCTTGACGCGCCCGCCGATGTAGCTGCCGATGGCGCCCAGGGAGCGCAGCGGGTCCCTGAAGGCCCTGCCCAGCTCCTTGAGCTGCTCGCCCGGCTGCTGCAGGCCGGAGAGCGCGATGAGGGCGCGCAGGATCTCGTTCGTCCCCTCGAAGATCAGCATGATGCGGGAGTCGCGCACGGCCTGCTCGTACGGGTACTCCTTCGAATAGCCCAGGCCCCCGGCGACCTGCTGCGCGTCCAGCGCGGCGCGAAGCGCGAGCTCCGAGGCGAAGACCTTGCAGGCCGCCGTCTCGAGCGAGAAGTCGATGCCGCCGCGGTCGACCATGGCGGCGCAGGTCATCCAGCCGGCGTCGGCGGCGTAGCAGTCGGCCGCGGCCAAGGCGAATTTCTTCTGGATCATCTCGAAGGAGCCGATGGGCCGGCCGAACTGCTTGCGCTCCTTCGCGTAGGCGAGCGCGAGGTCGAGGATCCTTCGCGTGCCGCGGGAGGAGCCCGCCGCGAGCCCGAGGCGCCCGGAGTTCAGGATCTCGAGCGCGACCCGGAAGCCGCCGCCCACCTCCCCCAGCCGGTCCTCGACGGGAACGCGAACGTCCTTGAGGAACACCGTTCGCGTGTCGCTCGCCTTGATGCCCATCTTCTCCTCGACGTGGCCGAGGGAGACGCCGGGCGCGTGGGCGTCGACGATGAAGGCGGTGACGCGCTGCTTCACCTTGCCCTCGACCTCCACCGGGACCTTCGCGAACACGGTGAGGACGCCCGCGTAGCCCGCGTTGGAGATCCAGATCTTTTCGCCGTTCAGGACGTAGTGCGTGCCGTCCGCGCTCGGGATGGCCGTCGTGCGCATCGCCTGCGCGTCGGAGCCCGAGCCGGCCTCGGTCAGGCAGAAGGCCGCAACGCGCTCGCCGCTCGCGCACTGCGTGAGCCAGCGCCGCTTCTGGTCGTCGGTGCCGAAGAGAGTGATCCCCTTGCAGCCGATCGACTGGTGCGCGCCGAAGTAGACCGCGAGGGCGGCGTCGGTCGTGCCCACCTCGCCGAAGACGCGGCTGAAGAGCAGGGCGGAGGCGCCGAAGCCGCCGTATTCCTCGGGGATGTTGAGCCCCATCATGCCGAGCTCCGCCATGCCGGCGCGCACCTCGTCGCCGAAGCGGCCGTCGTGGTCCATGCGCGAGGAGCTCACCGTGGCCGCCGACCACGTCCGGAAGGAATCCAGGATGGCGTTGAGGCTTTCCCGGTCGCCCGGCGTGAGCTCGGGGAAGGGAAAGACGAGGTCCTCGCGGACCCCCCCCAGGAAAACGCCTCGAGTGAAGGATGGGTTGTGCTCGGGGTCGGCGAGGTGGGCGGTCATCGTTCGATTTTCGGTCTCGGACCTGTCCTCACTTTATTCCCATTTCCCGGGGGTCGCATTCCCGGGCCGGAATGCCCTCTCCCCGGGAGCGTGCCGGGGCGGGGGGAATGGTTACGCCTGAAATCTTCCCCCGGACCCGAATGTGCGCTGGCGCACAGTGCCGGGCGGGCCCTCGTGAGGAAATGGCCTCGCGGGCGGAAACGCCAAGACCAGACGGACGGGGGGGACACCATGAAGAACGCGCGAGTCGATCGGATGATCCGGGAAATCCAGGCCGAGCCGGCCGAGCAGTTCGTCGAGAGCCTCCTCAAGGTGGCCGAGCGGATCTGGCCGAGGACGGGCTCCAGGGCCAAGCCCGGGGTCTCCTTCTCGCCTAGCGGGACAGTCCGGGCCTGACGGCCGCTAGAGGTACCCCAGCTGCCGCGGCAGCCAGAGCGCGAGCTCCGGCACGAAGGTGACGAGGAACATCGTCCCCGCCATCGCGGCCACCATCCAGAGCACCCACGGGATCGTGGATTCCATGGCGACCCCCGCCATGCGGCAGGTCACCATGAGGTTCACGCCCAGCGGCGGGTGGAACTGCCCGAGCGCCATGTTCATGGTGATCACGACGCCGAACCACACCAGGTTCCAGTTGAAGTGGATCGCGATGGGCACGAGCAGCGGCAGGAAGATGAAGTAGATCGAGATCGCGTCCAGGAACATTCCCGCGATCAGCAGCAGCACCTGGATGCTGACCAGCATCGCGATCTCCGGCAGCCCCGCGCCCAGCATCGCCCTGGCCAGGTGGTCGAAGGTGCCCAGCGTGTTGCTCGCCCATGCGAAGACGCTCGCGAGCGCCACCACCGTGAGGATCACCGAGGCGATCTCGGCCGATTCCACGAGGACGTCGTAGACGTCCCGCCAGCCGAGGCTGCGGTAGACCACCATCCCGACGAGAAAGCCGTAGAACACCGCGACCACGGCGGCTTCCGTCGGCGTGAAGTAGCCGCTTCGCATGCCGCCCAGGATGATCACGGGCGCGGCGAGGCCCCACCCGGCGTCCTTGAGGCTCCTCCAGAAGGGCGGGCGCGGCTCGTCCGTCGGCTTCTCGAAGCCGTGGCGCCTCGAGAGCCACCAGGCCACTGCCATCAGCGTGATGCCCGAGAGGATGCCGGGGATCATGCCCGCCGCGAAGAGCGCCGGCACCGACGCCTGCGGCACGAGGAGGCTGTAGACCACGAAGGCGATCGAGGGCGGGATGAGGATGTCCGTCGAGCCGGCCGCCGCGATCACGCCCGCGGTGAACTCCTTCGGGTACCCAGCCTTCACCATCGAGGGCAGCATCACCGCGCCCACGGCGGCCGAGTCGGCCGGGCCCGATCCCGAGATGCCGCCAAGGATCATCGCGACCAGGATGGCCACCATGGCGAGGCCCCCCTGGCGCTGCCCGACGACGGACGAGGCGAAGCGCACGATCGTCGCCGCGACGCCGGCGCGCTCGAAGATGAGGCCCGCGATCACGAAGACGGGAATCGCCATGAGCGGGTACTTGGCGATGCCGGTGTAGACGTTGGTGGGCAGGGACAGCATCCCGAGGCCCGAGGCCGCCACGACCGCCGTGCCCGCGAGCCCCATCGCCACCGCGAGGGGCACGCCGGAGAACATGAGCACGACGAAGATGCCGAAGAGGATCCAGTCCATCAGCCCGCCTTGCGCGCGAGCTGCATGGCGAGCCGGACCACGATCAGGGCGCAGATCGCCGGGAGCCACGCCGAGTACCACCACTGAGGGATGCCCAGCGATGGCGTGGTCACCTCGAACCGGTAGTCGTCCCACGCCATCCTCGTGCCCAGCACCGCGAGCAGGCCGAACATGGCGAGCGAGCACACGGTGGCGAGGCGCCGAGCGGCCTGGCGCAGGTGGGGGTTGCGGTCGACGAAGTAGGTGATGGCGATGTGGTGGCCCTTCGCGAAGGCGTGCGAGGCCCCGACCAGCGTCATCACCACCATCAGGAAGATCGAGATCTCCTCCGTGAACGCGAAGGAGATGTCGGTGAAGTAGCGCACGAGGACGTTGGCCATCGTGATGAGGCACAGGAGCCCCATCGAGACGGCCATGAGCAGCCGCTCGAACGCGGAGAGCGCGCGCCCTCCGCGGGTCTCGTCGCCGTCGTGCGCCAATTGCGCTAGCGCTTCGCGATGGCCGCCTCGGCCTTCTTCACGAGGGGCTCGCCGATGGTCTTGGCCCACTTCTCGTACACGGGGCGCGTGGCCTTCACGAAGGCGTCGCGCTGCGCGTCGGTGAGGGAGGTCACCTTCACCCCGCCGGCCTCGATCTGCTTGAGCACCTCGTTGTCTCCGCCGGCGATGCCCTTGCGGGCCTTCTCGACGTTCTCCTTGCCCGCCTGCAGCGCGGCCTGCTTCACGGCCTCGCGGTCGGCCGGCGTCCAGCTGGCCCACACGTCCTTGTTCACGACGAAGATGAGCGGGTCGGCCACGTAGTGCCACAGGGTGAGGTGCTTCTGGCCGATGGTGGGCAGCTTCGCGGCGACGAACACCGACAGCGGGTTCTCCTGGCCGTCGACGGCGCCGGAGGAGAGCGCGGCCTGCGTGTCGGCCCAGCTCATCTGCGTGGGGTTGGCGCCCAGCGCCGTGAAGGTCTCGAGGAAGAGCGGGGAGCCCACGAGCCGGAACTTGAGGCCCTTCATGTCGGCCGGCGAGGCGATGTCCTTCTTCGAGTTGGACATCTCGCGGAAGCCGTTCTCGCCCCAGGCGAGCGGCACGACCTCGCGCTTTTCGAGGATCGAGAAGAGTTCCTTGCCCACCTCGCCCTGCGTGAGTGCGTCGATCGCCTTGTAGTCGGGCATGAGGAACGGCAGCGCGAACAGGTTCAGCTCCTTCACCTGCGGCGACCAGTTGATGGTCGAGCCGATGGCGAGGTCGATGGTGCCCTGGCGGATGGCGGTGAACTCGCGCGTCTGGTCGCCGCCCACGAGCGAGGTGCCGGGGTAGAGCTTGATGACGATGCGCCCCTGGGTCTTCTCCTTCACGAGCTCCGCCCAGCGCTCGCCCGCCTGCCCCCAGGGAAAGGCCGTGCCGAGCACGGTGGAGAGCCGGTACTCGGCCCGGTAGTTCTGGGCCATGGCCGGCACCGAAGCCGCCAGCACGCACGCCGCACCCGCGGCCAGGAATCTACGACGCAGCATTTCCCTCTCCTCTTCTCACGTGTGATCCGGGGATTATCGCCACCGCCCGCCCCGCGGGCAACCTAGCGGCGACGTTTCGCGGCCGCGGCGCGCTTTCGGGGCCGTGCCGCGGCGGGAAGGACCTGCCGCAGGATCGCCTCGCAGGTCTCGGCCGACATGTACCTGGGCACCGGGTAGTTCGTGTCCGCCTCCCAGCACGCCGCCTTGGCGAGCTCGGGGATGTCCTTTTCCTTGAGCCCCGGGACCGACGCGGGAATTCCGAGGTCGCGGTTCATCCTCTCGATCGACTCGAGGAACTTCCGGGCGAGCGCGGCCGGCCGCTCGGTCTCGTTCCCGATCTTCGCCGCGACGGCGAGGCGCGCGAGCCGCTTCGTGACCGCCGGGGCGAGGAAGTGCAGCACGTGGGGCAGCATGATCGCGTTCGCGAGGCCGTGCGGCGTGTGGTACTTGCCGCCCAGCTGGTGCGCGATGGCGTGCACGTAGCCCACGTTGGCCCTCGTGAAGGCGATGCCCGCATAGGTGGCGGCGAGCGCCATGCGCTCCCGCGCCTCGAGGTTGCGCCCCTCTTGGTAGGCGGTGCGCAGGTTCTCGTGGACGAGCCCCACGGCGGCGATCGCCATGCGGTCGGTGTGGTCCGTGGCCCACTGGCCGAGGAACGCCTCGATCGCGTGGGTCAGCGCGTCCATTCCCGTGGCCGCCGTGACCGCGGGCGGCAGCCCCGTCATGAGGGAGGGATCCAGCGCGGCCATCGTGGGCACCAGCCGCGTGTCCGCGACCACGAGCTTCCTCTCGTTCTCGGGGTCGGCGATCACCGCAGCCACCGTGACTTCCGACCCGGTTCCGGCAGTCGTCGGCACCGCGTAGATGGGCACCGGCGAGTGCAGGCCCCTGAAATAGCCGGCGAGCTTCGCGGGCGCCGCCCGGTTGGCCGCGGCGTAGGCGATGACCTTGGCGGCGTCCATGGGCGAGCCGCCGCCGAAGCCGACCACCGCGTCGCAGCCGCGCCGCTCGAAGAAGGCGATGCCCTTCTCGATCGCGGGAATGGGCGCGTCCGGGGTCACGGCGTCGAACACCACGAAGTCCGCGCCGCCCTTCTTGAGGGCCTGCGTGAGGCCCTTCACGAGCCCGAGCTTCATGACGTTCTCGTCGGTGACCACGAGGATCCGACGGTGGCCGAACCCGGCGAGGGCCTGGCCCAGGCGCCGGCTCGCCCCGGGCCCCACCAGCAGCATGGGCTGCGGGATGGGCAGGAGCGCCGTCACCACGCCGGCCGCCTTCATCGCCGTGGAAAGCCCCACGGAACGGACCACGTCCCCGACCACGCCCGGCATCCCGATCATCTTGTGCTCCGCAGCATGACGCCCGATTCGCCCAGCTTGCCGCAAATGCCGCCCGCGGGCCATGCCCAAGAGGGGATTTGTCGACTTGGATCAAAAGCCCGCCGGCCCGTTGGCGCAATTTGTTGCAATGCACACGAAAGGGCAGCCGTGAAGCGGGTCGTCGGGGTCAGCCTGGGCTCCCGGACCCAGGATTTCGAGTTCGAGGCCCGGTTCCTCGGCAAGCGCTTCCACGTCCGGCGGATCGGCGCGAACCACAGCGTCGCGCGGGCGGAGAAGCTCCTGCGGCACTGGGAGAACGAGGCGGACGCGATCGGGATCGGGGTCGAGAAGGACGCCTATACCGTCGGCTCGCAGCGCTTCGTCGACAAGGACAGCGCGCGCCTCACGGCCGCCGTCACGCGCGTGCCCGTCACCACGGGCGGGCGGCTGGGCGACATCCTGCAGGAGTGGGCGCTTCGCCACGTGCAGGGGAAGCTGGGCGACTACTTCAACAACGCGAGGGTCCTCTTCTTCTCGGGCGTGTCCAACTACAAGCTCGCCCAGGCGATGGCGGAGTACACGCCGAACCTGGAGTTCGCCGACGCGCTGCTGCAGCTGGGCCTGCCGAAGATGCTGGGGTCGCTGGACGCCCTCGAGCTCTACGCGAGCGGCGCCCACTACGTCACCGACCGCGTGCCCGACCTGGTGACGGACAACGCCGTCACCAAGGAGTGGCAGCGCTTCGTCCTGCGCCGCGCCATGCAGGACGCCACCGTCCTCGTGGCGCCCGTCCACGAGCTGGACGCCTTCGGCCCGGAGGAGCTCTCCGGCAAGACGATCCTCACCTCCACGGTGAGCGACGCGCGCCTCGCGGGCCTCAAGCGCAAGGGCGTCAACCTCGTGATCGACGGGGCGCCGGCGATCTTCGGGCACGTGCTGGGGCCGAGCCTGCTGGACGCCATGATCATCGCCGCGCGCGGCAAGGAGCCCGACGAGCTGCTCGAGGACGACTACCTCGAGATCATCACCGGCCTCGGCATGGAGCCGCGCATGGTCTGGCCGCGCGGCTTCCGGCGCGTGAACCGCTTCGCGTTCGTGATCCACCCGCTGTCGCAGGAGTACTTCAAGAACGTGAAGCCCATCGAGCTGCTCTCGCACGTGTCGCCGCCCGTGTTCATGGACGTGCTGGAGAAGGCCATGGCGTACGCGCCGCCCTTCGTCTACTCGAAGGTCGAGGGCATCCGGTCGCCGACGGGCGTGGAGTGCGAGGGATGGCTCATCTCGGTCGGCGGTACGCCGAAGGAGATCATGAGCCACGGCCCGGAGTTCACCTACAGGCGCCTGCTGGAGGCCGCGCGCGTGGCGAGGAGTCTGGGCGCGCAGATCATGGGCCTCGGGGCGTTCACGAAGGTCGTGGGGGACGCCGGGCTCACCGTGGCGAGGCGCGCGCCGCTGCCCATCACCACGGGCAACAGCTACAGCGCGTCCGGGGCGCTCTGGGCCGCGCACGACGCCATGCGGCGGCTGGGGCTCGTGTCGCCGGACACCAACAGCGACCGGCGGCTCAGGTTCAAGGCGATGGTGGTGGGCGCGACGGGCTCGATCGGCTCGGTCTGCGCGCGGCTCCTCGCGATGGTGGCCGAGGAGGTCTACCTGGTCTCTCCCGAGACGGCGAAGCTCCTGTCGCTCAAGGGCTCGATCCTCAAGGAGACGCCGGACGCGAAGCTCTTCCTCTCCGCGAGCACGGACCGGGACATCTCCGGGATGGACATGATCGTCACGGCGACGAGCGGCGCGGGCAAGAGGATCCTCGACATCATGAAGGTGAAGCCCGGGTGCGTGATCACGGACGTGGCGCGGCCCCTGGACCTGCCGGCGCAGGAGGTGGCGAAGCGCCCCGACGTGCTGGTGATCGAGTCGGGCGAGATCCAGCTCCCCGGCAACGTCTCTATGAAGAACATCGGGCTTCCCCGGAACGTCGCCTACGCCTGCCTCGCGGAGACGATCGTGCTCGCGCTCGAGGGCCGCTTCGAGAACTTCACCGTCGGCCGCAACATCGAGTGGGAGAAGGTGCGCGAGATCTACCGCCTGGGCCTGAAGCACGGCATGAAGCTCGCGGCCATCTCCGGCGTGAGCGGACCCTTCTCCGACGCCGACATCCGGCGCGTGAGGAAGCTCGCGCTGGCGGCGCGGGCCAAGGCCGCGGTGGAGGCCAAGGGCAGGAAGGCGGCGGCGCCCGTCGCGAAGCGCGCCGCGGGAAGCCGTGGCAGGATGGCGCGAGGGAGAAGGGCCTGAGCCCGTCTCCCGCTTCCCGGGAGGACGGTCATGAGCACCCTGCGCCCCGAAGTCACGGTCGGCACCCTCAACCAGCGCGGCAAGGATTACCTGCCCGGCTACCTCGGCGTCGAGATCACCGCGCTCGCGCCCCAAACGCTGTCGAGCCGCATGACGGTGAAGAAGATCCACGTCGCGCCCAACGAATTCCTGCACGCGGCGAGCGTGGTGGCGCTCGCGGACACGAGCTGCGGCTACGCGACGATCGCGCACCTGCCCGAGGGCGCCGCGTCCTTCACCACCATCGAGCTCAAGAGCAATTTCCTGGGAACCGTGCGCGAGGGCGCCGTGGCCTGCACGGCCACGGCGCAGCACCTCGGGAGGAACACGCAGGTCTGGGACGCGGTCGTCACGGACGAGGCGACCGGAAGGAAGATCGCGCTCTTCCGCTGCACCCAGATGATCCTCTGGCCGAAGGCGTGAGCCCCGGCCGGGGGCTTGCGGCAGCCG
This sequence comes from Betaproteobacteria bacterium, assembly GCA_037445795.1. GTDB lineage: Bacteria > Pseudomonadota > Gammaproteobacteria > Burkholderiales > Usitatibacteraceae > FEB-7. The sequence continues at coordinate 24,776 of JBBIJT010000007.1, read as the reverse complement.
TCTCTTCCCGTCAGGGCGCCTTCACCAGGTCCACGCGCCGGTTCTTGGCCCGTCCCGCGTCGTCGTCGTTGCCGGCGACCGGGGCGAGGGGCCCCACGCCGAAGCCCTTCAGGCGCGCGGCGTTGATCCCGTAGGCGTTCACCAGCTCGGCCACGACGGCCTCCCCGCGGGCCTGGGAAAGGCGCATGTTGTCCTCCACCTTGCCCACCCAGTCGGTGTGCCCCACGACCCAGAGCTTGAGGCCCGGGTCGCCCTTGAGGAGCTTCGCCACCTCGTCGAGCGCGGGCTTCGAGTCGGGCTTCACCACGGCCTTGCCGGTGTCGAAGTGGATGTCGTAGACGGCCACGTGGCCCTTGGCCCGGATGTCGTTGGAGAGCGCCGTGGCGTCGGCGACCACGTGCTGCTTCATGGCGCCCTTCTCGAGGACGCGGATCCAGATGAGACCGTTGCCCCGCTCGACTTCCGTCCAGACCTCGCGGCCGTCGAGCACGGCGCTGCCGTTCCACCAGTTGTTCGGGAGGGTCGCGGCGACCGTGCCGCCCACCTTCGCGAAGGCGTTCTCGTAGTTGCGCAGGATGGCGACCGCGCTCGGCTCGGGCTGGCCGCGCTCCAGCCGGTACGTGACGAAGGTGAACTTGCCCTCCTGCCGTTGCTTCTGGCCCTTGGGGAGGCGGAAGTCGTAGGCCTCGAAGTCGGCGGACTTGCAGTCGGCGATGAAATAGCCCGGCATGCGCACGGGGAAGAGGGCGGGATCCGTGCAGCCCTTCTTGTCCGGCTCGGCCTGGACGGCGGCGGCGAATCCGATCGACAGCGCCGCGAGGGCGCGCAAGACGTTCTTGTTCATGGCGTGATCCTTCCGGTCGACGGGGAATGCACGGTCAAGGGTAGAACCCCTGCACACCCGGGGCTTTGCTCTGGCGCAGAGGTTGCGCGAATGGCGCCCGTCATGGCTTACCATGGCGGCTTTCCGGAAACCGGCCGGCGAGCCGGGCAGGAGGAGAGCATGGAGCCGACATCCCGTCGCCGGGCCCTGGGGGCGCTGGCGGGCCTGGCCCTCGGCGCGGTGGCGCCCCCGCTCGCGGCGGCACAGCCGGCGCGCGTGCAGGGCTGGCCCCTCAAGACGGCCCGGCGCACCGGCATCCACGACGTGGCGCCCGCGCCCGACGGCGGCGTCTGGTTCAGCGCACAGGCGAGCGGGCACCTCGGCTACTTCGATCCCGCGAAGGGGACCACGGAGCTCATCTCCCTCGGCGGCAATTCCTCGCCCCACGGCGTGATCCAGGGCCCCGACAAGGCGGCGTGGCTCACCGACGGCGGGGCCCAGGCGATCGTCCGCGTGGGCTGGCCCGACCGCAAGGTGACCTCCTTCCCGCTGCCCGAGGGCACGCCCTACGCCAACCTGAACACCTGCGCGTTCGACGGTGACGGCGACCTGTGGTTCACGGGGCAGAGCGGGGTGATCGGCCGCGTGGCGGTGAAGACGGGCAAGGTGGACGTCTGGGACGCGCCCAGGGGCCGCGGGCCCTACGGCATCTGCTCGACGCCTTCGGGCGACGTCTGGTACTGCTCGCTCGCAGGCTCCTACATCGCGCGCATCGAGCGCAAGTCCGGCGCCTCGATCGTCGTGGAGCCGCCGACGAAGGGGCAGGGCGCGCGCCGCGTCTGGAGCGACAGCCGCGGCCGCATCTGGGTGAGCGAGTGGGTGAGCGGAAACCTCTCGATGCACGATCCCGCCGCCGGGAGCTGGCGCACGTGGAAGCTGCCCGGCGACAACCCGCACAACTACGCCGTGTACGTGGACGATCGCGACATCGTGTGGATGGCCGAGTGGACCTCGAACGCGGTCTACTCGTTCGACCCGCGCGCGGAGAGGTTCGAGCGCTTCGACTTGCCGCGGCCCGGCACCAACATCCGCCAGATACTCGGGCGCAAGGGCGAGGTCTGGCTGCCCGAGAGCGGGAGGGAGCACATCTCGGTGATCCGGACCTGAAGAACACCAGAACGGGGGAAGTCATGATGAAGAGGAACCGGACAGCCGCATTCGCATTCCTGGCCGCGCTGGGCTTCAGCGCCGCCGCCGCCGCGCAGGCCTGGCCGTCGCGCCCGATCGTGATGGTCGTGCCTTTCGCGGCCGGCGGGCCGGTGGACGTGGTGGCACGCATCCTTGCCGAGCCCATGCGCAAGTCGCTCGGGCAGGCGGTGGTGGTGGAGAACACCACGGGCGCGGGCGGAAGCCTCGGGGTCGGCCGCGTGGCGCGCGCCGCGCCCGACGGCTACACGCTCAGCATCGGCCACTGGAGCACCCACGTCGTGAACGGCGCGGTCTACCAGCTGGGCTACGACCTGCTCAAGGACCTCGAGCCCGTGGCAATGATCGGGGGAAACCCCATGATCATCGTGTCGAGACCGACGCTGCCCGCGACGAACCTGAAGGAGCTCGTCGCCTGGGTGAAGGCGAACGAGGGCAAGGTGAACGCGGGCACGGCGGGGGCGGGCTCCTCCACGCACATCGCGGGCATCTACTTCCAGAACGAGATCAAGGGCAAGCTCACCTTCATCCCCTACAAGGGGACGGGACCGGCCATGCAGGACCTCATGGGCGGGCAGATCGACCTCATCGTCGACCAGCTCTCCAATTCCATTCCGCAGGTTCGCGCCGGCAAGATCCGCGGCTACGCCATCACCGCGAAGGAGCGCTCGGCGGCTGCGCCGGACGTGCCCACCGTCGACGAGGCCGGGATGCCGGGCCTGCATATCGCCATCTGGTACGGCATCTGGGCGCCGCGCGGCACGCCGAAGGACGTGGTGGCGAAGCTGAACGCCGCCGTGGTCGAGGCGCTCGCCGACCCGGCCACGCGCCAGCGGCTGGAGCAGCTCGGCATGGAGGTCGTGCCGCGCGAGCGGCAGACGCCCGAGGCGCTCGGCGCGCACCAGAAGGCGGAGATCGAGAAGTGGTGGCCCATCATCAGGGCCGCCGGCGTGAAGCTCGACTGACGTCCGCGTCGCCGCGCTGGCGGCCTACGCCGCGTACCCCCACTCCTCGGCCGCGCGGCACGCGGACAGGCACGTGTAGAAGAAGCCGCCGCGCTCGAAGCCCGCGACGAGCGTCGCCTTGGCGGCGATGACCCGGCCGCAGGCCGAGCGGACCGCCACCGCCTCGTCGGGCAACCCGTCGACGATGTGCTCGAAGGTCGGCGAGCCGTCCGCGTGCCGTGACAGGTGTACGGAACCGGTCGTGTAGTCGTAGTAGGCCGGACGGAATCCCAGGAAGGCCAGTGCCTCGCGCTGCCGCTCGATCGTGGCCTGCACCACCGCCGTATTGCCCAGCCATTCGCCTGCCAGTTTGCTCATGTCCCACCTCCCTCACGCGGGAGCGCGATTGTCGATGGGTCCACGATGCGCGCGGCGGTGCCGCCCCGCTGTGAGGCACGTCGCATTTGCCCGCGCGAGGATTACGGGTGAAGGCGACGGACGGTCCCGGGAGGGGGAAGGAAGGGCGAATCGTTGCGGATGAAACAGCGGCGCGCGCGGTCTCAGCGCGCAGGCACGGGGTCCGCCGCCGGCCAGCCCGTGTCGCCCAGCCGCCTCAAGTCCATCTCGAAGACGCGCATCGGCTCGCGGCCTTCCGCGATGCGGTCGCCGACCTCGCGGAACGAGTCGCCCTTCACGGTGGCCGTGTAGCGGATCACCGCGCCGGGCCCCGCGGGTGTCTCCCACCGGTAGCCGTCGGCAAGCACCGTGAGCGGGAAGTCCCCCGACCGGCCCATGGCCCAGGATCTCATCGTGTACGCCTTGGTCCCCGGGTCGTAGGAGATGACCCCCAGGGCGTTGAACCCGACGGAGCCGTCGTCGCGGTGGCCGCGTCCCTCGACCACCTTCACGGCGCCGTCGAGGAACGGGCCTATGCGCTCCGTCTGCGTGATGGTTCGCCTGGCGCCGCCCGGCTGCAGCGTCCAGGCCTGCCCGCGCCAGGCGCCGTCCATGAACGCAAGCGCCTTCAGGGCTTCCTTCTGGGCCGCGACGAGGGCGGCGGGGTCGTGCGGGGACTGGGCGGAGGCGCCCAGGGCGGCGAGGCTGGCGAGGAGGACGAGGGTGCGCATGGGAGCCGGGGTCGACGGGGAGTCAGCGCAGGCTGAGCCTGCGGAGGGTGGGCGTCAAGTCGAGTCCCGTCTCCGCCTTCAGGACCCGCGCGGCATCCTCCAGCGCCCCGGGATCGATGCGCAGGTCGCCCGCCGCCGCGATCGCCACGGTGTTGCCGTCGCCGCAGGGAGGCAGCACGAGCACGCCGTCGCCGAAGGCCTGGCGCATCCGCCGCACGGTCGCGGCCACGCTGCTTCGGCGCGTGAGGAGGTTCGCCGCCATCACGCCGCCCTCGGCGAGGTGGCTGCGGCATGCGAGGTAGAAGGGCAGCGTCTCCAGCATGCCGGCGCGGCCTTCGGCGTCGAAGCCGTCGACGAGGACGAGGTCGAAGCGCCGGCCCGAGGCGGCGAGGTACTCGTGCGCGTCCGCGATCTCGATGGCGAGGTGCGCCGACGCTTCCGGCAGCTTGAAGAACTGGCGGGCCGCGGCAACGACCTCGGGCGCGATCTCGACGACGGTCACGCGCGCCGCCGGCCGGTGGCGATGCAGGAAGCGCGTGAACGAGGCGCTTCCCAGCCCGACCTGCAGGACGGTGCGCGGCCACGGGCGCCGGCGCGCGACGAGCAGCGGGAACATCATCTCCCGCGTGTACTCGAGCTCGAGCGACCAGGGCCGCGCGAGGCGCATCGCCCCCTGCACCAGCTCGGAGCCGAAGTGCAGGTACCGGACGCCCGCCTTCTCGCTGACCTCGATCGACGCCACGTGGTTGACCCGGCCAATTGACCGGGTCAATTCTACGGGGTCTGGTCGCGCAGGCAGCGCTCGGGGCGGCCAGCCGCGCGTCCCGGAGCCGCCGGCAGGCTCATGTCGAAGGTGCCAAGCCGGGACTACGCCGTGGGGGAGGGCGCGAGGATGGCGAGTGCGCGCGGGGCGAGGCGCTTCAGCGCGGCCTCCAGCGCCTCGGCCTGGCTGTCGCGGACGATCTCGAGCCGGGCCCGCCGCCCCTGCTCTTCGAGCAGCTTCGTGGCCTTCTCGCACCAGCGCTTCGCCTCCGCGAGCTGCTCGCCCACGACCATGATCGTGAGTCCGTCGCCCACGGCGCCCGCGAGGGACCCGAGCAGCGCGATGGCCTGCTCCGGCGCCACTGCCACGGGGCAGAGCGCGGCGAGCGGGCCGCCGGCTTTTCCCGACCGCGGAATGACGAGGAGCGAGACCGGGGTCTCGCGCGCGAGCCTCACGGCCTCCGGGCCCCAGCGCGAGACCGCCACCACGGTGAGGTCGCTTCCCGTGGCCGCGGAGCGCACTTCCTCGGCCATCGAGCCGCGCGTGACGCGCAGGGACCAGCGGAAGGCCCGCGACTGCGACAGCGCCTCGATCGCGCGCCTCGCCTCCTCTGCGTGCGCCTGCAGAGACCGCTCGAGCGCCTCGGGATCGAGCCGGCGCGTCGAGGCCGACGTGAACCCCGTCTCGCGCGCGAAGGGCATTCCCGCGAGCCGGTGCAACTCGTCGCTCTCCACGAAGAGCGCCTCGAGCTCCGCCCCCAGCTCGCCCGCGAGCATCGCGGCCGCCGCCAGGGCCGCCCGGCTCTGCGGGTCGATGTCGAGCCCCACGACGATGCGCCGGATCCTCACTTGGGCCTGCCTCGCCGCCATTCCTTCTTGCCCGCGGGGCCGGCGGCGAACGTGCGGACGCGCTCCGCGAAGGCGGCCAGCCGCTGCTCGACGCGGGCGTTGACCGAGCCGGCGGGGAAGCGGCCCGTGGCGTCGCGCTCGCCGGCGGGTTCGCCCGAGAGGAGGGCCAGGGCTTCGTCCACGGTCCGCACCGGGTAGACGCGGAAGCGCCCCGCCTCCACGGCCTCCACGACGTCGCGGCGCAGCATGAGGTGGCGCACGTTGGCGGCGGGGATCACCACGCCCTGCTCGCCGGTGAGGCCGCGGGCGCGGCACAGGTCGAAGAAGCCCTCGATCTTCTCGTTCACGCCGCCGATCGCCTGCACGTCGCCGTGCTGGTTCACCGAGCCGGTCATCGCGATCGACTGGCGGATGGGGGCCTCCGCGAGGGCCGAGAGCAGGGCGCACAGCTCGGCGCAGGAGGCGCTGTCGCCCTCCACGCCGCCGTAGTTCTGCTCGAACACCAGGGTCGCCGAGAGCGAGAGCGGCCGGTCGGTGGCGTAGTGCCCGGCGAGGAAGCCGGACAGGATCATCACGCCCTTGGAGTGGAGCGGCCCGCCCAGCTCCGCCTCCCGCTCGATGTCGACCACGCCGCCGTGACCCAGGCGCACGCGCGCCGTGATCCGGCTGGGCATGCCGAACATGAACTCGCCCAGCTGGACCACCGACAGGCCGTTCACCTGGCCTACGCGGCTGCCCTCGGTGTCGATGAGCACCGTGCCCTTGCGCATCTGCTCCTGCACGCGCTCGCGGATGCGCGACTGGCGCTCCTCGCGCGCCTCGATGGCGCGGTCGACGTCGGGGGCCTCGACCACGGCGCGGCCGGCGGCGTTGGCGAAGAAGTCGGATTCGCGCAGGAGGTCCGTGAGGTCGCGCATGACCACCGAGAGCTTCCCGGAGTCGCCCGCGGCCCGCGCGCCCTGCTCGATGAGCCGCGCCACGGCCCCGCGGTCGAGCGCCCGCAGCTTCTCGCGGCGCGCGACGGTGGCGATCACGCGGGCGTAGACGAGGTCGGCCCCGGGGCCGCGCTCGATGTCCTCCTCGAAGTCGGCGGCCACCTTGAACAGCTCGGGGAACTCGGGGTCGTAGGCCTGCAGCAGGTAGTAGAAGATGCGCTCGCCCACGAGCACGACCTTCTGGTCGAAGGCGATGGGCTCGGGCTTGAGGCCCACGGTGCTCACGAGGCTCAGCATCTGGCCCAGCGACTCGGTGCGGATCTCGCGCGAGCGCATGGCGCGCTTCAGCGCCTCCCACGCGAAGGGCTGCTGCAGCACCTTGAGCGCGTCGAGGACGAGGTAGCCGCCGTTGGCGCGGTGGAAGGCGCCGGCCTTGATGAGCATGAAGTTGGTGACGAGCGTGCCCATCTGGGCCACGTGCTCGACACGCCCGACGAGGTTGTCGTGGGTGGGGTTGTCCTCGTAGAGGATGGGGGCACCCGAGTCCGCTGCGTGCTCCACCAGCACGTTCACCTGGTAGCGGCCGAGCGCCGACTCCGAGTCGGGCTCGCCGACGGGGATGCCGAAGAGCGACTTCTGCTCGCCGTCCTTCGTCTGGCGGAAGAACTCCGCGTGGTCGAGCACGTCCTCGTGCACCTCCTCGAGGTGGGCGACCACCGGCGGCAGCGCGACGTAGGCGGCCTTCAGCTCCTCGATGAGGCCGGTGACGGTGGTGCCGATCACCTGGCGGTTGAGCTCGCGCACCTTGCGCTGCGCCTCGCGGCGCATCTTGGGCACCTCCTGGATCGCGCGCGCGAGGTCCTGCTCGAGGGCGCTGATCGCGTCCTGCACCTTCTTCTGCTTCGCCTCGGAGAGCGCGTGGAACTCGTCCGGGCTCATCACCTTGTCCTTGTGCATCGGCGCGAAGCCGAAGCCACCGGGCGTGCGCACGAGCGCGATGCCCTGCCCCTTGGCCTTCTCGCCCACCGCCTCGATGGCCTGCTCGTGGCGCTGCTCGAACTCGCTCTCGATCTCCTGCAGCCGAGTGCGGTACTCGTCCGCCTCGAAGGCGCTGGGGATGCCGGTGCGCAGGTCCTCCACCAGGCGCTGCAGGTCCTCCCTGAAGCGCTGGGCGCTGCCGGCCGGAAGGGCGAGGGCGCGCGGCTTGTCGGGCGCGGCGAAATTGAAGACGTAGCACCAGTCCTGCGGCGTGGGACGCTGCGGCGCCCGCTGCTCGAGGAAGCGGCGAACGATGGTGTGGCGCCCGATGCCCTCGGGGCCCATCGCGTAGAGGTTGTAGCCGTCGCGCTCCATGCCGACGCCGAAGCGGATCGCCTCGACGGCGCGCGACTGGCCGAGCACCTCGGCGAAGTCCTCGAGGTCGTCGGTCGTCTTGAAGTTCAGGCTCGCCGGGTCGCAGGTCCGCCGAAGCGCCGGCGGCTCGAGTGGCAGGGCAGGGCGGGGATTCGGCATGGCGAAGTCCTCCGATAACCCAGTTTCCGCCGGGCCGTGGCCCGGCTCTTGACGCGAATCAACCCCCGGGAAGCCGGGGGGCGCGCGGCGGGCCCGGCGGCGGTAGCATCCCGGGGTGCACGATATCGCGCGGAGGCGAGCATGTCCGTCCTGCTGGAGTTCTCGATGTCCCCCTTCGACAAGGGCGAAAGCCTGGGCGAGTACGTCGCCCGCTCCCTCGACATCGTCGACCGGAGCGGCCTGCCCTACCGGCTCACGCCGATGGGAACGATCGTCGAGGGGGAATGGGACGAGGTGATGGCGGTGGTCACCGCCTGCTTCGAGCGGATGCGGCAGGACTGCGGCCGCATCTCCACCTCGATCCGCATCGACTACCGCGAGGGCAAGCCCGGGCGCCTCAAGGCCAAGGTCGACTCCATCGAGTCGAAGCTCGGCCGCAAGCTCTCCACCTGAAGTCGACCCGGTCGGTCGACCGGGTCAACCGACCGGGTCAATTGGGGGTGACGCCCGAGGCCTTGACGACCTTGGACCACTTCTCCACTTCGGAGGCGATGCGCTTGCCGAAGTCCTCGGGCGTGCCGGGCATGGGCTTGCCGCCAAGTTCCGCCAGGCGTTCGCGCATCTTCGGGTCGGCGAGCGCGCGATTGATCTCGGCGTTGAGCTTCGCAATGACGTCCTTCGGCGTGCCCTTGGGCGCACCGATGCCGAACCAGGCCACGGCCTCGTAGCCGGGCACGGTCTCCGCGACGGTGGGAACGTCGGGCATCGACGGCTCGCGCGTCGCGGTCGTCACCGCCACGGCGCGGATGCGCCCGCCCTTGATGTGACCGGCCGACGACGGCAGGTTGTCGAAGAGGACGTGCACCTGGCCGGAGATGAGGTCCGTGAGCGCCGGGCCCGCGCCCTTGTAGGGGATGTGGGTCATCTTGCAGCCGGTCATCATCATGAAGAGCTCGCCCGACATGTGCACGGAGGTGCCCGCGCCGGAGGAGGCCATGTTGATCTTGCCGGGGTTCGCCTTGCAGTAGTCGATGAACTCCTTCACGGTCTTCGCCGGGAACGCATTGGTGACCTCCATCACGTTCGGGGACGTGATGAGCCCCGCCACGGGCGCGAGGTCCGTGAGGATGCTGAAGGGCAGGTCCCTGTACAGCGTGTGGTTGATGCCGTTGGCCGGGTTCGTGAGGAAGAGGGTGTAGCCGTCCGGCGCCTGGCCCAGCGCGAAGGCCGTGCCGATGTTGTTGCCGCCGCCCGGCTTGTTCTCGATGATGAACTGCTGGCCCATCTTCTCCGAGAGCCACCCGGCGATGATGCGCGCGAGCACGTCCGTCGTCCCTCCCGGCGGGTAGGACACGATCACCTTCACCGGGCGCGTCGGGTAGTCGGCGGCGATGGCGGTGCCCGCGCAGGCGAGAAGGGCGGCGAGCGCAAGGGCGGCAAGTCGGGCGAGGCGCATTTCGGGACTCCTCCTTCGTATCGTGTTTTCGTATCGTGCGGCGGCCGGCGGGCTCCTTCCGGGCGCCCGCAAGCCCCGCCATGTTAGCCAATTGCGCGGCCCCGGACTACGGACGTGCCCGCCGGCGCCTCGCGGGCCGCGGGTACTGCACGATCTTCGCCAGGCGGGACTCGAAGGGATCGCGCCGGGAAAGGCCCCGGACCTGCCGCGCGCTCACGAGGGGATGGTGGCGCAGGCCGACGAGGCGGTCGTGCACCTCCCAGCAGGCCTTCTCCGGCGTCACCCACAGGTCGGTGTCGACGCGACGCAGGTCGAACGCGCCCGAGAAGCTGCGCAGCGTGTGCCGCCCGCGCCGGTCGCAATACTCGTGGAAGTAGGAGAGGGCGAGCTCGCGCAGCGACCGGTAGACCGGGTCGCGATAGCGCAGCACCGCGCCGTTCGTCTTCGAGATGGCCCCCCAGTGCCGCCCCTGCCGGAACACGGCGATGCAGTGCGGGTAGTCGGAGAGGTCGCAGTCGAGGTGGACGACGAGCGGCGGCCTGCCGTGCACCCAGAGGGCGCAGGCCGCGACGAACGCCCCCTCCAGGCAGTGGGCGCGGCGCTGCCGCAGCACCTCGCGCGCCGACAGCAGGGTCTCGCCCGCCGGCTCGTGGTTGGCGGGGATGCGGTTCACGAAGCGCTGGACCTTCTGCGGCGTGTCCAGCCGCTCGAGCGCCGCGAACTGCTTCCGGGTGAGCCCGAGGTCCTCGCGGCGCGCGAAGCGGCGGTGTCGCAGGAGAGCCAAGGGCGTCGCTCCTGTCGGTGCCGGCCGCGGGCCGGCGGCGGGTTCAGTTGGCGCGGCCGACGATCTGCGCGGTCGCGATCAGCTCTTCGAGCAGCGCCATCGCGGCCTTGCCCGACATCGCGTAGGGATCCAGGGTCGTCGTCTCGGAGTACTTGAGCAGCGTGGACGGGTTCACCTTGGCTAGGTTCACCTGCCCCATGGTCCAGCTGGCGAAGCGGCGCTGCTCGGCCTCCTCGTAGTGCAGCACCACGACGTTCTTGTGGCGCGGGTCGCGCACGATGTCGTTGTAGAGGAGGTTCACCGCGGTGCGGCCGCCCTCGAGCACCTGCAGGAACGTGTCGCCGCTCTGGCAGAGGATGCCGGTGATGCCGAGCCGCGGGTTGTGCTTGCGCGACTGCTCGAGGATCGACTCGATGGTGTCGGTGGTCACCGCCTTGGACGAGTGGCTGGCGTAGAGGAGGCGGACGAGCATTCGGGTTCTCCTGGGCGAGGCCTTAGGGGGACTTTCTCTGCAGCAGGGCGAGGAATTCGCGGCGCAGGTTGGCGTCCTTGAGGAAGGAGCCGCGCATCACGCTGTTGATCATCTTCGAGTCGGTGTCCTTCACGCCGCGCCACTGCATGCAGAAGTGGTCGGCCTCCATCACCACCGCGAGCCCGTCGGGCTGCATGCGCTCCTGCAGCAGGTCGGCGAGCCGCGTGACCGCCTCCTCCTGGATCTGCGGGCGGCTCATCACCCAGTTGCACAGGCGCGCGTACTTGGAGAGCCCGATGAGGTTGGAGTGCTCGTTGGGCATCACGCCGATCCAGACCCTGCCGATGATGGGGCAGAGGTGGTGCGAGCAGGCGCTCCTCACGGTGATCGGCCCCACGATCATCAGCTCGTTCAGGCGCTCGACGTTAGGGAACTCCGTGACCGGCGGCACGGGCAGGTAGCGGCCGCTGAAGACCTCCGTGAGGTACATCCGGGCCACGCGCCGCGCCGTGCCCTGCGTGTTGTGGTCGCCTTCCGTGTCGATCACGAGGCTCTCGAGCACGAGCCGCATCTTCTGCTCCACCTCGTCCAGGAGCTGCGGGATCTCCCCGGGCTCGATGAACCTCGAGATGTTGTCGTTGGCGTGGAAGCGCTCCTTCGCCCGGCGGATCCGCGCGCGGATCCTTTCGGAAACCGGGGTGGCTTCGTCGCGGGGCGGCTTGGCGGGGGAGCGGGTCTTCTTGTCCATGGCGGGACGCGGGGCGCGATCGGAGCGCCTATCGTAACCCTTCGGGCGGCAAAGGTAGAATCGGCACTCCACGCATTCAAAAGAGAAAGTAGCCAGGATGATGAAACTCGCCAAGTGTGTCGTTGCAGCGTCGGGACTCGCCGCGGTCCTCTTGCCCGCCACGGCGCTTCCCCAGGCGGCTTCCGACGAGGTGAAAAGGGCCTGCCGCCAGACCACCGCGCAGGTCGCCAGCATGATCGAGAACGCCAGGCGGCGCGGGGCGAAGGACCTGGAGCAGGGCATCAGCAAGCCCTCCGACAGCTGGGCCTCGCAGGTGGCGACCTACATGATCCAGGCCGCCAACCGCTCCGACTCCCTGTCGGAAAGCGAGCTGGCGTCCCTGGGCTACGCGTACTGCGTGGAGCGGCGCCCGCGCGGCTAGGCGGGGCGCCCGAGTCCTGGCCGCGCTATATACCCGCGACCGGGACGATCGAGCCCCGGGTGCGGCGCGCGGCGCCGAAGACAAGCGCGGCGCCGACGATGGTCCACACGATCGCGGGGCCGCTGGGCAGGTCGGCCATGGTGGACACGACGAGCCCGGCGGCATAGCCCACGGCCGCCACGCCCCAGGCGGCCGCCAGCCTGCCCTTTGCCATCGCGCGGGTCGCGAGCGGCGGCACGATGAGCGTGGCGAACACGAGGTACAGGCCGACCAGCTGCACGCTCACCGTCACGGCCAGCGCGAAGAGCGAGTAGAACCCGGCCCGCCCGAGAGCCGCGCCCCAGCGGAACCAGGCGACGAGGATCGCGGCATAGACGACGGCCGCGGTGGCGAGCTGGCCCTGCTTCACCCAGAGGATCTGGCCGGCGAGGAGGTCGCGCAGGTGCTCGCCGCCGTGCGGGTTCGAGGCGAGGAGCAGCACGCCGCCCGTCGCCGCGAGCACGAAGACCACCCCGATCACGGCTTCCTGCACCTCGGGCCAGGCGCGCTCGGTCCAGGTGAGGAAGAACGCGCCGCCCAGGGCGGCGGCCAGCGCCGCGAGCTGCGCGGCGGCTCCCTCGGTGCCGAGCCCCAGGCGGTCCGCCAGCAGAACGCCGCAACCGGCGATCTGCGCGATCGCGATGTCGATGAAGACGATTCCGCGCGCGAGCACCTGCGTGCCGAGCGGCACGTGGGTCGCCGCGACGAGCAGGCCCGCCGCCATGGCGGGCCAGAGGATCGAGACATCGAGCGCGTCCCAGTTCATTGCAGCCCCCGCAGCAGGCGTCGCACGGTGTCGTCGAAGAGCGAGAAGAGATCACCGGCCTCGGGCGTTCCGCCGACGGTGAAGGGCAGCACGACCGCGTTCACCTTCGCCTGCTCGACGAGCCACTGGGAGGCGCGGTCGTCCTGGTAGGCGCCCCGGATCACCAACCGCACCGACCGTGCCCTGGCCGTCCCGAGCACCTGCGCGAGGTGGGAGGTGGTGGGCTCGACGCCGGGCTTGGGCTCCAGCGTGGCGACCTCCCGGATGCCCAGCCAGTCGAAGAGGTAGGGAAAGGCCTTGTGGTGCGCGACGACGGGCGCGCCGCGCAGCGGCGCGGCGTCCTTCTCCCAGCGGGCGATGGCGGCCGTCCAGCGCCGGACGAAGTCGGCCTGGCGGCCACGGTAGTACGCCGCGTTCCCCGGATCGAGCGTGGCCAGGCGTTCCGCGAGCGCGGAGGCCACGCGGCCGATGTTTCGCGGATCCGTCTGGATGTGCGGGTTGCCCGCGGCGTGCACGTCGCCCTCGGCGCGATCGAGCCGCGCGGGCTTCTCGAGCATCGTCACGAAGGACGACGCCGCGAAGTACCCCGGCTGGCCCTCGCGGACCTTCGCGTTGCCGGCCTGTTGCACCACCAGCGGGAGCCACCCGGCCTCGAGCTCCGCCCCGGTGGCGACGATGAGGTCGGCGCCGCGCGCCCGCGCGATGAGGCTGGGCTTCGCCTCGACGTGGTGGGGGTCCTGGAGGGCCGTGGTGGCCACGCTCACCTTGACCTTGTCGCCGCCGATCTCGGTGGCGAGCGCGCCCCACTCGGGCACCGTTGCGAGGATGTTGAGGGCGGCGAAGGCGGGCGTGACGGCGGCCGCGAGCAGGGCGGGGATCCAGCGCAGGATGCGGGCGTTCACGGGCGCCTCCTCTAGTAGCGGTGCGCGCCGTGCGCGCCCAGGGTCAGGATGTACTGCAGGAAGAACTGGTTGTCGGTCAGTCCCGGCTGCGTCTCGCTGCGCGAGAACTGCGCGCGGACGCGGCTGAACTCCGACGGCGTCCAGTCCAGCATGAAGGAGGCCCGCCTCGGCGCGAAGGCGTCGCTCGCGGGGAACGCGGCGTTGGCGCCGTAGTCGACGCTGCCGGGCGAGAGCCGGTCGTAGCCCGCTCCCACGCGCCACGTCGGCATGAACTGCCAGACGCCCTGGAGGTACCAGCCGGACTGCGCCGACGAATAGGCTTCCGTGTTCGCGGGCGCCGGCGCGCTGGTCGGGCTGTAGGCGAGGTCGCCGCGCTCGCGGCGGCGGAAGTACTCGCCCTGCAGCTTGAAGTTGGTGGCGCGGGCGTTGCCGTGCGGCGCCCACTTCCAGACGAAGTCGGCGATGGCGACGTCGCTCCTGCCCGAGAAGGCGGCGAGGGCATCGTTGCCCGCGGAGCCCGTCAGCGTCGACTGCCGGCCCTCGGGCCTCGCGCGCAGCCAGGACACGCCGGCGCGCCACGAGTGGCTGTCGCCGACGTCTCCGCCCGTATGCGCGTAGAGCGCGCCGCTGGTCGCCCCGTTCGCGCTGCGCGCGGAGCCGGGAAATCCCTCGCCGCTCCCGGCCTCGGCCCCCAGTTCGAGGTACTGGTCGGTGGGCGCGGTCCATTTCAGCTGGATTCCGTCCTGCACGAACTTGCCTCCGAGGAATGCCTCGTAGGCGAGCGGCGCCCCGTGGAAGTCCCACGCGTGGGGGTGCTGCTCGTTGAGGTAGCCGATGCCCGAGAAGAAGCGGCCGAACTTGGGAACGAGCCCCGACGGCGCCGCGGTGTAGATGCCATAGGCCTCCTCGACCGCGACCGTGTTCTCGGGGGTGAGGGAGGCGATGAGCGTGCCGGAGAACCTGTCGTCGACGTTCGCGCTCATGGCGAGCTCGGATTCGGCGAGATTGAATCCGCGCTTGCCGGGCCCGATCTCGCCGCCCGTGAGGAAGCCGTGGATGGCGTAAGTCGCGGGGTCGCGCTGCAGGTTGGCGTAGTTGCCTTGCAGCACGAGCGAGATCGCGGGATTGAACGCGTTCGCCGCCCCGGCCGGCGCGGGAGCCGGCGCGGGGACCGGGACCGGGGCCGCTGCCGGTGCTGCCGCCGGTGGCGGCGCGGAGCTGCGCGCCTCCGACGCCGCGAGGCGCCGCTCCAGCGCCTCGATCCTCGACTCGTACGATTGGCGAAGCGCGCGAATTTCCGCGCGGATGTCGGCGATCTCGGAGTCGGAGGCCGCTCTCGCCGGGGAAATCGCGCACAGCGCCAGCGCCAGCGCGCCCGGCACCAGAAGCATTCTGGTCACGATGAATCTCCTTGAAAGTAGGACGGACGCCGCCAGCCCCGTGGGACGGCAGCGAAGGGTCGGTACGGATCAGGAGAGGCGGGGAGGTGCCCGGGAGGAGTAGGCGGCGGGAGCCGCGACCGCGCGCGTGGAAAACGCGACGACCGCGACTTGGGTCCCGTCTTGCGCGATGGCGAGCGTCCCGGCAGCGGCCGGAACGCCGTCCGCGCCCGCGGCGAGAAGCTCGCACGTGCTGCAGGCACCCCCATCGTGGGGCATCGTGGCCCGCGGCTCGTGGCCGGAGCCGAGGTGCTCGAGCGAGTGGGCGGCCTCCAGCTGCCGCATGCCGAGCAGCAGCAGGGACAGAATGATGGCGACGAAGGCGCGATTCACGGCGGGAATACTACAGGAGGCGATGGCCTGTCGCGGAAATGAGCATTTCCTGATCCAACCGGGTTCCGCGGCGCGGCCACGGGTGTACAAACAGCACATAGAGTTGCGCGGAGGGCCGAGGCTTGAAGCCCGGCGGTTGGCCGTTCCTCGATGCGATGTGGCGCTGGGGCAGCTTCGCGGCCGACGCGGGCTGGACGCTGGCGGCCGGTCGCCTCGCCATCGAGCGCCTGCAGGCGGAGCGCCTTTCGCGCCTGCTCGGGTGGACACGCCGGCATTCGGCGTTCTACCGCGCAAAGTGGGCGCATGTGACGCGCCGCGACCTGCGCCTCACGGACCTGCCGCACGTCCACAAGGCCGAGCTCATGGCCCGCTTCGACGAGTGGGTCACCGATCCGGCCGTGACCCTCAAGGGCGTGGAGCGATTCACCGGGGACCTCGCCCGCATCGGCGAGCCCTTCCTCGGCCGGTACGCCATCTTCTCGAGCTCGGGCACCACGGGCGTGCCGGGCCTCATCGTCCACGACGCCGACGCGCTGGCCGTCTACGACGCGCTGGGCGCGACCCGCATGGGCGCGCTCGCGCCCGCCTGGAATTGGAACGAGACGCTCACGGGCCACCGCTATGCGCTCATCGCCGCGACTGAGGGCCATTTCGCCGGCATCGTGAGCTGGGAGCGGCTGCGCGCGCTGCACCCCTGGTTCGAGTCGAACGCGAGGGTCTTCCCCGTGACCGCGCCCATCCGCGAGATCTGCGACGAGCTGGAGCGGTTCCGGCCGACGGTGGTGGCCTCCTACGCGACCGTGCTGCGGGCGCTCGCCCACGAGCGGGACGCGGGGCGGCTCGCGATCCAGCCTTCGGTGCTCTGGTATGGCGGCGAGTGGCTGGCGCCCATGGCGCGCGACCACATCGAGCGGTCGTTCGCCTGCCGCGTGGCGGGCGACTACGGCGCCTCGGAGTTCATGAACATCGCCTTCGAGTGCGAGCGCGGCGCGCTGCACGTGAACGACGACTGGGTGGTGCTCGAGCCCGTGGACGAGAACTACGATCCGGTGCCGCCCGACACGGCCTCGGCTTCGGTTTTGCTCACCAACCTCGCCAACCACGTCCAGCCGCTCGTTCGCTACGAGCTGGGCGACAGCGTCACGCTCGTCTCGAAGCCCTGCGCGTGCGGGCGGCCCTTCCCGGTGATCCGCGTGGACGGCCGGCGCGACGAGATCCTGCGCCTGCACGACGCCCGCGGGCGCGAAGTGCCGCTGATGCCGATGGCGCTTTGCACCGCGGTCGAGGAGGGCTCCGGCGAGCACCGCTTCCAGGTGGTGCAGACGGGGCCGCGGGCGCTTCGCGTGCGCGTCGAGGCGCGGTCGCGTTCGCGCGACTCGGCCGCCCGCGTGAAGGAATCGCTGGTGCAGTTCCTCGCGCGGCAGGGCCTTTCGCGCATCACCCTGCGCGTTGACACCGGCGAGATCGCCGCACACCCCGTGAGCGGCAAGTTCCGGCAGGTGTGGCGCGAGAAGCCGCGCCACCCCGCCCGGGAAGAAGCGGCTACCTAGTCCAGGTGGCGCGCACCAGGTTCTCGTCGGACTGGTAGCGCACCTTGAGGTTGCCGTCGTAGGCCGCGCGCACCGCGTTGCCGATGGCGCGGGCGAGGTGGTTGCCGGTGGTCGTGATCTCGAGCGACTCGCTGCGCTCGCCGATGTCCATCACGCGCTCCAGCGGGTGCTCGGCCTTCTCGTGGGCCTCGCGCGCCTGCACGAGCTTCTTCAGCTCGTCGCGGTGGGCCTGCACGAACGGGCCCTTGAGCGTCACGTAGCCGCCGGGAAAGCGGTCGTGTATGCGCTGGCAGGCGGGGCAGGTCACCGGCAGGGCGTCCTTCGGGGACGGGCCCCAGGCCCAGCGGCCCTTGTGGAAGACGACGCCGCATTCCGGGCACCGCGCGTCGTGCGCGGGCTTGCCGGTGTCGAAGTAGGGATCGTCATGGCGGGGCGCGTAGAGCTGCTCGTGCCGCACTTCTCCGGTATGGCGATGCGGGGTGGTTTTCATCGCTTTCTCCACGGCGGGGAACAATTCCCCCAATGCAATTCTCCCGCCGGGGGCCGGGACGCAATTGCTTCGGATCAACGGCCGCCCGAAAAGGCGCGGCGGCCGCGGCGGCGGCCCGCCTTCCGCTAGACTCGCCCCTTCGCCTGAGCCTTTGGTCCCATGTCCGCACGCCCCGCCGCGCTCGCCTTCATCTTCGCCCTCGTCGTCGTGGACGTGATCGCCATGGGCGTGGTGATCCCCGTGCTGCCGAAGCTCGTGGAGACCTTCAAGGGCGGCGACACGGCCGCGGCGGCCGAGGTGTACGGCGTGTTCGGGACGGCCTGGGCGCTCATGCAGTTCCTCTCCATGCCGATCCTGGGGGCCCTGTCGGACCGCTACGGCCGAAGGCCGGTGATCCTCGTCTCCTGCCTCGGCCTCGGGTGCGACTACGTGCTGATGGCGCTCGCCCCGAACCTCTGGTGGCTCTTCGTCGGCCGCGTGGTCTCCGGCATCACCGCGGCGAGCTTCTCGACCGCCTTCGCCTATATCGCGGACGTGACGCCGCCGGAGAAGCGCGCGGCCTCCTTCGGGATGATCGGCGCGGGCTTCGGGCTGGGTTTCACGCTGGGGCCGGCCCTGGGCGGCGTCCTCGGCGGGGTCGATCCGCGGCTGCCCTTCTGGGTGGCCGGAGCGCTCACGCTCCTCAACGCGGCCTACGGCTGGCTCGTGCTGCCGGAGTCGCTGCCCGCCGAAAAGCGCTCCGCCTTCTCGTGGAAGCGCGCCAACCCCGTGGGGTCGCTCAGGCTGCTGCGCTCGCACCCGGAGCTCTTCGGCCTGGCCGCCGTCCTCTTCCTCATGCAGCTCTCGCACGTGGTGTTCCCGGCCGTCACCGTGCTCTACATGGGCTACCGCTACGGATGGGGGGAGATGGCCGTGGGTCTCGTGCTGGCGGCGGTGGGAGTCGCGTCGATGGTCGTGCAGGGGGGCCTCATCCGGCCGGTCGTGAAGCGCATCGGCGAGCGCCGGGCGCTCGGCATCGGGCTCGCCTTCGGCGCCGCGGGCATGGCGATCTACGGGCTGGCGCCCTCGGGCGCGATCTTCCTCGCGGGCATCCCCGTGATGGCGCTTTGGGGTTTCGCCGGCCCCTCCGCCCAGTCCCTCATGAGCCAGCGCGTGAGCCCCTCGGAGCAGGGGCAGCTCCAGGGCGCCAACTCCGCGATGCAGGCCATCACGGGGATGATCGGCCCGGCGCTCTTCACCCAGGCCTTCGCGCAGGCGATCGGGTCGGGCGCGGGCCCGCACGTGCCGGGCGTGCCGTTCCTGCTCGCGGCGGGAATGCTCGTGCTGGCCGGGGTTCTCGCGTGGCGGGTCACCCGGCAGGGGGCGGCGTGAGGCGCGTTGCCTACTCCTCCCCGATCCACGACGCGCTCACGGTGGGCAAGAGCTCCATCACCGGGCGCGGTCTCTTCGCCGGATGCCGCATCCCCCGGCGGGCCAAGATCGGCGAGTTCGAGGGCGAGGTGATCCCCATTGCGGTGGCGAGGCGGCGGGCCGCGGCGCTCGAGGTCGTGGCCATCGTCGAGCTGGACCGCAAGGCGATCGACGCGCGCGGCATGCGCTCGGGCTTTCGCTTCATCAACCACTCCTGCGAGCCCAACACCTTCATGCGCCGAACGAAGGATCGCGCGGAGTTCTATGCGCTTCGCGACATCGCCAAGGGCGAGGAGCTCACCGTCGACTACGGCGAGAGCCACCACGAGGGGCGCCTGCGCTGCCGCTGCGGCGCCTCCCGCTGCCGCGGCTTCATTTGACCCGGCCGGTTGACCCGGTCTGTTGGCGGGAACCTGTTACATCTCGGGAAGGATGGGGCGAGGCGGGGCGGGTAAACTCGCGGCCTGTCGCCCTGGGCCCCGCCTCGATGAGATCCGCGATTCGTCTCCTGTCGATTGCCGCCGTCGCCGCCGCCGCCGCGATCCCCGCGGCCCGCGGCCAGCAGCCCGCGCCCAAGCCCGCCGCCGAATCGCCCTCGAAGGTGGAGTCCCTCGAGGTCACGGAAAAGCGCACGACCACCAGCGAGCGGCGCGACTCGACCGCCTCGAAGATCGTCATCGGCCGCGAGGAGATCGAGCAGTACGGCGACACCAACCTGGGCGACGTGATGCGCCGCCTGCCGGGCGTCACGCAAGCCGGCCGACCCGGGCGCGGCGGGCCCGTGCGCATGCGCGGCATGGCGGGCGGCTACACGCAGATGCTCCTGAACGGCGAGCGCGTGCCCCCGGGCTTCTCCCTCGAGGAGATCGCGCCGGACCAGGTCGAGCGCATCGAGATCATCCGGGCGCCGACGGCGGAGACGGGCACGCGCGCGGTGGCGGGCACGATCAACATCGTGCTGCGCGAGGCGCTGCGGCAGCGGCACAACGACGTTCGCATCGGCACGCAGGTGGAGAACGACCGGTACACCTCCAACGCGTCGGTGACGCGAAACGACACGATGGGCGAGTCCGGCAGCTACAACCTCACCGTGTCCGCCAACCACCAGGACCTCACGAACGACGGCGTGGTGGACACCACCTACGTGGAAGTGCCGACGGGGGCGACGGCCCTCGCGCAGCACATCGAGCAGGCCTCCGCGACGCAGCGCGACGGGGTCTTCATTTCCTCGCGCCTGCAGCGGCCGCTGGGCCCCGGCGAGCAGTTCACCCTCCAGCCGTTCGTCGTCGCCAACAACTCGTCGGGCGCCACGCGCGGCCGCCTCACGCAGGACGCAGGCGACGTTCCCGCGCCCTACGACACCAGCGCCTCGGCGACCGAGAGCCGGTACCGCTCCGCGCGCTTCACGGCGATGCTCACCCGCCGCCTCGACGCGGCCACTTCCGTCGAGCTGCGCGGCGGCGCCGGGCTCTTCTCGGTGAACGGCACGACCAACCTCGACCAGTTCGACGCCACGGGCGCGCGCACGTTCTACTCGACCACGGTCACCGACATCAACGACCGGTCGTGGAACGCGACCGGAAAGCTGGCCCGCAACTGGGGCGAGACCCACAAAGCCACGGCGGGCCTGGAGTGGGAGCAGACGCGGCGCCGGGAGTCGCCGGTGACGATCCAGAACGGGGAGCTGCAACTCGCCGAGTTCGGCTCGGACCTCGACGTGAACGTCCGGCGCGCGGCCTTCTTCCTGCAGGACGAGTGGGATCCCACGCCCAACTGGGCCACCTCGCTCGGCCTGCGCTGGGAGGGGATCGACACGAAGAGCGGCGCGAACGCCGACAGCACGGCGGGCGCGGTCGACAACCGCAGCAGCGTCCTGAACCCGCTCGCGCACGTGGTCTGGCGCTTCGACGCGCCCCGCCGCGACCAGGTGCGCGCGAGCCTCACGCAGAGCTACCGCTCGCCGCCGACGCAGAGCCTGGTGGCGCGGCCGCGGCTCAACACGCTCTTCCCGGCGCCGGGCCCCAACACGGCCATCAGCGCCGACCTGGCCGGCAACCCCGAGCTCAAGCCCGAGCTGGCCAACGGGCTGGAGCTCGCCTTCGAGCGCTACCTCGCGATGAACGGCGTGATCTCGGTGAACCTGTTCACGAGGCGGCTGAAGGACGTGATCCGCAACGTGACCACGCTCGAGACCGTCTCGTGGGCCCCGGTGCCGCGCTGGGTGTCGAGGCCGCAGAACCTCGACCGCGCGGTCTCCACCGGCGTCGAGCTCGACGCCAAGTTCCGGTGGGACGAGCTGGTCGCGGGGGCGCCGCCGGTCAACGTGCGCGCGAACCTCTCGGCCTTCCGCTCGCGGGTGGACGGGGTGCCGGGGCCGGACAACCGCCTAGCGAGCCAGCCCGACATGACGGGCAACCTCGGCGCCGACTACCGCTTCCGCGGCACGCCGCTCGCCCTGGGCGGCTCGGTCAACTGGACGCCGGCCTACGACATCCGCCAGACCGAGGAGCAGCTCGACCGCGTGCGCCGCAAGGTGGTGTGGGACGCCTACGCCCTCTGGCATTTCGATGCCGCGACGCGGCTGCGCCTGTCGGTGACCACCACGGATCCGCGCGACTTCCAGGCCAGCACGACCTACCTCGCGGGCGACCAGCTCCAGAGCCTCGTCGACACGCGCAAGGGCCACGTGATCGGGGCCCTGCGCCTGGAGATGCGCCTCTAGATCGCGCCGGCGGCGCCCAGCAGGTCGGCCACCGCCTTCGCGATGCGCGCGTAGCCCTCGGCGTTGGGGTGCACGAGGTCGCTCTTGTACTTGTTGTTGCCGAGGATGTCGGCCAGCACGTCGGCTTCCACGGGGATCGCGAACTCGCGGCCGATCTCCTCGTAGAACTTCACCTTGGACGTGCCGAAGCCCGGCTTGGGCGGGGCGAGGAGCATCACGGCGACCCCTTCGGCCCTCGCGAGCCGGATCATCTCGCGCACGTTCCTCGCCGCGGCTTCCTCGCCCGTCCTCTGCAGGAAGTCGTTGCCGCCGTGGCAGAGGATCAGCAGTTGCGGCTTCGCTTCCTCCAGCATCGCGGGCAGGCGGCGCAGGCCCTGCTCGGACGTCTCCCCCGGCACGCCGGCCGCGACGACCTTGCGCGCGATGAGGCGCTCGAGCACGGCGGGGTAGGCCTCGCCGCGCGAGGCGCCGGTGCCGTAGGTGAGGCTGTCGCCGAAGGCGAGCACGACGGCGTCACCCTGCAGCTTCGGCAGCCTGGGAACCGAGGGCCCGCACGCGGCGAGGAGGAGGCATGCCGCGGCGACGGCGAACGCGCGCGCGCGGCTCACCCGGGGGCCTTCCGGACCACCGGCTCGATCGCGAGCGACACTTCGTCGTCGGCGAGCCACACGTGGCCGTCCTGGATCGTGCACTGGAACTTCATGTTCCGCGCCGCGCGCGCGGCCATGGCGCGCGTGGCCTCCACGGGGAGATCGACCACCGCGAGGTTCGCGAGCCGCTCCAGCGCGGCGGCGTTCTGCCGCCACCACGGCTGCGCGCCGGTGCCGTAGGCGTAGACCGCGACGCGGGAGGCGCGGCCCGAGGCCTTGCGGATCTCGCGCTCGTCCGGGAGCCCCACGTCGATCCACAGGTCGATGGCGCCGGTGAGGTCCGTGAGCAGGAGGTCGGCCTCGCCCTCGCTCGAGAGCCCGCGCCCGAAGGCGAGGCGCTCGTCCGCGTTCAGGGCGAAGGCGAGCAGGCGCACCATCATGCGCTCGTCGGTCTCCGACGGGTGGCGCGCGATGGTGAGCGAGTGGGTCTCGAAGTGGCCGCGATCGAGGTCGGAGACCGTGAGCTCGGCCTTGAAGATGGTCGCCTTGAGGGCCATTGGGCCGCGCCTACTTCTTCGCGGCCAGTCCCTTCTTCAGCAGCTCCGCCACGGTCTCGTTGAGGCCGGCGCCGGTGGACTGGGCGCGCGCCTGGATCTCCTTCACGAGGTCGCCGTGCAGCTTGCACGCGAAGGGCACCAGGCCCGCCGCCGCGTCGAGCTTGCGCTGCTCCTTCCGGTCGGGAACCGAGGCCGCCCCCTTGCCATAACGGTCGGAGACACCGCCTCGCCGGGCCTCGCCCTCGATCTTGAGGCCCTGGTTCCTGTGTAGGTCGGTGAGTTTCATGGCTTTTGCGCTCGGGTGGGGGAATCGCCCATTTTACGCGGCCCGGGGGCCTCGGCAGTAGAATTACAGGTTGCGCATCCGGAAAGAACGCCATGACCGCCCGCCCCAGCATTCCCGCCATCGCGGCCGCGCCGCTGGCCGCCCGAATCGACAAGCAGTGGGATGCCGACATCGTCCCGCAGCTCGTCGAGTACATCGGCATCCCGGCCAAGAGCCCGCACTTCGACCCCGATTGGGCCAAGAACGGCCACATCGAGGCCGCCATCCGGCAGGCCGAGAAGTGGGTCCTGGCCCAGAAGGTCGCGGGGCTCGAGCTGGAGATCGTCCGCATCGAGGGGCGCACCCCGGTGCTCTTCTTCGACATCCCCGCCACCGGCGGCCTGCCGCCCGGGCGCACGGTGCTCTTCTACGGCCACCTCGACAAGCAGCCCGAGATGACGGGCTGGCGCGAGGGGTTCGGCCCCTGGAAGCCCGTCCTCGAGGACGGAAAACTCTACGGCCGTGGCGGTGCGGACGACGGCTACGCGGTCTTCGCCGCGCTGTCGGCCGTGATGGCGCTCGACGCGGAAGGCGTCGCGCGCCCGCGTTGCGTGGGCCTCATCGAGACCTGCGAGGAGAGCGGCAGCTACGACCTGCCCGCCTACCTGGATCTCCTCGCCCCCCGCATGGGCGACGTCCAGCTCGTCGTGGCGCTCGACTCCGGCGCCGGCAACTACGAGCAGCTCTGGGTCACGACGTCGCTTCGCGGGCTCGTGAACGGCACCCTCGAGGTGAAGATCCTCGAGGAGGGCGTGCACTCGGGCGACGCCGGCGGCGTCGTGCCCTCGTCGTTCCGCATCGCGCGGCAGCTCCTCGACCGCCTCGACGACTCGCGCACGGGCGTGGTGAAGCCCGCGGCGTTCAACGCGGACGTCCCCGCGGATCGCGTCGAGCAGGCCCGGCAGGCCGCGGCGATCCTGGGCGATACGCTCTGGAAGCGCTTCCCCTGGGCCTCCTCGTGCTGCGACGACCCGGCGACGGCCTCGATTTTCGCCGAGCCGGCCACGAAGGACCCGGTGGGCATCGTCCTCAACCGCACGTGGCGCGCGGCGCTCGCGGTCACCGGCGCCGACGGCCTGCCGCCGACGCATTCGGCCGGCAACGTGCAGCGCCCGTTCACCACGCTCAAGCTGTCGCTTCGGCTGCCCCCCACCGTCGACGGGCCCGGGGCGGCGCAGGACCTCAAGCGCATGCTGGAGGCGGACCCGCCCTACAGCGCGCGCGTCACGTTCGACTTCGACTCGGCGGCCACGGGCTGGAACGCGCCGCCGGTGGCGCCGTGGCTCTCCGCCGCGCTCGATGCGGCTTCCCAGGCGAACTTCGGCAAGCCCGCCGCCTACCTGGGCGAGGGCGGCACGATCCCCTTCATGGGCATGCTGGGCGTCAAGTTCCCGCAGGCGCAGATGCTCGTGACGGGCGTGCTGGGCCCGAAGTCGAACGCGCACGGGCCCAACGAGTTCCTGCACGTGACCTTCGCGAAGAAGGTGACGGTGGCCACCGCGATGGTGGTGGCGGCGGTCCGCTGATGCGCCGCGGAATTCTCGGGGCAACCGCCGCCGCCGTCGTCCTCGCGGCCGCGGGAGGCTGGTGGTACGCGGGCCGCGACAAGGCCGG
>JBBIJT010000006.1:44686-45762 GCA_037445795.1 Betaproteobacteria bacterium | reverse complement strand
CCCTGGTCCATGAAGATCACGCGGTTGGCCACGGCCTTGGCGAAGCCCATCTCGTGGGTGACGCAGATCATCGTCATGCCCTGTCCCGCCAGCTCGATCATCACCTCGAGCACTTCCTTGATCATCTCCGGGTCCAGCGCGGAGGTGGGCTCGTCGAAGAGCATGATCTTGGGCGTGAGGCACAACGCGCGCGCGATGGCCACGCGTTGCTGCTGCCCGCCCGATAGCTGGAGGGGGTACTTGCGCGCCTGCTCGGCGATGCGCACGCGCTCGAGCTGGCGCATGGCGATCTCCTCGGCCTTGGCCTTGGGCGTCTTGCCCACCCACATGGGTGCCAGCGTCAGGTTCTCGAGCACCGTGAGGTGCGGGAAGAGGTTGAACTGCTGGAACACCATGCCCACCTCGCGGCGCACGCGCTCGACGGCCTTCACGTCGTCGGTGAGCTCGGTGCCGTCGACGAAGATGCGGCCCTCCTGGTGCTCCTCCAGGCGGTTGATGCAGCGGATGAGGGTGGACTTGCCCGAGCCCGACGGGCCGCAGATCACGATCCGCTCGCCGGGGGCCACCTCCAGGTCGATGTCGCGCAGCACGTGGAAGCTGTCCCCGTACCACTTGTTCACCTTCTCGAACTTGATGATGGGTTCGCTCATGGATGATTCCTACCGGGTGCGGGAGACGCTCACCTGCTTCTCGATCCACAGGCTGTAGCGCGACATCGCGAAGCAGAACGCGAAGTAGATGGCCGCGATGAAGAAGTACCCCTCGAGCTTGTAGGGCCGCCAGTCGGCATCGGCATTCAACGCAAGGCCCAGCGACCCGGTGAGCTCGTAGAGGCTCACGATGGTCACGAGCGAGGTGTCCTTGAAGATGGCGATGAAGTTGTTCATCACCGCGGGCACCACCATGGCAAGCGCCTGCGGCAGCACGATCTTCCTCTGCGTCTGCCAGTAGGTGAGCCCGAGGGTCGCCGCGGCCTCGACCTGCCCCTTGGGCACCGCCTGCAGCCCTCCGCGCACGGATTCCGCGAGGTAGGCGGCCGCGAAGAGCGTGATCCCCACCAGCACCCGCAGCAGCAC
>JBBIJT010000006.1:0-44586 GCA_037445795.1 Betaproteobacteria bacterium | reverse complement strand
AGGATGATGTAGCGGTACTTCTCCGCGACCACGGCCCAGCAGGCGCCCGTGCCGCGCGCGGCCTGGCAGCTCTCGAGGCTGGGGTGGAACACCGCCTGGACGATGGCCCACTGCATCATGCCGGGCAGCAGCCACAGGGCCGCCAGCCCCAGCAGGATCGTGGTCACCGTGCTCTTCCAGTCGGCGAAGAGATTGGCGCGCACCCACGGCACGAATCCCGTCGTGCGAACCGGCGCCGGTCGCGGGGGGATGGGCTGGAAGACGCTCGCCACCCTCAACGCTCCTTGATCGCCGCGCGGGCGTTGTACCAGTTCATGAATCCGGCTGTCGACAACGAGGTGACGAGGTAGACGAGCATGATGATCGCGATGCATTCCACCGCGCGCCCGGTGTTGTTGAGCGCCGTGGTGGCGATCGAGACGACGTCGGGATAGCCGATGGCCACCGCGAGCGACGAGTTCTTGGTGAGGTTGAGGTACTGGCTCGTCATCGGCGGGATGATCACGCGAAGCGCCTGCGGCAGGATCACCAGCCGCATCGTCTGCCCGCGGGATAGCCCCAGGCTTCCGGCGGCCTCCACCTGCCCGTGGGCGACCGAGGCGATGCCCGCGCGCACGACCTCGGCGATGAAGGCCGAGGTGTAGAGGACGAGTCCCAGCAGCACGCCCAGGAATTCCGGCGTGGCCGAAGCGCCCCCCTCCATCGAGAACGTGCCCGGCACCGGATAGTTCCAGGCCGTGGGAGCGCCACCCGCGACCCAGCCGAGGATGGAGCCCGCGAACACGATGAAGAGCGGGGCCCAGAAGGTGCTCCGTGCCTTCGCCGTGAGCTCGAACTGGCGGATGGCCCAGCGCCGGTACGCCCACGCGATCGGCACGCAGATCGCCGCCCCCGCCGCGGCGAGTGCCTGTCCCAGGCCCCACACCGGCACCGGGAAGGAGAATCCCGCCTTGCTCAGGAAGAAGGCGCCGCCCGCCGAGAGCGGCTCGGAGATCGGCGGCAGGATGTCGGTGAAGAAGAGGTACCAGACGAGGAGCTGCAGCAGCACCGGGATGTTGCGGAAGAGCTCCACGTAGCCGTAGCAGAGTCCCCGCACGAGGGCGTTTCGCGAGAAGCGCCCGATGCCGAGCAGCGTGCCCAGCACGGTGGCGAGCACGACGCCCACGATGGCCACGCGCAGCGTGTTGAGCACGCCGACGAGGAAGGCCTGCCAGTTCCTGTCCAGCGCGTCGTAGGGGATGAGGCTCTCGCCGATGTCGAAGCCGGCGGGCTGCAGCAGGAAGCCGAAGCCGCTCTGGATTCCCCGCGCCCGCATGTTCTCCACGGTGTTGTGCGCGAGGAACCACAGCGCGAGCCCGATGACGGCCGCGGCGAGGACCTGGTAGACGAGCCCGCGGAATGCCTGGCTACGCCACGACCAGCCCCTGCGCCGCGGAGGCGGGCGCCCCGTCATCGTGGGTGCTGCGGTGTTACCGGACCGGCGGGGCGTACATCAGGCCGCCCTTGTTCCACTGCGCGTTCACGCCGCGCGGCAGGTTGAGCGCCGTCTTGGGTCCGACGTTTCTCTCGAAGATCTCGCCGTAGTTTCCGACGGCCTTGAGGGCCTTCACCAGCCAGTCGCGCTCCAGGCCCAGGTGCTTGCCCATGTCCTCGCTTTTTCCCGTGAGGCGCATCACGACCGGGTCCTGGCTCTCGTTCGTCATCTTGTCGACGTTGGCCTGGGTGAGGCCGTACTCCTCGCTCTCGATCAGGCCGAAGACGACCCACTTGGCGATGGCGAACCACTCGTCGTCGCCGCGGCGCACGGCCGGGCCGAGGGGCTCCTTGGAGATGAGCTCGGGCAGGATGAGGTGGTCGGCCGGGTTCTTGGCTTCCTTGTTGCGCACGGACGCCAGGCCCGAGGCGTCGGTGGTGAAGGCGGCGCAGCGCCCGGAGAAGTAGGCGCCCGTGGCGGCCTCGATCTTCTCGAACACGACGGGCTTGAGGTTCAGGTTGTTGGCGCGCGAGTAGTCGGTCATGTTCTTTTCCGTCGTGGTGCCGGACTGCACGCAGACGGTCGCGCCCTTCAGCTGCTTGGCGCTCTTGATCTTCGACTTCACCGGGACCATGAAGCCCTGGCCGTCGTAGTAGGTGGTGCCGATGAAGTGCACGCCGAGGGAGGCGTCGCGCGACATCGTCCACGTGGTGTTGCGCGAGAGGATGTCGATCTCGCCCGACTGCAGGGCCGTGAAGCGCTGCTGCGCGGTGAGGGGCACGTACTTCACCTTGCCGGCATCCCCCAGCACGGCGGCGGCGATGGCCTTGCACACGTCCACGTCGAGCCCGCTCCAGTTGCCCTGCGCGTCGGCGGCGGAGAAGCCCGCCAGGCCCGTGTGCACGCCGCACACGAGCTGGCCTTTCGCCTTGATGGCGTCGAGCGTCTTGCCGGCGTGGGCGGGGGCTGCGGCGATGAGCGCGGCGGCGGCGAGGCCGGCCAGCGCGATGGGGGTCCGTTTCATGGCTTTCTCCTCGTGGTGTGTGTTCGTGCGGTCGCCCAATTTACACCAAGTGGAGGGCCGGTTACTGGATCGTCCCCCGCCGCACCAGCGCCTTCGCCTCGGTGCGCGCGAAATCGAGGAACGCCCGCACGACCTCGGAGAGGTTCTTTCCGCTGGGATACGCGAGGTACCAGTGGTTCTCGAGCGGGAAGCCCTCGACGTCCAGGCAGACATAGCGCGAGGACTCGGGGTCGAGGCCGAAGGTATGGCGCGACGTGATGGTGACGCCGAGGCCGGCGAGGATTGCCTCCTTGATGGCCTCGCCGGTGCCGAGCTCCATGCGGATCCTGGGCGCCAGCCCGCGCTCCTCGAAGAGCCGCATCATGATCCGCCGCGTGCCGGAGCCCTCCTCGCGCACGAGGAGCGGCTCTTGCGCCAGCCGCGAGAACGGGATGTCCTTCGCGCCCGCGAGCGGATGGTCGTCCCGTGCCAGCACGACGAGCGGATTCGGCAGCAGCTCCTGCGTCACCACTTCCGGAATCTCGGGCGGGTCGGCGAAAAGGTAGAGGTCGTCCTCGTTCCGGCGCAGGCGCTCCACCAGCGTCTGGCGGTTGTGCACCTGGATGGAAGCCTCGACGCCCGGGTGCCGCTCGAGGTAAGCGCCGACGAGCCTCGGCACGAAGCTCTTGCCCGAGGTGCTCACGGCGAGCCGCAGGCGGCCCCTTTCGGCGGAGCGCATGCCGTCGAGCGATTCCTCGATGGCCGCGAGCGTGTGGAAGAGCTCCTGGCATCCTTCGTAGAGGCGCCGGCCCGCGTCGGTGAGGTAGATGTGCTTGCCCACCTGCTCGAAGAGGGGCAGGCCCACGGTCTCGGTGAGCTTGCGGATCTGCACCGAGGCCGTCGGCTGGGCCATGTGCAGCTCCTGCGCGGCGCGCGTGAAGCTGCCCAGGCGCGCGCTCGCCTCGAAGAGCCGCAATTGCGGGAGCGTCCCGTGCTTCAGGTAGCGGCGGATGTTCGGTTGCAGCATGGCGCCCTCCTTCCCTGTTGCCATGCCGCCATGCCCGAAAGCACGGCGGCCTTCACCGTATGGGATGAAGGCCGCTCGCTGGACGGACCTTCACCCGATGGGCAAAGGTCTCGCTTGCATATTGTGGATGCCGATGCGACCGGGGCCTGGGCCCGTTATGACGGCCGCACCGCAGTAGCCAGTGGGGCTACCGAAGCTACTCCCCTTTGGGAGCTGCCACGGCTCTCGCCGTGTCACGCGACTCCTGTATAGCAGGACGAAACGCCCGCTTCAAGGGTGCCGCGGCGCGGACGCATCGATTTTGTTGATCCATGTCATTACGAATCGTCTTTTCCCATCCGCTTTGGTAATGCCAGCCCGCGAAAACTTCAAATTTTCATTCCGTCCCCGCCGCCGGATACTCGCCTCGAAGGCCGAACCGTGTCAGGTACGCGTACCTGGCACCCAGAGGGGAGGAGAAGACGATGCAAGACCGGGATTCGCACGGCAAGCCGATCGAGGAGCTGGTCGCCGGGCTCCAGACGCACCTGGAGCGCGGGCTTTCCACGGAAGATGCGCGCGCGCGGCTCGCCGCGCAGGGCGCCAACGAGCTCACCGAGCGGCCGCGCCCCGGCTTCCTCGCGCTGCTGTGGCAGCAGTTCAACAACTACCTCGTCATCATCCTCGTCGTCGCGGCGGTCGTGTCGCTGGCGCTGGGCGAGGTGGTCGACTCCATCGCGATCATGGTCATCGTCGCGCTCAACGCCATCGTGGGCGTGATCCAGGAATCGAAGGCGGAGCAGGCGCTCGCGGCACTCAAGAAGATGTCGGCGCCCAATGCGCAGGTGATCCGCGACGGGCACCACGTCTCGGTGCCGAGCCGCGAGCTCGTGGGCGGCGACATCGTGCTGCTCGAGGCCGGCAACTACGTCCCGGCCGACGTGCGCCTCGTCGAGTGCTTCAACCTCAAGGTCGAGGAAGCCTCGCTCACGGGGGAATCGGTCCCCGTCGAGAAGAATGCCGCCGTGGTCCTGGATGCCGATATCCCGCTGGGCGACCGGAAGAACACCGCCTTCATGGGCACGCTCGTCACCTACGGGCGCGGGCGCGGCCTCGTCACCTGCACCGGCATGAACACGCAGATCGGCCTCATCGCCCAGATGCTGCAGTCCTTCGAGGACGAGGCGACCCCCCTGCAGAGGAAGCTCGAGCACCTGGGCAAGGTGCTGGGCACCGCCTGCCTCGCCATCTGCGCCATCGTCTTCCTTTACGGCCTCGTGCGCGACGCCAACCTGGCCGCCCTCTTCAGCGGCATGGGCTTCGTGGCCTACCTGGAGGCCAACCGCCACGTCATCGTGCAGCTCTTCATGACGGCGGTGAGCCTCGCGATCGCGGCGGTGCCCGAGGGGCTCCCGGCCATCGTCACCATCTGCCTCGCGCTCGGCATGCAGCGCATGATCAGGCACCACGCGCTCATCCGGAAGCTGCCCGCGGTCGAGACGCTGGGCTGCGCCACGGTGATCCTCTCCGACAAGACGGGCACGCTCACCCAGAACCAGATGACGGTCGTGCGCGCCTGGGCCGGCGGCCGGCACCTGCGCGTGACGGGCGAGGGCTACGAGCCGGCGGGCGGGTTCTTCGAGGGCGACGCGCCCTTCGACCCGCGCGTCGACGCCGACGCCACCGCCCTCCTCCAGGGGGCCGTCGCGTGCAACGACGCGCGCCTCGAGGAGCGGGCCGGCGAGTCCGGCGGCCGCTCGTGGCACATCGTCGGCGACCCGACGGAGGGCGCGATGATCGTGGCCGGCGCCAAGGGCGGATGGCCGCAGGAGGACTTCGCGAAGGTCATGCCGCGCGTGCAGGAGATCCCGTTCGACTCCGACCGCAAGCGCATGACCACCATCCACCGCAACGACGGCGCGCCGGGCGCCATCGCGTTCCCGCCCCTGGTGGCGTTCGTGAAGGGCGCGCCGGACGTGGTGCTGGAGCTCTGCGGGCAGGTGCTGCAGGGGGGCAAGGCGGTCGCGCTCTCGGCCGCCATGCGCCGCACGATTCTCGAGACCAACGCAGCGATGGCGGGCGACGCGCTTCGCGTGCTGGCCGTGGCCTTCCGGCCGCTCGAGGCGATCCCGGCCGACCCGCAGCCCGGGACGGTGGAGAAGGACCTGGTGTTCGCGGGGCTCCTCGGCATGATCGACCCGCCGCGGCCGGAGGTCATCGAGGCGCTGAAGGTAGCCAAGGGCGCCGGCCTCAAGACCGTGATGGTGACGGGCGACTACAAGGACACTGCCGAGGCCATCGCGCGCGACATCGGCCTTCGCACGCCGAACGGGCTCGTGCTCACGGGCGCGGAGATCGACAGGCTCTCGGACGAGGAGCTCGCCCGCCAGGCCGGCCGCATCGACGTGTGCTGCCGCGTCTCCCCGCAGCACAAGACCCGCATCGTGGAGGCGTTCAAGGCAAGCGGGCACGTGGCGGCCATGACGGGCGACGGCGTGAACGACGCGCCGGCGCTCAAGCGCGCCAACATCGGCGTGGCCATGGGCATCACCGGCACGGACGTCGCCAAGCAGACGGCGGACATGGTGCTCACCGACGACAACTTCGCGAGCATCGTCTCGGCCATCGAGCAGGGCCGCATCATCTACTCGAACATCCGCAAGTTCGTGTACTTCCTGCTCGCGTGCAACGTGGGCGAGATCCTCATCGTCTTCGGGGCGATGCTTTTCGGGATGCCGATGCCGCTGAGGCCCGTGCAGCTGCTGTGGCTCAACCTCGTGAGCGACGGCGCGCCGGCCCTCGCGCTGGGCCTCGAGAAGGGCGACGACGACATCATGAAGCAGCCGGCCCGCTCGCCGAAGGAGCCCGTCATCAACCGCGACATGGCGATCGGCATCGGCGTCGTGGGCGTGGTGGACATGATGGCGATCCTGGCGGTCTTCGCCCTCGCCATGCAGCGCTATCCCGACGATCTCGCCGCCGCGCAGACGATGGCCTTCGTCACCCTGTGCACCTCGGAGCTCATCCGCGCCTTCGCGGCCCGCTCCGAGCACCACAGCGTGTTCTCGATCGGCTTCTTCTCGAACCGCTGGATGGTGGCGGCGGTGGCGGTCTCGTTCGTGCTGGTGCTCGCGGTCGTCTACCTGCCGTTCCTGTCGCCGTTCTTCGACACGGTGCTGCTCACGGGCGGCGACTGGGTCCTGATGGCGCCGTTCTTCTTCGCCTCGCCCGTCGCGATGGAACTGCTGAAGGTCGTGTTCCGCCGGCGGGCGGCGGTGGCGACGCAGGAACCCGCGTATTCCGGCCCGGCGGGCGGGCTCGCGCTGCAGGCCGCCGGCCCCGCGCCGGTCGGGCAATCTTCCGAAGGAGGCAATGCCATGCTCAAGGTCCTCATCCCCGTGGACGGGTCGAAGAATTGCGAGGCGGCCGTCCGCCACGTCATCAAGCAGTTCATGAACAACACCGCGATGGAAGTCCACCTGCTGAACGTGCAGGCGCCCTTCTCCAGGGACATCTCGCACTTCGTCGGGCCGAAGACCCGCCACGAGTACCACCACGAGCAGTCCGGGAAGTCGCTCGCGCCGGTGCGCGCGATGCTCGACGGGTTCGGCATCCCCTACGCCGTGCACGAGGGCGTCGGGGCCGACCGCGCCAAGGTCATCACCGACACCGCGCGGCGCCTGCGCTGCGACCAGATCGTGATGGCGACGGCCCGCAAGAACTCCCTCACGCGCTGGGTCGAGAGCTCCGTCACGGACCGGGTGCTGGAACTGACGCCCGTGCCCGTCGAGGTCATCGCGGGCAGCGCCATGTCGCCGTGGGAGCGCTGGGGCATCCCGGCGGGGCTCGCGGCGGCCGCGGCGCTCATCCTCGCCATCGAGGATTGAGCGCGGGCGGGGCTGGGACGGGGGTGCGTTGTGGGAGAATACGGGCCCCACCCCCCGGCCCCTCTCGCAAGGGGCGCGGGAGCCTCTGGCAAGAAGAAAGGGACCCCGCGATGTTCCGCTCCAAGTACCTCGATTACGCCGAGCTCTCCGCCCAGCTCCAGGCCTGGGCGAAGCAATTCCCCGACGTCGTGCGCCTCTCCAGCATCGGCAGGAGCGCCGAGGGCCGCGACATCCCCTTGATCACCATCGGCCGCGACCCGGACCGGTTGCGCCCGGCGGTGTGGATCGATGGCAACATGCACGCCTCGGAGCTCTGCGGCTCGAGCGTGGCGCTCGCGATGGCGGAGGACATCCTCGCGATCCACGCGGGGAAGGACGAGGCGGGCGGGAAGCCCCTTCCGAAGCACATGGCGGACGCCATCCGCAGCGCGCTCTTCTACGTGGTGCCGCGCATCTCGCCCGACGGCGCCGAGCACACGCTCAAGGTCGGCCGCTACATCCGCTCGAGCCCCGTGAACGACCGCGCCAACAAGGGCCATTCGTACTGGGAGGCGGCCGACATCGACGGCGACGGCCTGGCGCAGTACATGCGCGTGCCGTGCCCCGACGGCGAGCTCGTGGAGCTGCGCGACGACAAGGGCAAGGTCATGAATCCGCCGGTGATGGTGCCGCGAGCCCCCGAGGACGAAGGCCCCTACTACAAGCTCTACCCCGAGGGGCGCATCGTCAACTTCGACGGCCGCCGCATCCCGGACCCGTATTTCCTCTCCGACAACCTCTACGACTTCAACCGCAACTTCCCGTACCAGTGGGCGGCGGAGCCGAAGCAGGAAGGCGCCGGCCACTTCCCCGGCAGCGCCCCGGAGACGCGCGCCATCCTCGAGTTCGCGGCGCAGCATCCGGAGATCTTCACCTGGCTCAACCTCCACACCTTCGGCGGCGTGCTGATCCGCCCGCTGGGCGACGCGCCCGACGGCAAGATGGACCAGACGGACCTCGCCATCTTCCGCCAGGTGGAGGCGTGGATGACGGAGCACACGGGCTACGCGTCGGTGAGCGGCTACCACGAGTTCCTCTACGAGCCGGACAAGCCGCTCTACGGCGACATCACCGAGTACGCCTACCACCAGCGCGGCTGCATCGCCTACGTGGTGGAGCTGTGGGACCTCTTCAAGCAGCTGGGCATCGAGCGCAAGAAGCCCTTCGTGGACCACTACACGCGCCTCGACCGCAAGGACTACCTCGCGCTCGCGAAGTTCGACAAGGAGAAGAACAAGGGCCGCATCTTCCGGCGCTGGAGGAAGGCGATGCACCCGCAGCTGGGCGAGGTGGAAGTGGGCGGCTTCGACGCCCGCGTGGGCATCTCCAATCCCCCGTACGAGCAGCTTCCGGCCACGTGCGCCTCGCAGAGCGCCGCATTCCTGCGCGTGGCGGCGCTGGTGCCGCGGGTGTCGGTGGAGGTGGTGAAGCGCAAGAAGACGGGCGAGCACACGCGCGTGGAGATCCGGGTGGCCAACAGCGGCTACCTCGGCACCTACGGGCTCTCGTCCGCGAAGAAGCTTCCCTTGGCGGAGCCGCTCAGGCTCTCGGCGGAGGGCAAGGGCGTGAAGCTCGTGGCCCCGGCCGAGACCATCGTCGAGATCGGCCACCTCGAGGGCTGGGGCAGCGGCCTGTACGCCGGCACCAACATCTTCTTCCCCTGGACGCGGGGCAACCCGCACGAGCGCTTCGTCACCCTCGTGGCGAAGGGCAAGGGCACCCTCGCCGTGAAGGTGGGGAGCAGCCGGGTGGGGTTCCAGACGGTGGAGGTGAAGGTAGGGTAGGCAGGTTAGGCAGCGCTTACTTGACCCGCATCAAGGGCCTCCTCTCCCGCTGAAATAGCATGAGGAAACCACTGGCCGCCTGTCCGCCGCGTTCCGCGGCGCTCGCGGGCGGTCCCGAGGAGGCTGCCGATGACAACCCCTCGTCGCCGAAGCGTCGACACCCCCGACGTCTCCCGGTATTCCCGCCGCGATTTCCTCACCGGCACCAGCGTCGCCGGGGCCGCGATCATCGCGCCCGCGTTCGTGCCGCTGAAGGTGTCGGCGCAGCCCGCCGCCCCGGAGTCTCGCATCCTGCCCAGGCCCTCGCGGGAGGGCGGCATGCCCCTCATGCAGGCCATCAACCAGCGGCGCTCCACGCGCGAGTTCTCCACGAGGAGGATCCCGGACCAGGTGCTCTCCGACCTGCTCTGGGCCGCCTACGGCGTGAACCGCGACAGCGGCGACCGCACGGCTCCCAGCTGGCGGCACATCATCGCGATCGACGTGTACGCGGCCATGGAGGACGGGCTGTGGCTCTACGATCCGAAGCGCCACGCCCTGGTGCCGCACCCCGCCGGCGACATCCGCGCGCAGACGGGCCAGCAGGAATTCGCGGGCCGCGCGCCGCTCAACCTCGTGTACGTGGCCAACGGCGGGCGGATGGCCGAGCTCACGCCGGAGAACCGCAAGCTCTTCTGCTCGGTCGACGCGGCCTTCATCGGCCAGAACGTGTACCTCTACTGCGCATCGGCGGGTCTCGCGACCGTGTTCCGCGGCGCCGTGGACTACCCGAGGCTCGCGCGCGCGATGCGGCTGGACCACGACCAGTTCGTCACCTTCGCGCAGACCGTGGGGTATCCGAGGGAAGCGTAGACTCCCCGGCATGAACCCCGCACCCCGCCTCGCCCCGGCCGACCTCGACCGGCTGGAAGCGCTTCTCGCCGCCCCCCACCTGCAGGACTCGATGACGCTCGACGCGCTGCAGGGGCTCTTCTGCGCCGTCGCGAGCGCACCCGCGCCCATCGCGCCGCAGAGGTGGCTTCCCTCGGCCCTCGGCAAGCACGAGTTCGCGAGCGAGGCCGAAGCGAAGGAGGTCACGGAACTGCTCCTTCGCTTCGCGGCCGACACGGCCCGCGACGTGGCCGACGAGCAGGGCCTCGACGTCATCACCTATCCGACCGAGGAAGGCGAGGAGGAGCTCTCGGTGTGGTGCGAGGGCTACCTCGTCGGTGTCGCGCTCGCGGAACCCGACTGGTACGGCGCAGGCGAGCCGGAGACCGTCGAGGAGCTGCTCTTCCCCTTCGTGGCGCTCTCGGGGCGGCTCAAGGAGCACGCGCTGGAGGCCGGCGAGCCCTGGCCGGAGGCGGCCGAGGAAGCGAAGCTCATGGAAGGCGCGCGCGAGGTGTTCTACGACACGGTCGAGGAGGCGTTCAAGTACTGGTTCGACAACCGCGTGAACCGGGTCCCGCAGAAGCGCGAGGCGCCCAAGGTCGGCCGCAACGACCCCTGCCCTTGCGGCAGCGGAAGGAAGTTCAAGGCCTGCTGCGGGAAGGAGTAGCGCCGCTACGCCGGCGCGCGCTCCTCGCTCACCTCGAACCCGGCGAGGTGCCAGCCGCGCCCGTGGTAGCGGACGTGGTTCAGGCGGATGACGAAGACGCGGTCGTCGAAGCGGACCTCGAAGTCCTCGCGCAGCCGGAAGTCGCTCTCGGCCACGACGAGGGAGTCGACCTGCCCCGACGCGTCGTCGCTCGGCACGTAGATGGCGCTCACGAAGGCGCCGTTGCCCGGCTGCGACAGGCGCACCGGCTTGGGCGCGCGCGAGACGATGCGAAGGCCCAGCCGCACCTTGCCGGCCTCGCGGATGGAGCGGCGCATGACCTCGCACAGGACGGGCGGCGACCCGTCGTCGTGGTGCAGCGTGACCACCGTGCCCACGCACACGGGCCGGGCGGGATCGTCGTCCAGCTCGACCCCTAGCCCGTCCGCGCTCTCGTCCAGCACCCGCATGTAGCGGCGGGGGATTTCGTAGGCCTCGTCGATGCCGGGCAGCTGCTGCGAGGGCCTCGCCTCGCCCCGGCCCGCGGGCCCGCGCGGCGCCACCGGCCTCGTGCGCGGCGCGAACGCCTTCGGGATGATCTCGTGCAGCCCGACCAGAGCCTCCAGCTTCTCCTCCCGCCCTTGGCGGAATTCGCGCGCGCGGCGGTATCGGGCCGAGTCGAGGAAGCGGCGCAGGAAGTCGAGCGCGACCGTGTGCTCCTCGACGCGGAATTCGGTGACGAGGCCGTAGCCGGGGAAGATCTCTCCGCGACGGAAACCGTCCATCACCGCGTTGATCTGCGACTCGAGCGCGTCGATGTTGAGATACCAGTTGCCGCTTGCGCCCGCGGAGGGCGCGCGAAGCCCCTTCTGCCTTCCGGGCTCGAGCACCAGCACCGCGCCCGCGTCCGATTGCGTGAACACGTACTTGTCGGCCCACTCGCGAAGCCACGCGTCCACGATCTCGACCTGCCTCGGGTCGAGGTTGCCGCGGCAGATGGCGTCGAGGAGCATCGCGCGGATGGCGAGGGAAGCGAGGGTGACGGCCTCGAGGTCGTCGTCGCGCGGCACGGTGAAGCGGAACGAGCCCAGGGCGGAGCGCTCGATCAGGTCGTGGATGCGCCGGATCTCCACCAGGCAGACCGGGTCGTAGCCCGCGCCCGAGACCTCGGCCCACTTGATCGCGTTGCCGTAGGCGGCGAGCGCGAGGGCGGCGAGCTCGCCTCCCGACTCGTCCAGCAGGGTGTCGCGGGCGGCGGCGCGGCGCAGGGACTCGTTCGCGGTCCGCGCCAGCAGGTTGAAGGAGTCCTTCGCCCAGCGCACGAACGCGCGTTCCTGGTCGGTCCAGAGGAGCGAGGTGACGAGGATCTCGCGGTAGGACGGGAAGGCCGCGGCCTCGAATCGCCGCATGTGGTCCAGCAGCTCGCGCGAGAAGAGGAACGGGTCGGCCGCCGCCGACCGGTCGCGAAGCGCCGCGAGGAGGTGCGTCCACTCCTTGCGCCGGTCCGGGTCGGTGAGCCGCGCGGTGGCCTCGCCCGGGGGCGCCGGCTCGTTTCCGCGCCATGGGGTCGGAGTGAAGTCTTTCATGATCCGCTCGCTTTCGCGGTGATGGGCGCCGAGACCTCGCCGCCGCGCATCTTCGCGTGGAACTCGGCAGCCAGGACGTCGCCGGTGAGGTCGAAGGGCGCCTGGATCCAGTTCTGGACCTGCGGCCACGCGCCGTAGTGCTCGTCCACGGCCGCCTCGCGGGGGTGCGCCTCGCGGTAGAGGGGTTCCTCGGGATCGAGCCGCAGGCCGAGCCGCAGGATCTCGGGCCAGCGGCCGGAAGCCGGGAAGTGATCGTGGAAGCGCTTGGCGAGGGCGGTGAACGGCGGCCCCTTCTTCTTCAGGTAGAGGATCTCGAGGTGCGCGAGCCACGGCGATTCGTCCGCGGCGTTCACCTCCGCGGCGCACTCGAGCAACTCGCGGGCGCGGTCGATGTCGCCATCCTCGAAGTAGAGCCGCGCCGACTTGATGACGCTCGGGATGTCGCGCAACTCGAGGTCGCTGTGGGGAGCGCCGGGGAAGCGCACGGCGAGGTAGCGCTCGCGGATGCGCCGCCGCATCGCCTCGGAAGGCTGCATGATCTCGCGGGGCAGCGGGTTGATTCGATGGACGACCGCGGCGGCAGGGTGCGAAACGCGCAACTTCTGCCGCATTTCCCTGGCCTCGCGGGCCGGCTCGGGCGCAGGCTTTGCATCCGCGGCGATCGCCTCGCGGAATCGGGCCAGCATGTGCGCCATTGTCACGGATCCACCTTCCCGGGCGCCGCGCGCCGGGCACCCTCCCTGCAGATCCCCTCGTCCACTCCATCCTACGACGATGGCCCGCGGGCGCAAGCGCAACTGGCACGGTTCATGACGATGGTCAAACCGGGCAAAATGGGATTTCCCTCACGCCAACCCGTCTCCCGCAAGCGGGAAGGGGAACAGAGAATGAACGCGACCACCGCACCCGGCCCCCTCGCCAATCTCAAGGTCGTCGAGATGGGCACGCTCATCGCCGGCCCGTACTGCGCCCGTCTCCTCGGCGAGTTCGGCGCCGACGTGGTGAAGATCGAGACGCCGGGCGAGGGCGACCCGCTGCGCAAGTGGCGCCAGCTGCACGAGGGCAACTCGCTGTGGTGGTACGCGCAGGCGCGCAACAAGAAGTCCGTCGCGGTGAACCTCAAGGCGCCCGAGGGCCAGCACGTCGTGCGCGACCTCGTGGCGAAGGCGGACATCGTGGTGGAGAACTTCCGCCCCGGCACGATGGAGAAGTGGGGCCTGGGCTACGACGTCCTCTCGAAGGCGAACCCGGGGCTCGTGATGGTGCGGCTCTCCGGGTTCGGGCAGACGGGCCCCTACAAGGACCGGCCGGGCTTCGGCGCCATCGGCGAGTCGATGGGCGGCATGCGCTACATCACGGGCTACCCCGACCGCGCGCCGGTGCGCGTCGGCATATCGATCGGCGACTCCCTCGCGGCCATGTTCGGCGTGATCGGCGCGCTGGCGGCGATCCACCACCGGGCCGCGTCGGGGCGGGGGCAGGTCGTGGACGTGGCGCTCTACGAGGCGGTCTTCGCGATGATGGAATCGATGCTTCCGGAGTTCGGCATGGGCGGCAATGTGCGCGAGCGCACGGGCTCGACGCTTCCCGGCATCGTGCCCTCCAACACCTACAAGTGCGGCGACGGCAAGTACGTGGTGATCGGGGCCAACGCCG
The DNA here is from genome assembly GCA_037445795.1 of Betaproteobacteria bacterium. Lineage (GTDB taxonomy): Bacteria > Pseudomonadota > Gammaproteobacteria > Burkholderiales > Usitatibacteraceae > FEB-7. The sequence continues at coordinate 30,635 of JBBIJT010000006.1, read as the reverse complement.
ACTCCATCTTCAAGCGGATGATGAAGGCCATCGGGCGCGCGGACCTCGCGGACGACCCCGCGCTCGCCGGCAACGCGGGCCGCGTGAAGCGCACGGAGGAGCTCGACCGGGCCATCGGCGAGTGGACCGCCACCGTCACGCTGGACGAGGCGCTCGCGGTGCTCGAGAAGGCCGAGGTGCCCTCGGGGCGCATCTATTCGATCGCCGACATCGCGACCGACCTCCACTACCGGGCGCGCGGCATGATCGAGCGCCACAAGCTCGGCGAGAAGGACCTCCTTCTGCCCGGGATCGTCCCGAAGCTGTCGGAGACGCCCGGCGGCACGCGCTGGATCGGGCCGCGCCTGGGCGAGCACACCGACGAGGTGCTGCGCTCGCTCGGGATGACGGCGGAACGCATCGCGGAACTTCGCGCGAAGGGAGTCGTGTCATGAAGAATGGGGACAGTTCGCTTTTCCTGGGGTGGCTTCTGGCATTCATCGCGCCGGCCGCGCTCGCCCAGCAGGCGCCGCTCGTGGCGCCGGTCTATCCGGCCTCCCTGCTGGTCGCGGAGCCGGCGAAGACGACGCAGCCCGTCGTGTATCTCTCGCGGGACGAGCACGAGAAGGTGCAGGCCTTCTACGTGCCGGCCCACGCGCGGCTGCCCAAGCCGAACGAGGGCATGAACAAGGGCGCCAGCCGCGTCCCGCTCATCGTGAAGGACGGGAAGACCGTGCAGTCGATGATGGTGAAGGCGAAGCTCGACTACACCTGGGCGCGCGCCACGGAGGTGAACCTGGAGTGGCGGCCGGAAGTCATGGCGGAGGGGAGCGCGGCGCGCCGGCTCTTCATGCTGATGGAAGGCGGCGCGAAGAAGGATCCCTCGGTGCCCGCCAGGGTCGCGGCCGCGCGCAAGCAGTACGCGTGGCTCGAGCTCGCCTTCTTCAAGGAAGGCGACGAAGAAAGGATCTTCGCCCGTTGCACCCGCGAGTGGCCCATGAAGGGCCAGGGCGCCAACAGCATTCCCTTCCTTACCTCCTGCCTCGAGGAGATGGCCAGGGTCGGCGGCCTCACGCGTATCTCCATCGACCGCGACCCGATGACGTGGAAATAGACCTGGTCAGTCGACCCGGTCAATTGACCGGGTCAACTAGCCTGAGTTGCGGAGGCCGGCGGCGAGGCCGTTGATGGTGAGGTGGATGCCGCGGTGGACGCGCGGCGCGGAGTCGCCGGCGCGGTAGCGCTTGAGGAGCTCGACCTGCAGGTGGTTCAGCGGGTCGAGGTAGGGAAAGCGGTTGCGGATGGAGCGCGCCAGCGCGGGGTTGGTGGCGAGGAAGCCTTCGCTCGTGGTGATGGTGAAGAAGGCCTTCACGGTGAGGTCCAGCTCGCGGCGGATGCGCGCGAAGATCTCGTCGGCGAGCTTCGCGTCCGGCACCAGCTCCTTGTAGCGCGCGGCCACGGACAGGTCCGCCTTCGCGAGCAGCATCTCCAGGTTCGAGAGCATCGCGCGGAAGAACGGCCACCCGGCCCACATCTCCGCGAGCAGGTCCCGCCCCTTCTCGCCGCGCCTCGCGATGAAGTCCTCGATCGCGCTGCCCAGGCCGTACCACCCCGGCAGCATCACCCGGCACTGCGCCCAGGAGAACACCCACGGGATCGCGCGCAGGTCCTCGATGCGCTGCGAGGGCTTGCGCGACGACGGCCGCGAGCCGATGTTGAGCTCGGCGATCTCGCGGATGGGCGTGGAGGCGCGGAAGTAGTCGACGAATCCCGGCGTCTCGTAGACGAGGCCGCGGTACGACGCGAAAGCGGCCGCCGAGATCTCCTCCATCGCGGCGTGGTACTCCGCGTGCTCTTCGTGCGGCGCCTCGTCCAGGGTCGCACGCACCGTGGCCGCCACCAGCGCCTCGAGGTTGCGCCGCCCGATGTCGCGGTTGGCGTACTTGCTCGCGATGACCTCGCCCTGCTCCGTGAGCCGCAGCTCCCCCTGCACGCTGCCGGGCGGCTGCGCGAGGATGGCGTCGTAGGAGGGCCCGCCGCCGCGCCCCACCGTGCCGCCGCGGCCGTGGAAGAAGCGAAGCCGCACGCCCGCCCCGCGGAACACGGCCACCAGCTCCGTCTCCGCCTTGTAGAGCTCCCAGTTGGAGGTGACGTACCCGCCGTCCTTGTTGCTGTCGGAATAGCCCAGCATCACCTCCTGCACACCGCCCAGGGAGGCGACCATCGACTTCGCCTCCGGCAACGCGAACCACGCGCGCATGGTTTCGGGGGCGCGGCGCAGGTCGCCGATCGTCTCGAAGAGGGGCACGATCTGCAGCCTCGACACGGGCGCCTCGCCCGGCACGACGAGCCCCGCCTCCTTCAGCATCACCGCCACCTCGAGGAGGTCGGACACGCTCTCGGTCTTGGAGATCACGTACTGGCGGATGGCCTCGGCGCCGAGCGATGCGTGCACGCGCGCGGCCTGCTCGACGATGGCGAGCTCGCCCCGGGCCAGGTCCGAGTAGCCGGCGAACGGGGAACGAAGCGGCCGGCGGGTGGCGAGCTCCGCGCGAAGCAGCGCCTGCCGCCCCGCCTCGTCCATCGCGAGGTAGTCCGGCGCCACCCGCGCCTCGCGGAAGAGCTCCGCGATCACCTGCTCGTGCACGTCCGCGTTCTGGCGCAGGTCGACGGTGGCGAGGTGGAAGCCGAAGGTGCGAACGGCGCGCCGAAGGCGGCGCAGCCGCCCGTCGGCGAGGAGCGCGGAGCGGTCGGCGCGCAGGCTTTCGTCGATCAAGTCCAGGTCCGCGGCGAAGGCCGCCGCGTCGGCGTAGGGCTCGCCCCGGCCGACGGCCGCGCGGTGCTCGCGCCTGAGCCCGAGGGCGGCGGCGGTCGCGGCGAGCCGCGCGAACACGCCCGTGAGCGCGCGCCGGTAGGGCTCGTCCTGGCGGAAGGGCGACTTGTCGGGGGAGGCGTCCGCGAGCGCCTGCATGCCGGGCGTGAGACGGGCCCACAGGCCGGAGATGGGAAGCTCCGCGCCGAGCGCGTGCACCTGCGCGAAGTAGTGGTCGAAGGCGATCTCGGCCTGCCGGCGGAAGGCGTACTCGAGCATCTCCGCCGTCACGAAGGGATTGCCGTCGCGGTCGCCCCCGACCCAGCTGCCGAGGACGAGCACGGTGGGAAGCGGGTCCGCGGCGGCCTCGCCCGGCAGCTGCGACACCGAGTCCTCGATCTCGCCGTGCAGGCGCGGCACCGCGTCGATGAAGGTGTAGTCGAAGTAGGCGAGCGCGTTCTCGATCTCGTCCTTCACCCCCAGCTTCACCGCGCGCAGCATCCGCGTCTTCCAGAGGGTCGCCACGAGCCGGCGCAGCTCCGCCTCGAAGGCGGCACGCTCCTCGTCGAGGAGGCCGGGATCGTCGAGCCGCGCGAGCCAGTCGGCGATGGCGAGCTGGACGTCCAGCGTGCTCTTCCTCTGGACCTCGGTGGGGTGGGCCGTGAGGACGGGCGTGACGCGCACCCTGGCGAGGGTGGCCGCGGCCTCGGCCTTCGTGGAGCCGCGCTCGAGGGCGTCGGCGAAGAGCCCCCGCAGGGTGGAGGCTAGCGGCCGGGAGCCGTGCCGCCGGTTCTCGCGCTGGCGCCGGAGGTGGTGCCGGTCCTCGGCGATGTTGGCGAGCAGCGAGAAGTAGCTGAACGCGCGCACCACCGCCACGGCCTGGTCGTCGGTGAGGGCGTCCAGCGTCTCGGTGAGGGAGCGCCGCGAGGTCACGTCCTCGAGCCGGCGGCTCGCCACGGCGAGCTTTCGGATCGTCTCGATGACCTCGTAGGTCTCGTCGCCCTCGTGCTGGCGCAGGGTGTCGCCGAGGATCCGGCCCAGGAGCCGGATATCGCCGACGAGCGCCGCATCCTTGTCGAGTGTGCCCATGGGGGCTAGCTTCCCCGATTCCCGGGGTTATTGCCACCGCCGGCGCGGGCCGGCGGGCGAGGGGCGCGCCTTCAGCCCTTGATGTAGGTCCAGCCTTCCTTCTGCCGCTCGATGATGCGCAGGATCCCGCCCGGCGCGTAGCCGATGTCGGGAAGCATGTCGTCCCGGGTGAGCTTCTGGCGCTTCATGGTGCTGCCGCAGGCGGTGATCTTCACCCCCGCCTTCAGTGCCTCGGCCACGCGCGTCGCGTGGGGCGAGTCGAGCTTGAGCAGGCCGATGCCCTGGCCCAGCGCCACGATTTCCGTCTCGAGGTTGTCCTTGCCCACGAGCTCGCGGAGGTTTTCGGTGTAGTTGATCGCCTGCGCCCACAGCTTCGGGTCGGGGTCGCTCACCTGGATCACCACCCGGGTTTTCTGGGGCGCGGCCGTCGCCGCGGCAGGCTTGGCGGGTTCCGCGGCCGCCACCGGAAAGGCGGCGGCGAGGGCAAGGGCTACGGTCAGGGCGGTCAGGATCTTCATGGGCTCCTCCTTCTCGTTTTAGGGGTCGGCAACCGGCGCATTGTTCGGGTTCCCATCGCGATGGGCAATACCTCGAACGGGGGTATCCGGTTGGGCGAACCGCCCTCGCGACCGGCCCCGGGGGGCGGGAGGTAGAATTGCCCCCCATGCGCCTCTACATCAACGACGTGGCCGTGCGGGACGGCTTCCAGATGGAGAAGACCTTCGTGCCGACGGCCACGAAGATCGGCCTCATCGACCAGCTCTCGCGAACGGGGCTCGCGAAGATCGAGGTCACCTCCTTCGTGAGCCCCAAGGCCGTTCCGGCGCTGTCGGACGCCGACGAGGTGCTCGCGGGCATCGAGCGCGTGCCGGGCGTGGCCTACGTGGCGCTCGTGCCCAACATCCGCGGCGTGCAGAACGCGGCGGCCACCGCCAGGAAGCCCGACGAGGTGAACGGCGTGATGTCGGCCTCGGAGACGCACAACCGCGCCAACATCAACCGCACGCACGCGCAGTCGCTCGCGGAGCTTCCCACCATGGTCCGCGTGGCGCACGAGGCGGGCATCAGGATCACGATGAGCCTCTCCACCACCTTCGGCTGCCCTTTCGAGGGCCGGGTGAGCGAGGACGCGGTGCTCGGCTTCGTGGAGGCGTTCCTGCGCGCGGGCGCGGACGGCATCTCGCTCGCGGACACCACCGGCATGGCGAACCCGCGCCAGGTGGAGGAGCTCACGGCGCGGGTGCTGGACCGCTTCCCCACGAAGGACCAGGCCTTCTACACGCTGCATTTCCACAACACGCGCGGCATGGGGCTCGCCAACGTGGTCGCCGGCATCGAGGCGGGCGTGCGCTCCTTCGACGGCTCCATCTCGGGGCTCGGCGGCTGCCCGTTCGCGCCCGGCGCCACGGGCAACATCTGCACCGAGGACATGGTCAACATGCTGCAGGACATGGGCTACGACACCGGCGTGGACCTGGACCGCCTCCTCGAGTGCGCGCGCCGCATTCCGGCCATCGTGGGCCACGAGACGCCCGGCCAGGTGGCCAAGGCGGGCAAGAGCCTCGATCTGCACCCCCTTCCCGACTTCCTCCAGGGCTGACCGATGAGATCGACGCTCGCCGCCACCCTCCTCGCCTGCGCGTTCCCCGCGGCGGCCGGGGATTTCCCGTCGCTCGGCGCCCTGGACCAGGACCAGTTCCGGAAGCTCTCCGAGGACCTCGGCGCCGCCCTTTCGTACAAGGGCGTCACGCCGGCGACGGCGCTCGGCATCACGGGCTTCGACGTGGGGCTGGAGGTCTCGGCGACCGACATCCAGAACGCGGACGTCTTCCGCCTCGCGGGCAATGCCGCGCCCGACTACATCGCGGTGCCGAAGCTCCACCTCTACAAGGGGCTGCCCTGGGGCATCGACATCGGCGCTTTCGTGGGCGGTGCCTCGAACGTGAACGCCAGGGTCTACGGCCTGGACGCGCGCTACGCCCTCCTCGACGACGGCATCGCCACGCCGGCCGTGGCGCTGCGGATCTCGGGCACGTGGACCTCCGACCTGGGCAGCCTCAAGGTGGCCACCTACGCGGGCGACGTCATGGTCTCGAAGAAGCTCACGGTCGCCACGCCCTACCTGGGCGCGGGCGTGGTTCGCACCAGCGCCGACGCCGGCATCGCCGGGCTTTCCGACGAGTCGTTCAACAAGAGCCGCTACTTCGGCGGCCTGAACGTCAACCTCGCCATCGTGAACCTGGCATTCGAGGCGGAGAAGATGGGCGGCAACACGACGCTGTCGGCGAAGGCCGGCTGGCGATTCTAGTAATCCGATTACATTTCTACGAGGAGAGAATCGATGAAGCAGTTGCTGAGGATGCTCGCGGCGCTGGCCTTGGGGACGATGGTCGCCACGACCGCCGGGGCGCAGGCGCCCGAGAAGAAGAAGATCACGATCGCGGTGGGCGGGAAGAACCTCTTCTACTACCTGCCGCTGTCGGTGGCCGAGCGCAAGGGCTACTTCAAGGACGAGGGCCTCGAGGTCGAGATCCCCGACTTCGCCGGCGGCGCCAAGGCGCTGCAGGCGCTGGTGGGCGGCTCCGCCGACATGGTCTCGGGCGCCTACGAGCACACCATCAACATGGCGGCCAAGAAGCAGCCCATCAAGGCCGTGGTGCTGCAGGCCAAGTACAGCTCCATCGTCCTGTTGCTGCCCAAGGACAAGGCCGCGAAGTACAAGGGCCCGGCGGACCTGAAGGGCCTCAAGGTGGGCGTCACCGCACCCGGCTCCTCGACCAACATGTTCGTGAACAACATCCTCGCGAAGGGCGGCCTCAAGCCCACGGACATCTCCGTGGTCGGCGTGGGCGCGGGCTCCGGCGCGGTCGCCGCGATGGAGAAGGGCGAGATCGACGCGATGTCGAACCTCGACCCCGTGATCACCCAGCTCGAGGCCACCGGCAAGTTCGTGGCCGTGGCCGACAGCCGCACCGAGAAGGGCATGAACGAGATCTACGGCGGCGACTACCACGCGAGCGTGATCTACATCACCGAGGAGTTCATCAGGAAGAACCCCAACACGGTGCAGGCCGTGGTGAACGCGATGGTGCGGGCCAACCGCTGGATCGCGAAGGCCACGCCGCAGGAGATCGTCGACCTCATGCCGGACGCCTACAAGGCGGGCAACCCGACGCTCTACAAGCAGGGCCTGCTCAAGAACATGATCGGCTACTCCGAGGACGGCCAGATGTCGATGAAGGCCGCGCAGAACGTCTACAAGGTGCTGAAGCAGTTCGAGCCGTCGGTGATCGCCGCGGGCGACTCGATCAAGCTCGACCAGACCTTCGACAATACGTTCGCCCGGAAGGCCGCCGCGAAGTACAAGTGAAGCGCGGCGGACGGCCGAAGCGATGACAGCCAGCGTTTCGCTCGAGAGGGTCACCTGCACCTTCGCCTCCCGCAGCGGGGAGGGCAGCTACACGGCCGTCAGGGAAGTGGACCTCTCGATCGCCGACGGCGAGTTCGTCTCCGTCGTGGGGCCCACCGGCTGCGGCAAGTCGACGCTGCTCAACGTGGCGGCGGGGCTCCTCAGGCCCTCCTCCGGGTCGGTGAAGATCCACGGCGAGCCGCTCGCGGGCGTCAACCGACATGCGGGCTACATGTTCCAGTCCGAGGCGCTGATGCCGTGGAGGAACGCCCTGGACAACGTGACCGCGGGGCTGCAGTTTCGCGGCGACGACCCGCAGGCCGCGCGCGCGAAGGGCGAGGCGTGGCTCGAGCGCGTGGGGCTCGCGGGCTTCGGCGACCGCTACCCGCACCAGCTCTCGGGCGGCATGAGGAAGCGCGTGTCGCTCGCGCAGATGCTCATCCTCGACCCGCACATCCTGCTCATGGACGAGCCCTTCTCCGCGCTCGACGTGCAGACGCGGCAATTGATGGAGAACGAGCTGCTGGAGCTGTGGAGCGCCGACCGCAAGAGCGTCATCTTCATCACCCACGACCTGGAGGAGGCCATCAGCCTCTCCGACCGCGTCGTGGTGCTCTCCGCCGGCCCCGCGACGCGGCCCATCGGCGAGTACGTGATCGACCTGCCGCGGCCCCGCGACGTCTCCGAGATACGCCTCACCCCGCGCTTCATCGAGCTGCACGACCGCATCTGGCACGCGATGAAGGGCGAGGTGCTCAAGGGTTACGCCCAGACGCGCAACAGGACCACGGCATGAGGAAAAGCCTCTGGTTCTGGCAGGTGGTGCTCCTGGTGGCGATCTTCGCGTTCTGGCACGTAGCCACGCACCCGGACCTCATCCCGCCCTTCGTCTGGGAAAACCCCAACCGCGCCGCCTTCTTCTTCGGCGAGCCGGTGAAGATCTTCAAGGTCGTCATCGCGTGGTTCGCGAGCGGCGAGATCTATCCCCACCTGTGGGTGACGCTGCAGGAGACCGCGCTCGCCTTCGTGATCGGCTCGGTCCTGGGCCTCGTCATCGGCCTCTGGCTGGGGCTCTCGCCCTTCGCCTCGGCCCTCATGGACCCCTACATCAAGGCGATGAACGCGATGCCGCGCGTGGTGCTCGCGCCCATCTTCATGGTGTGGTTCGGGCTGGGCATCTGGTCCAAGGTGGCGCTCGGCGTGACGCTCGTCTTCTTCATCGTCTTCTTCAACGTCTACCAGGGCGTGAAGGAGGTGAGCCCCGTCGTGCTCAACAACGCGACGATGCTGGGGGCCTCGCGCAGGCAGCTCCTTCGCTTCGTCTACCTGCCCTCGGCGACGTCGTGGGTCTTCTCGAGCCTGCACACGTCCGTGGGCATGGCCTTCGTGGGCGCGGTGGTGGGCGAGTACCTCGGCAGCGCCAAGGGCGTGGGCTACCTCATCCACATGGCGGAGGGCTCGTTCGACATCAACACGGTCTTCGCGGGCATCCTCGTGCTTACCGTGTTCGCGCTCGTGCTCGACTTCGCGGTGTCCGCCGCCGAGAAGCGCCTGCTCGTCTGGCGGCCCACCCAGGGGGAAACGGAACAACAGCTCTAGGACGGGGTTGCCGGACGGCGGCCCCGAGGCCCATGCGACATGAGGAAAGGATTTCCATGAAGGTGAACATCATCGCGTTGGCGGTCGCGCTTGCGTTCGCGCCCGCCCTGTCCCCGGCCGCCGACACCGGCCAGCTCGCGTGCCGCACCACGGAGGAATGCGCGGCCCAGGCCGCGAAAATCGGCGCATTCGTCCCCGTGCCGGCGGCCACGCTCAGCACGACGAGCAAGCTGGACCAGGCGGAGGATCAGTTCTACTGGCTCAACAAGATCAACAGGGCGTCCCTCGTGATGCTGGTGGAGGAGAAGATCCTCCCGCGCGACATGGGGCGCACGATCGCGAAGGGCGTGGCGCACGCCGTCGACCAGGCCGGCAAGCCCGGCGGCAAGCGCCCGTCGGACGTGCTGCAGATCGAGAAGATCATCACGGACGAGGTCGGCCCCGACGGCTCCCTCATCCACGCCGGGCGCAGCCGCCAGGACATGTACGCCACCTTCCGGATGGCGCGCCTGCGCAACCAGGTGCTCGACTTCTCCGACGCGCTCAACTCGCTTCGCGAGCGCGTGATCGTGGCGGCGGGCAAGAACGTGAACACCATCGTGCCGGCGTACACCAACGGCGTGCAGGCGCAGCCCGTGACCTACGCCCACTACCTGCTCGCCTACAACGCCTCCTTCGAGCGCGACGCGCAGCGCATCCACGACCTCTACAAGCGCATGAACCGCAGCGCCATGGGGACCGCGGTCCTCGCCAACTCGAGCTGGCCGCTGAACCGCATGCGGATGGCGGAGCTGCTGGGCTTCGACGGCATCATCGAGAACTCGATGGATGCGAGCCAGGTGAGCCCCTCGGACGTGGCGCTCGAGGCCGCCGGCATCGCCTCGTCGACCGCCGTCCGGTTCGGCGCCATCCTCCAGGACATCCACACCCAGTATCACCAGACCCGGCCCTGGTTGCTGCTGGAGGAGGGTGCCACCTACACGAGCAGCGCGATGCCGCAGAAGCGCAACCCCGGCCTCATCATGCGCGCGCGCGAATCGGCCTCGAACGTCGTCGGCCTCGCGCAGACGGTGACGTTCCGCGGGCACAACGTCACCACTGGCATGACCGACTACAAGGAGCCGGCGGCGGAGTTGGGGCTCTTCCCGCAGGCCGTGCGCATGGTCACGGCGATGAATGCGGTGCTCGACGCACTCACGGTGAACCCGAAGCGTTCGCTGGAGGAGCTCGAGGACGACTGGACGGCGTCCATGGAGCTCGCCGAGGCGCTGCAGCAGGAGCACCAGGTCCCCTTCCGCGTCGGCCACAGCTTCGCCTCGTCGATCGTGACCTTCGCGCGCGCGAACGGCCTCAGGCCGCGCGACTTCCCCTATTCGAAGGCGGAGGAGCTCTACGCGGAGGCGCTGCGGAAGTACAAGCTCGCGGACACGAATCTGCCCCTCAAGGAGGCCGAGTTCCGCAAGGTGCTGTCGGCGGAGTACATGGTGAAGAGCCGCGTCGGCATCGGCGGGCCGCAACCGGCCGAGGTGGAGCGGATGCTGGGCGAGGCCCAGTCCTCGCTCAGGGCCGACAAGGCGTGGATGCAGAAGACCCGCCAGCGCCTCAGGGAGGCGAACGCGAAGCTCGACCAGGCGTTCGGCCAGCTGCTCGCCAACTGAGGAACGGCTTCGGGGGGCGGTTCTCCGGAACGGCTCCCGATTCCCGACCCCGTTTGCCGCAGGTCAACCGCGGGTTGGGAATTCGTTGACGCCTCCGGCGCCCGGTGATTGACTGGATTGGCTGGGCCGCGATTTTCGCCCAGTTCCAGTTCGAATCCGGGAGGAAGCCATGATCCGGATCTCCACTCTGCATGCGATCGAGCGCGTGGCGCTGGCCGCGCTCCTGCTCCTGGCGGCCACGGAGGCGATGGGCCAGAACGACGTGGCCGGCAGCCGCGACCATCCGCTGTTCAACCGGATGGGGGGCTTCTACATCGAGGAGTACACGGCGAGCGATTTCGGCGACCACGCCTTCCCGGTCGCGAAGCCGGACGGCGACATCGAGCACGTCGCGGTCGAGGGGCGGAAGACCCAGATCGGCTACCGCATCAGGCAAGGCGCGAAGCCGCCCTCGTCGCTGCAGATCGCGCGGAACTTCATCAACGCCTCGGCGCCGGCCGGCGGCAAGGTCCTCTTCGACACGAAAGATCCCGGCAACCGCATCGTGACCATCCGCATGGAGAAGGGCGGCAGGGAGACCTGGGTGTCCATCGAGGCGGGCGGCGACGAGTCCGAAAGCTACCTGCTCACGATCGTCGAGAAGGGCGGCATGGTGCAGGAGATCACCGCGGGCGACATCTACGACGCGCTGGCGAAGCAGGGCCGCATCGCGCTCTACATCCTCTTCGACACCGGCAAGGCCACGATCAGGCCGGAGTCGCAGGCAACCGTGAAGCAGGTCATTGAGATGATGAAGGCGCACCCGGAGCTGAAGGTCTCCGTCGAGGGCCACACGGACAACGTGGGCAGCGCCGCCTCGAACAGGGCCCTCTCGCAGCAGCGCGCGCAGTCCGTCGCGGCCGCCATCACCGCGCAGGGAGTCGCTCCCGCCCGTCTCACCGCCGCAGGCTTCGGCCAGGACAAGCCCGTGGCCGACAACGGCACCGAGGACGGCCGCGCGAAGAACCGCCGCGTCGAGCTCGTCCGCCGCTGAACATGCAGTTGACCCGGTCTGTTGACCGGGTCAACTAGCTCTTGCGGGGCTTGCGGCCGGAGCGGGAGAAGGCGGCGTCGAAAAGGAAGTCGGGCAAGGCGGCGAGAAGCTTCGCGATGATCGCCATGGGCCAGGGAATCACCGCGTAGGTCCTGCCCGAGTCGAGGGCGCGCGCGAAACGCTGCGCGAAATCGTCGGCCGTGATGATGAACGGCATCGGATAGGGATTCTTCGCCGTCATCGGCGTGGCGATGTAGCCGGGGCAGATCGTGGCCACGCGCACGCCCGTGCCGCGCAACTCCACGCGAAGGCTCTCGAGGTACCTGATGGCGGCGGCCTTGGAGGCGCTGTAGGCGCTCGCGCCGGGGAGGCCGCGGTAGCCTGCGACACTCGCCACGCCCGCGAGAGTCCCGCGCCGGGCATCGCGCATCGCGGCCACGAACGGGTGGAAGGTGTTCACCATCCCCACGACGTTGACGTCGAGGATCTGGCGGAAGACGTCGATGTCGTTCGCGTATTCGGTGAGTGTCCCGTGCGACACGCCGGCGTTGGCGATCACGAGATCCGGCACGCCATGCTTCGCCATGAAATCGGCCGCCGATGCCTTGAGGGCGCCCAGGTCGCGCACGTCCGCGGCGTAGATATCCGCTCCGGAGGGAAGCGAGCCGCGAAGGGATTCCAGGAGATCCGCCCGCCGGGCCACCAGCCCCAGCGTGGCGCCGCGCGCCGCGTACTCTCGCGCCAGGGCCTCCCCGATGCCGCTGCTCGCGCCGGTGAGGAAGACCTTCATGGGGCCAGGCACGGCGCCGGGCACCGGGCGGTGCCCGACGACACGAGACGGGAGCGCTACTTCTTGGCGGCGGCGGGAGCCGCGGCGGGCGCGCCGCCGCCCATGTCCTTGCGGGCCATGGCGACGAGCTGCTCGAGGACGGGGACGACCTTCTCGGGGGTGCCCACGTGGCTCGTGGAGGTGATGTACTTGCCGTTCACCACGAGCATCGGCACGCCGTCGACCTTGTACGAGCCCATGAGCTGGTTGGCGCGCGAGAGCTTCGACTGCACGCTGAAGGACTTCTCGACGGCGGCGTACTGCGCCGGGTCGATGCCGTTCTTGGAGAGCCAGAGCTCGCGGATCTTCTGGTTGGCGAGGTTGGCGCCCTCCTTGTGCATCGCGTCGAACGCCTTCTCGTGCAGCGCGTCGAGCTTGCCCATGGCCTCGAGCGAGTAGAAGAGGAGCCCGAGCTGCGTCCAGGCCTGGCTGCCCACGCCGGGCACGCGCTTGAAGCTCACGTCGGCCGGCAGCTTCTTCGCCCAGCTCGCCAGGAACGGATCGAGCTTGTAGCAGTGGCCGCAGGCGTACGAGAAGAACTCGATCACCTCGACCTTGCCGCCACCCTCGGTGGACTGCGGCGGATTCATCAGCGTGTACTCCTGGCCGGCACGCAGCTGGGCGTGGGCGGCCCCGGCCACGAGGCCCAGGGCGGCGGCGGCGAGGGTGAGGATGCGGCGTAGGGACATGGGGTGCTCCGTCAGGGGTTCTTGGCTTCGTCGGTGCGGATGATGGTCGCCCCGACTCCGTTCTGGGACAGCGCGGTCTTGATTCGGTTCGCGTCCTCCAGGCTCTGGTAGGGCCCGAGCCGGACGCGGTAGAGGGTGCCCTTGCCCGGGATGTCGGCGCCCTTCACCCCGGCCTCCAGCCCCGTGAGGGCGATCTTCGCCTTGAGGTTGTCGGCGTCCTTCTCCTCCGCGAACGCGCCGGCCTGCAGCCAGTACGTCTCGCCGGTGTGGGGCTTGGGCTGCGAGGGCGAGGAGCCGGGGCCGCCCTTGGCGGCTTCCTTCGGCTTGGCGGCGGCGGCCTTCGCCTCCTTCTCCGTCACTTCCTTCTCGCCGGGGAGCATCGTGTAGAACTCGAAGCGCGGCCGGTCCGTGGGCTTCTTCTCGGCGGGCTTGTCCGCGGCGGGCTTCGCGGGGGCGGGCGCGCCCTTCTCCTCGGGCTTCGGGGGCTGGGTCGGCCCGATCTTGGCGAGCGGCTCGACGGGCTTCGCCTTGTCCACGAAAGGGTTCGACAGGCGGTTGAGCCACAGCGCCACGGCCAGCGCGATGACGATGCCGAGCAGCAGCCCGATGATCATGCCGAGCAGCAGCGGATGGCCGACGCGGCCGTTGTCGCGGGGCGCCGGGCTGTTCTTGAAATCCTTGGGCATCTACATCCTCTCCGGCGCGCTCACGCCCAGGACGGCGAGGCCGTTGGCGAGAACCTGTCGCGTCGCGGCGACAAGGCAGAGCCGGGCGAGCTTCACCTTCTCATCCTCGACGAGGAATCGCTCGGCATTGTAGTAGGTATGCAAGCAGGCCGCCAAATCGTCGTGCAGGTAGAAGCTCACGAGGTGCGGCGAGAACTCGCGGGCCGCCCGCTCGAGCACCTCGGGGAACTGCGCGAGCGACTGGGCGAGCGCCACCTCGTGCGGCGTGCCGAGGGCGGAGAGGTCCGCACGGGCGAGCGCGGACTCGTCCCCGCCCCACTCGCGGAGCACGGAGCAGATGCGTGCGTGCGCGTATTGCACGTAGTAGACCGGGTTCTCGTCGCTCTGGCTCTTGGCGAGGTCGATGTCGAAGACGAGGTGGGAGTCGACCTTGCGCATGATGAAGAACCAGCGCACGGCGTCGCGGCCCGCCTCCTCCACGAGGTCGCGCACCGTCACGTAGGAGCCGGCGCGCTTGGAGATCTTCACCTCCTCGCCGCCCCTCATCACCGTGACCATCTGGTGCAGGACGTAGTCGGGGTAGCCCTCGGGGATTCCCGCGGCGAGCGCCTGCAGGCCCGCGCGCACGCGCGTGACGGTCGAATGGTGGTCCGCGCCCTGCACGTTCACCGCCGAGGCGTAGCCGCGCCGGAACTTGGTGAGGTGGTAGGCGACGTCCGGCACGAAGTACGTGTAGGTGCCGTCGGACTTCCTCATCACGCGGTCCTTGTCGTCGCCGAAGTCGGTGGTCCTGAGCCACAGGGCGCCTTCCGCCTCGTACGTCTTGCCGGCGGCGACGAGCATCCGCACCGTCTCCTCGACCTTGCCGTCGGTGTAGAGCGAGCTCTCGAGGTAGTAGGAATCGAACTTCACGCCGAAGGCGCGCAGGTCCGCGTCCTGCTCGCCGCGAAGGTACGCCACCGCGAAGCGGCGGATGGCCTCGAGGTCGTCGCCGCGCCCGTCCTTCGGGTACTCGGCCACGTAGTCGCGCGCGATGTCCTTGATGTAGTCGCCGCGGTACCAGTCGTCGTGCATGTCGCCGCTCGCGACGAGGCCGTTCGCCTCGCGGATGCGGAACTGCACCGAGAAGGCGAGGTTGGCGATCTGGTTGCCGGCGTCGTTGTAGTAGAACTCGCGCAGCACCTTCCAGCGCTGCCACTCGAGGATGGAGGAGATGGCGTCGCCCAGCGCCGCCTGGCGGCCGTGGCCCACGTGCAGGGGCCCCGTCGGGTTGGCGGAGACGAACTCGACCATGATCGTGCGGCCCTCGCCCGTGCGGCCGCGGCCGTAGCCGGCGCCGGCGGCGCGGATCGCCTCCACCACGCCGAAGCGCGAGGCCCGCGAGAGCGTGAAGTTGATGAACCCCGGCCCGGCGATCTCGGTCTTGGCGATCTCGGGGGCGCCTCCCAGCGCGGCCACGATCGCCTGGGCGGCGTCGCGGGGCTTCATCCCGACGCGCTTGGCGAGCTGCAGCGCGACGTTGGTCGCGAAGTCGCCGTGGTCCGCGTTCTTGGGGCGCTCCAGGTCCACCGTGAGCTCGCCGGCGTCGGGAAACGCCGTGCGCACGGCCTGGAGCACCAGGTCGGCGAGGCGGGCTTTGGGATCGGCTGCGTTCACGGGGCGGGTCCGTTCGCGAAAACCCACTATTATACGGGCGCACCTCTTCCTCGACCCGCCCCTCCCCGTGGCCTTCCCGCTCCTTCGATGGATCTCCCGCTGGCGGGAGTCCGCAGACCCCCACGTCGGCCTGGATTCGATCCTCGCCAGCGCGGACCCGTCCGCCGGCGCCGAGGACAGGCTGTCGTGGCTTCGCGACGTGTCGGCCTGGCTTCGCGCCGGCCTCGGCGACAATCCCGAGGCGAGGACCGTCTCGCCGCAGACCCTGCGGCTGAGGCACCTGCTCGGCGTGCTCGAGCGGCAGCCGGAGAGGAAGGCCGCGTTCGCGGCGACCCTTCGCGCGGCGCTGGGCCACCGCGACGCCTTCGACCTGCTCATCGAGACGGGAATGCCGCGCGAGGCGGGCTTCATCGGCGAGTTCACCAGCCGGGTGCTGGCGCGGATCCTTCCCGAGCCGCCCGCCTCGGACCTCGCGAGCCTCTTCGTCCAGGTATTCCCCGGGCGGGAAGACGCCGAGCGCGTCGCGGGCGTGACCGCCGAGAACTGGTCCGGCATCCTGGCGCTCCTGGACCATGGCGAGGGCGCGGCCGGGTTCCGCGCGGCGCTCGCGAAGGCTTCGGCCCGCGCCATCGCGAGCCTCGCGATCCAGGTCTGCGCGGCCACGATGCCCTCGGTGGTGCGCCGGCGGATGCAGCGCGACGAGGAGCAGCCACTCGCCGCGTGGCGCCTTCCCGTCGCGGCCACGGAGTTCGTCGAGGCGTGCGGCTCGGGGGACGCCGGCCTGCGCACCCGGAAGGCGGACGCGCTCGGCGCCCTTATCGGCCAGTCGCTCATCGAGGTGGACCAGGCCTACGCGCACCTCGACGACCAGGGCGTGAGCATCGCGGTCGTCTACCAGCTCGAGCGCATCCGCGCGCAGCTGCAGCGCGCGGGGGAGCTCACGGAGCTCCTCGCCGCCCCGGAGCACCTGCCGCAGGTGCTGCCGCACTTCATCGCGAGCCTCGTCCGCGACGTCCACGACCATCGCAGCGCCCTCGCGCTGCTGCGCCAGAATTTCGAGCTGGCCGCCCGCAAGGTGGTGGAGCGAAGCGCCGAGACCGGCGAGCATTACATCACCCGCGACCGCGCCGAGTACCGGGACATGGTGAAGCGCGCGAGCGGCGGCGGCGCGGTGCTGGCGGTCACGACCTACGTGAAGTTCGCGTTCGCCTCGTTGCACTGGCCGCCCTTCTTCGACGGCCTGCTCGCGTCGGTCAACTACGCCGCGAGCTTCGTGTTCATCCAGTTCGCGGGCCTCACGGTCGCCACGAAGCAGCCGGCCATGACGGCGCCGGCGCTGGCGGCGCGCATGAGGAACCTCGAGGACGAGGCGAGGATGGAGGCGTTCGTGGACGAGGTGGCGAACCTCGTGCGCTCGCAGTCGGCGAGCATCTTCGGCAACGTCTTCGTCGTCTTTCCGGTGGCCTACCTGCTGGGGATGGCGCTCCTCGCGGCGCACGAGATCCCCGTCGACGCGGGGAAGGCCGCGAAGAACGTGGATTCGCTCTCGATCCTGGGGCCGTCGGCGATCTACGCGGCCTTCACGGGCGTGCTGCTGTGGTTCTCCAGCGTGCTGGCCGGCTGGGTGGACAACTGGTTCCACTACCGGCGGCTCGGGCCGGCCGTCGCCTCGCACCGCCGGCTCGCCTACGCGTTCGGGCCGTCGACCATGCAGCGCGTGGCCGGGTTCCTCGACCGGGAGATCGCGGGGCTCACCGCCAACGTCTCGCTCGGATTCCTGCTCGGGTCGTTGCCGGTGGTGTTCGCCTTCTACGGGCTGCCCCTCGAGGTGCGCCACGTGACGCTCTCCTCCGGCCAGCTCGCGGCCACGGTCGTGGTCCTGGGCTGGGGGATCGTCGCGACCGCGCCCTTCTGGCTGGCCGTGGCGGGGCTCGCCCTCATCGGCGCCCTCAACGTCGGCATGAGCTTCGCCCTGGCCCTGAACGTGGCGATCCAGGCGCGCAACATCGAGGGCATCCGCCGCCGCGCCGTCTACGGCGCCATCGTGCGCCGCATGGTGACCGCTCCCGCCTCCTTCCTTTTCCCCAAGTAGAGGGACAGGTTTTGGGGACGGTTCTCCGGAACCGTCCCCAAAACCTGTCCCTCACGCTTCCTGCGGGTCGACGTCGAGCGCCCAGCGCACGCGGCGCCCGCCATGCTCGTCGAGGGCCGCCTTCCAGCGCCTGAGGAAGGGCTGCAGCGCCCCCCGCGACGCCGCCCGCACGAGGAGCTGCGCGCGGTCGAAGCCCGCCTTGCGCTCGAGGGGCGCGGGCACGGGGTCGAAGATGTCCACCTTGCCGCCGATCGCCTGGGCGCGCTTCGCCGCCATCCGCAGGAACGCCACCGCCTCGCCCGCGCGCTTCGACTCGGCCCGCAGGATCGCGATGTGCGAGTAGGGCGGGAACCGCGCGAGCCGCCTTTCCTCTAGCGCCGCGTCGGCGAAGGCCGCGTAGTCGTGGGCCGCGACGGCCGCGTACAGCGGGTGCGTCGGGAAGTCGGTCTGGATGAGCACCTCGCCCGGCGACCCCGCGCGGCCCGCGCGCCCGGCCACCTGCGTGAGCAGGGAGAGGAGCCGCTCCGAGGCGCGGAAGTCGGCGCTGAAGAGCGCGCCGTCGCTGTCCACCACGCCCACGAGCGTGAGGCGCGGGTAGTCGTGGCCCTTGGCGAGCATCTGCGTGCCCACGAGGATGTCCACCTTCTCGTCGCGCACCTGTTCGAGCACTTCCGCGAAGGCGCCCTTTCGCGCGGTGGAATCGCGGTCCACGCGCGCGATCCGTGCCCCGGGCAGCGCCGCCGCGAGGGCGTCCTCGATTCGCTGCGTGCCCTGCCCCACCGGGGCGAGGTCGGCGCTGCCGCAGCCCGGGCAGCGCGCCGGAACGCGCTCGCGGTGGCCGCAGTGGTGGCAGCGCAGCTCCCCGGCCTTCAGGTGCAGCACGAGGTTCGCGCTGCAGCGCGAGCAGGTCGAGTGCCATGCGCACGAGCGGCAGAAGAGCACCGGCGAGAAGCCGCGCCGGTTGAGGAACACGAGGCTTTGCTCGCCGCGGGCGAGCCTCGCCCTGAGCGCGCGAAGGAGCGCGTCCGTGACGCCGTCGCCCGGCCGGTCGGCGCGCGTGTCCACGGTGCGCACGGCGGGCAGCGTGGCGCCCGCGAGCGCCCGCTCGCCCAGCTCGACGAGGGCGTAGCGGCCCTGCTTCGCGTTGGCCCACGATTCGAGGGAGGGCGTGGCCGAGCCCAGGACGACGGGGATCGCCGCCATCTGCGCGCGGCGCACGGCGACGTCGCGCGCCGAGTAGCGAAGCCCCTCGTGCTGCTTGTAGGAAGGGTCGTGCTCCTCGTCCACGACGATGAGGCCCAGCTCCGGCATGGGCGCGAGCGCGGCGAGGCGCGTGCCGAGCACGATGCGCGCCCGGCCCGATTGCGCCGCGAGCCACGCCGCCGCCCGCTCGCCCTCGCCCAGGTGGCTGTGCGCCGCCACGATGGCCACGCCCGGGAAGCGGTCGCGGACCCTTGCCTCGAGCTGCGGCGTGAGGCCGATCTCCGGCACGAGGTAGAGGGCCTGCCGCCCGCGCGCGAGCGTCTCGGCGATGAGCCGCAGGTAGACCTCGGTCTTCCCGCTGCCGGTGACGCCCCGGACGAGCACGGGGTGGAAGCGCCCGAAGCCCTCGCGGATGCGCTCGACCGCGGACGCCTGGGCCGGCGTGGCCTCGACCGGGGAGGGGAAGGGGCCGGCCGCCGACGGCGCGGCGGCGGGCGCCTTGATGGCCCGGCGCTTTGCCTGCCGCAGCCGCGGCGGGAGGGCGGCCTGGATCACCTCGCCCAGCGGGCGCTGGTAATAGGCGGAGCAGAACTCGAGCAGCTCGAAGTCGCGCTCGGAAAGCGGCGCAACGTCCGCGACGACCGCCGAAAGCTCGCGCAGCCGGTCCTCGGCCACGTCCGTCCGCGTCGGCCGCGACACCACCACGCCCACCCGGGAGGAGCGCCCGAAGGGCACGACGACGAGGGCCCCCCGCGGCGGATCCATGCCCTCCGTGACCCGGAAATCGAAGGCCTGCTCGAGGGGGACGTCGAGGGCGACGCGGGCGAGTTTCATGGCGGCGCGGCTCCCCCTTTCAGAGGGGGGCGAGGCCTGTGGATAACTCTGTGAATTGCCGGCGCACGCGAGGCGTGAAGGAGGGCGATTTGCGCGTCATTCTTCATCCACCCGGAAAGAAATCGCGCGTAACAATTTGTTTTGTATGAAATTTAAAAGGGTTGCCTGTCGCAATGCAGCAAGACGCCCCGCGCCCCGCTAGAACACGCAGGATGTGAATAGGCAATCACTTTCACGAAAATTCTCCGCTTGACAGCGATCACGCTTTGGAGGCCCCGAGGGAGTGCCGATGGACCGCCTCCACGAGCGCGCCGACGTGATCCGGCGGGGTGAACTGCGAGACCCCGTGACCGAGGTTGAAGACGTGCCCCGGGCCGCGCCCGAAGGACTCGAGGATGCGCTTCGCCTCGCGCTCGATGGCCTCCGGAGGCGCGAAGAGCGCGTTGGGATCCATGTTTCCCTGGAGCGCCACGCGCTCGCCCACGCGCTTCCTCGCGGCGCCGATGTCGATGGTCCAGTCGAGCCCCAGCGCGTCGGCCCCGCAGTCGGCCATGGCCTCGAGCCAAAGCCCGCCCCCCTTGGTGAAGAAGATGCGCGGCACGGTGCGGCCCTCGGCGGTGCGCGTGACGCCCGCGAACACCTTCTTCGCGTAGGCGAGCGAGAACTCGCGGTAGGCCGCGTCGGAGAGGGCGCCGCCCCAGGTGTCGAACACCATCACGGCCTGCGCGCCCGCGGCGACCTGCGCGTTGAGGTACGCCGTCACGCTTAGCGCGTTCTTCTCGAGGATGGCGTGCAGCAGGTCCGGGCGCGAATAGAGCATCGACTTCACCTGGCGGAAGTCGTCGCTGCCGCCGCCCTCGATCATGTAGCAGGCGAGCGTGAAGGGGCTGCCGGAGAAGCCGATGAGCGGGACGCGGCCGCCGAGCGACTTGCGGATGAGCGCCACGGCGTCGAACACGTACGCGAGCTCGTCCATGCTCGCGAGCGGCAGGCGCTTCACGTCCTTCTCGGTCCGCACGGTGTGCTCGAACTTCGGGCCCTCGCCCTCGGCGAAGAAAAGGCCGAGGCCCATCGCGTCGGGGATGGTGAGGATGTCCGAGAAGAGGATCGCGGCGTCGAGCGCGAAGCGGTCCAGCGGCTGTAGCGTCACCTCGCAGGCGAGCTCGGGGCTCTTGGCGAGGGCGAGGAAGCTGCCGGCCTTCCTGCGCGTCGCGTTGTACTCCGGCAGGTAGCGCCCCGCCTGCCGCATGATCCAGATCGGCGTGTAGTCGGTGGGCTGGCGCATCAGGGCGCGCAGGAAGTTGTCGTTTTTCATGGGGTGCGATTCTCTCACGGCCGGTGCGCCCGCCGCCCGGAAACCGTCAAAGGTGGCGGTCCAGGAAGGCCGCGATGGCCGCCGCGTACCGCGGGTCGAAGTCGAGGTCGTTGTGGCCGTGGCCGTCGATGCGCAGCCGCTCCACCGGCCCGCCCCAGGCGGCCGCGAGGCGCTCGGAATGCTCCGGCGCGATGATCGTGTCGTCGCCGCCGTAGGCCACGAGTGCCGGGGCGGAGATGCGGCCAGCGACGGCCAGCGAGTCGAAGCGGTGCCTGAGCAGGAGCCCCACGGGCAGCCACGGGTAGTGGGAGCGGCCGACGGCCGCGAGGCTGTCGTAGGGCGAGGTGAGGACGACGCATCGCACGGGCCGCGCGAGCGCGAGCTGCACGGCCACCCCCGACCCGAGGCTTCGCCCGTGGACGCAGAACCGCGCGGGGTCGAGGTCGGCCCGCCTGGCGGCCCAGTCGTGGAGGGTGACGGCATCGGTCACGAGCGCCGCTTCGCCGGGCTTGCCGCCGCTGTCGCCGTAGCCGCGGTAGTTCACGAGCAGAACGGCGCGGCGCCCGTAGTGGCGCTCCACGTCCGCAGCCCGGGCCGTCACCTCCTCGGCGTTGCCGCCGAAGTAGATCACGGCGGGATCGCGCGCGCCCGCCTCGCCGGGCGGCAGCACGAGCACGCCCGCGAGCGGCGTGCCGTCGGCGGCGGCGAGGGAGACCTTCTCGAGCTTCCATCCCGCCGGCGCCGCGGCGGGCCCCCGCGATGGCGGCGCGAGGAAGATCATGCTGTCCTGCGACAGCCAGAGGAAGGCCGCCATGACCGCGTAAGCGATTACGGCGGTGAGCAGGATGGCTTTCAGGGGAGCGGATCCCGATCGGGCGCGGAAGGGGCAGGCGTCCCCGTTTCAGCGGGGGAGGTCCGAGCTCCCCATGAGGAACGCGTCCACCTCGCGGGCGCATTGGCGCCCTTCGCGGATGGCCCACACCACGAGCGACTGGCCGCGGCGCATGTCGCCGGCCGCGAAGACCTTCGCGACCGACGTCGCGTAGCAGCCCTTGCCGTCGGTCGTGGCCTTCACGTTGCCGCGCGCGTCCTTCTCCACGCCGAGGTCCGCGACGATGCCCTCGTGCACCGGGTGCACGTAGCCCATGGCGAGGAGCACCAGGTCGGCGGGGATCGTGAACTCGGAGCCCGCGACCTCCTTCATCGCCATGCCGCCCTTCTCGTCCTTCACCCACTCGACGCGGCACGCCGTGAGGCTCGTCACCTTGCCGCCCTCGCCCTCGAAGCGCTTGGTGGCCACGGCGAAGTCGCGCTGGGCGCCCTCGTCGTGCGAGCTGGAGGTGCGCAGCTTGAGCGGCCAGTAGGGCCAGGTGAGCGGCTTGTCCTCCTGGTCGGGGGGCTTGGGCAGCAGCTCGAAGTTCATCACGGACTTGGCGCCCTGGCGGATCGAGGTGCCGATGCAGTCGCTGCCCGTGTCGCCCCCGCCGATCACCACGACGTGCCTGCCGGTGGCGAGGATCTGCCCCGCCACCTTGTCGCCGGCCACCACCTTGTTCTGCTGCGGCAGGAACTCCATCGCGTAGTGGATGCCCGAGAGCTCGCGGCCGGGAACGGGCAGGTCGCGCGGCTTCTCGGACCCCCCGGCGAGAACGACGGCGTCGAAGTCCGCGAGGATCTCCTTCGCCTTCAGCGTCACGCCCACGTGCACGCCGGTGCGGAACGTCACGCCCTCGGCCTTCATCTGCGCCATGCGGCGGTCGATGTGGTGCTTCTCCATCTTGAAGTCGGGGATGCCGTAGCGAAGCAGCCCGCCGATGCGGTCGCTCTTCTCGAAGAGGGTGACGGCGTGGCCCGCGCGCGCGAGCTGCTGCGAGCAGGCGAGGCCGGCCGGGCCGCTGCCGATCACGGCGACCATCTTGCCCGTCTTGCGCGCGGGCGCCTCGGGCTGGATCCAGCCCTCGATCCACCCCTTGTCGACGATGGCCTGCTCGATCGACTTGATGGCGACGGGGTCGTTGTTGATGTTGAGCGTGCACGCCGCCTCGCACGGCGCCGGGCACACGCGCCCGGTGAACTCGGGGAAGTTGTTCGTCGAGTGCAGCACGTCGAGCGCCTGGCGCCAGTGGCCGCGGTAGACGAGGTCGTTCCAGTCCGGGATCACGTTGTTGACGGGGCAGCCCGTCTGGCAGAACGGGATGCCGCAGTCCATGCAGCGCGCGCCCTGCTGGCCCATGTCCGCGTCGGGCAGGGCCCGCACGAACTCCCTGTACACCTTGATGCGCTCGGTGACCGGCTCGTAGCCCCGGTCCTTGCGCGCGATTTCCATGAAGCCGGTGATCTTTCCCATGGTTCTCTCTATCGCTCCCCTCTCCCTCCGGGAGAGGGGTCGGGGGTGAGGGTCAATCGTTCGCGCGGACTTCCGCGCCCTTGGCCGTCCCGCCGCGGCGCGCCTGCTCCTGCGCCATCTCGGCGAGCGCGCGGCGGTACTCGAGCGGCATCACCTTCACGAAGCGCGGCAGGTAGGTGGCCCAGTTCTCGAGAATGCGGCGCGCGCGCTCGCTGCCCGTGAAGAGCAGGTGGCGCTGGACGAGGGCCTTGATCGTGGCCCCGTCGTCGCCCGCCACGTGGTCGATCGCGACCTTGCCGTGCGTCTCCAGCTCGACGTTGGCCCCGGCGTCGGCCGCGATGCGGTCCTCCTCGGGGATGGGCTCGAGCTCCACCATGGCGAGGTTGCAGCGCTGCGAGAAGTCGCCCTCCTCGTCGAGCACGTAGGCGATGCCGCCGGACATGCCCGCGGCGAAGTTGCGCCCCGCCTTGCCCAGCACCACGACCGTGCCGCCCGTCATGTACTCGCAGCCGTGGTCGCCCACGCCCTCCACGACGGCGGTGGCGCCGGAGTTGCGCACCGCGAAGCGCTCGCCCGCGACGCCGCGGAAGTACGCCTCGCCGGTGATGGCGCCGTACATCACGGTGTTGCCGACGATGATGTTCTCCTCCGGGACGATGGGGCAGTCCTTGGAGGGGTAGACCACGATGCGGCCGCCGCAAAGGCCCTTGCCGACGTAGTCGTTGGCGTCGCCCTCCAGCTCGAAGGTGACGCCGTGGGCCAGCCAGCCGCCGAAGGTCTGGCCGGCCGTGCCCTTGAACTTCACGTGGACGGTGTCCTCGGGAAGCCCCGCGTGGCCGTAGCGGCGCGCGACCTCGCCGGAGAGCATCGCGCCCACCGTGCGGTTGCGGTTGAAGATGGCGCTCTCGAACTGCACCGGGCGCTTGGAGTCGAGCGCCGGCCGCGCCTTCTCGACGAGGTGGTGGTCGAGGGCCTTGTCCAGGCAGTGGTCCTGCCGCTCGGTCCAGCGGATGGCCACGGTCTCGTCGACCGGCGGGCGGTAGAAGAGCCTCGAGAAGTCGAGCCCCTTCGCCTTCCAGTGCTCCACGCCGCGGCGCATGTCGAGCATGTCGGAGCGGCCGACCATGTCCTCGAACCGGCGGAAGCCCATCTTCGCCATCCACTCGCGCACTTCCTCGGCGACGAAGAAGAAGTAGTTGATGACGTGCTCGGGCTTGCCGGCGAACTTCTTGATGAGCTCCGGGTCCTGCGTGGCCACGCCCACCGGGCAGGTGTTGAGGTGGCACTTACGCATCATGATGCAGCCCTCCACCACGAGCGGCGCGGTGGCGAAGCCGAACTCGTCGGCC
Organism: Betaproteobacteria bacterium; assembly: GCA_037445795.1. GTDB lineage: Bacteria > Pseudomonadota > Gammaproteobacteria > Burkholderiales > Usitatibacteraceae > FEB-7. Next base: position 6,056 of record JBBIJT010000006.1, on the reverse strand, counting down.
CCCAGCAGCGCGCCGATCACGACGTCGCGGCCGGTCTTCATCTGGCCGTCGGTCTGCACGCAGATGCGGCTGCGCAACTTGTTGAGCACCAGCGTCTGCTGCGTCTCGGCGAGACCGATCTCCCAGGGGCTGCCGGCGTGCTTGATCGACGACAGGGGCGAGGCGCCCGTGCCGCCGTCGAAGCCGGAGATGGTGACGTGGTCGGCCTTGGCCTTCGCGACCCCCGCCGCCACGGTGCCCACGCCGATCTCGGAGACGAGCTTCACCGACACGCGCGCCGCCGGGTTCACGTTCTTCAGGTCGTGGATGAGCTGCGCGAGGTCCTCGATCGAGTAGATGTCGTGGTGCGGCGGCGGCGAGATGAGGCCCACGCCCGGCACCGTGTGGCGGACCTTGGCGATGTACCGCGAGACCTTGTGCCCCGGGAGCTGGCCGCCCTCGCCGGGCTTCGCCCCCTGCGCCATCTTGATCTGCAGGTCGTCGGCGTTCACCAGGTACTCGGTGGTCACGCCGAAGCGCCCCGCCGCCACCTGCTTGATGGCCGAGCGCATGGAGTCGCCGTTGGGAAGCGGCACGTAGCGGATCGGGTCCTCGCCGCCCTCGCCGGTGTTGGACTTGCCGCCCAGGCGGTTCATGGCGATGGCGAGCGTCGAGTGCGCCTCGTGCGAGATGGAGCCCAGGGACATGGCGCCGGTGGCGAAGCGCTTCACGATCTCCTTGGCGCTCTCCACCTCCTCGAGGGGGACCGGGGTCGGCGCGCACCTGATCTCGAAGAGGCCGCGCAGCGTCATCAGGCGCTCGCTCTGCTCGTTGATGAGCTTCGCGTACTCCTTGTACGTCGCGAAGCTGCCCGAGCGCGTCGAGTGCTGGAGCTTCGCGATGGCGTCCGGCGTCCACACGTGCGCCTCGCCGCGGATGCGGTAGGCGTAGTCGCCGCCCGGGTCGAGCCTGTCGCGGTAGAGCGGCGCGTCGGAGTAGGCCTGGCGGTGCAGGCGCACGGCCTCCTCGGCCACCTGCGCGAGGCCGATGCCCTCGATGGCCGACGGGGTGCCCGTGAAGTACTTCTCCACGAACTTCGTGTTGAGGCCCACGGCCTCGAAGATCTGGGCGCCGCAGTAGGACTGGTAGGTGGAGATGCCCATCTTGGACATCACCTTGAGGAGCCCCTTGCCGATCGCCTTGATGTAGCGCTTGACCAGCTCCTTGTCGTCGACCATCTGCGGCAGTCCGTCCTTGATGTCGAGGAGCGTGGCGAAGGCGAGGTTGGGGTGGATCGCCTCGGCGCCGAAGCCCGCGAGGCAGGCGAAGTGGTGCACCTCGCGCGCGCTGCCGGTCTCGACCACGAGGCCCGAGCGCGTGCGCAGGCCCGCGCGCACCAGGTGGTGGTGCACGGCCGCGGTGGCGAGGAGCGCCGGGATGGGAACGAGCTCTGCCGAGGTGTCGCGGTCGGTGAGGATGATGATGTTGACGCCCTTCCTCACGGCGTCCTCGGCGTCCGCGCACAGCCGCGCGAGCGCCGGCTCCATGCCCTCCACGCCCCACTCGGAGGGGTAGCACATGGAGAGGATCTCGCTCACGAAGTGGCCGCTGGTGCTCTCGGAGGCGCGGCGCAGCTTCTCCATGTCCTCGAACGTGAGGATGGGCTGCGCGACCTCCAGGCGCATCACGGGCTCGGTGGAGTCCGGCGACAGGAGGTTGGGCCGCGGGCCGATGAAGGACACGAGCGACATCACGAGCTGCTCGCGGATCGGGTCGATGGGCGGGTTGGTCACCTGCGCGAAGAGCTGGCGGAAGTACGTGTACAGCGGCTTCGAGCGGTTGGAGAGCACCGCCACGGGCGTGTCGTCGCCCATGGAGCCCACCGGCTCCTCGCCCGCGACGGCCATGGGCGTGAGGAGCATCTTGAGGTCCTCCTGCGTGTAGCCGAAGGCCTGCTGGCGGTCGAGGAGCTTGTCGGTGTCGGGCGTGGGCACGGCGCCGGGCGAGGGCAGGTCCTCCAGGCGCAGCTGCGTGCGGTCGAGCCAGTCCTGGTAGGGGCGCTCGGCGGCGAGGTCGCGCTTCAGCTCGTCGTCGGAGACGATGTGGCCGTGCTCGATGTCGACGAGCAGCATCTTGCCGGGCTGCAGGCGCCACTTCTTGACGATCTTCGACTGCGGAATGTCGAGCACGCCCATCTCGGAGGACATGACGATGAGGTCGTCCTCGGTGATGAAGTAGCGCGCCGGCCTCAGGCCGTTGCGGTCGAGCGTGGCGCCGATGAACTTGCCGTCGGTGAACGCCACCGCCGCGGGCCCGTCCCACGGCTCCATGAGGGCGGCGTGGTACTCGTAGAAGGCGCGGCGCTTGGCGTCCATGAGGGGGTTGCCGGCCCACGCCTCGGGGATCATGAGCATCATCGCGTGGGCGATGGGGTAGCCGCCCATGACGAGGAGCTCGAGGGCGTTGTCGAACGAGGCCGAGTCGGACTGGCCCTCGTAGATGAGGGGCCAGATCTTGTCGAGGTCGGGCCCGAGGAGCTTGGAGTGGATCGTCGCCTGCCGCGAGCGGATCCAGTTGAGGTTGCCCTGCAGCGTGTTGATCTCGCCGTTGTGCGCGATGAAGCGGAAGGGGTGCGCGAGGTCCCACGTGGGGAAGGTGTTGGTCGAGAAGCGCTGGTGCGCGAGGGCCAGGGCCGAGACGAAGCGCTTGTCGCGCAGGTCGGTGAAGAACTCGCCCACCTGGTGCGCGAGGAGCATCCCCTTGTAGACGATCGTGCGGTGCGAGAACGAGGGCACGTAGAACTGCCCGGCGGTCGCGAGGCCCAGCGCGCGGATGGCGTGGCCCGAGGCCTTGCGGATGATGTAGAGCTTGCGCTCGAAGGCGTCGCGGTCGAGCTGGTCGCGGCCGGCGCCCACGAACACCTGGCGGATGACGGGCATCGTGCCCTTGGCCGTGTGGCCGAGCGAGGTGGGGTCGACGGGCACCTCGCGCCAGCCGAGGAGCACCTGGCCCTCGTTGGCGATGGCCCGCTCGATCTCGCGCACGCACGCGGAACGGGCTGCCGGGTTCTGCGGCAGGAACACCATGCCGACGCCGTAGGCACCGGCCTTGGGAAGCTTCACGCCCTGCTTCGCCATCTCCTCGCGGAAGAAGGCGTCGGGGATCTGGACGAGGATGCCCGCGCCGTCGCCGTGCAGCGGGTCGGCCCCGGTGGCGCCCCGGTGGGTGAGATTGTTGAGGATGGTGAGCCCGTTCGACACGATGTCGTGGGACTTCTTCCCCTTGATGTGCGCGACGAAGCCGACGCCGCAGGCGTCGCGCTCGCGGCGGGGGTCATAGAGGCCTTGGGCGCGAGGCAGCCCAGCCGGGATCTCCATTGCGGGTTCCTTTCAGCGAAGCGTCCCTCCCGCGGGAGGGCGATGGTACGGTCGGGCGGAGGCGGCTCTTGGCCCCGGGCAATCGCGGCACGGGCGGGCTTTTGGCCGGCGCCCCGGGGCGGGTCGGGGCCTCTTGGCCGGACCGCCGGGCGGCGAATCGTGCGGGACCTTCAATGATAGCGGCGAGCATAGTGCGCCGCAACAATTCCGGGGCGCGCCCGGGAGGGGTTTCGCGACCCGCGGACGGGCTTCATGCGTAGAATCGCGGAAAACGCGCCCCCGGGGCGCAACGCCCTTACAGGAAACGACGCCGTGACCCCCACCCTCTCCCGCCTCTCCACGCCCATCGTTCGTGCCGCCGCCGCGATCGCCGCCGCGCTCCTGGTCGCCTCCTGCGGGGGCGGCGTTTCCGCGAACCCGTCTCCCGTCGTCGATTCGCCGACGCTCACGATCCTGCCGGCCACGGCCACCCTCTATTCGGGCATGCCGACCACCTTCGTGCTTTCCGGGGGCACCGGCGCCTATATCGTGGCCTCGAGCGACCAGGCCATCGTGCCGGTCGTGGGCGGCGTCACGGGGCGTTCCGTGACGGTGGTGCCCAACCCGGTGACGGCGGAGACGACCGTGACCCTGACCGTTCGCGACACGGGCACGGCGGCCCCCGTGAGCGCCACGCTCACGGTGCGCCCGGGCACGGTGAACAACACCGTCACCATCACGCCGACCTCCTCCGCCGCGTCCTGCGCGCCTGCGCTCTGCTCGGGAGGGGACGCCGAGGTGAAGGTCACCATCTCGCAGGGCGGCATCCCGCTCGCGGCGCGGGGGGTGCGCTTCGCGGCGGTGGCCGGCAGCTTCGATTTCATTGTCTCGACCACCTCGACGGGCGCGGGAACCATCGAATCGCTCGCGAAGGTGGTCGACGTCGCGACGGACGAGACGGGCGTCGCCCGCGCGAGGATGCGCATCACCGCCTCGGTGCCCAGCCAGACGGCGCTTCTCCGGATCACCGAGATCGCCTCCGGCGCCTACCGCGAGACCAGCTTCGCCATCGCCCAGTACAACGGCAACAACCCGTCGTTCTTCGCGCTGCCGTCCGCCGTCTCCTTCGCGGGCCCCGGCACGGGCGTCTGCGCCTCGCGGGCCAGCACCAGCGTCGTCCTGTTCGGGGGAACGCCGCCCTACGCGATCACCGGCGGCTCAGGGTTCTACACGGCCAGCCCCTCGCTCGTCGAGCGCTCCGGCGACGCCTTCAGCCTGGTGCTCTCCTCGGCCGCGCCCGTCTGCCTCGACAAGGTCCCCTTCGGGGTCACGGACGCCACCGGGCGCACCATCACCGTCACGCTGAGCAGCGTCGAGGGAAGCGGGCCCACGCCGATCACGGTGGCGCCGGACCGGCTGACGCTGGCTTGCAGCTTCAGTACGATCGACCCGGGGCCCCCGCCGGTAACAATCGTCACCGCGGTCACGTCGTCCTTCGTGGTGAGCGGAGGCTCCGGAACCGTCGCCGCCTCCACGGACCACCCGCGCGTCGTGGCTACGGTCACCGACCGGACGGTGACGCTCCAGCGGGTGAACGGCGACCTGGCCGCCTATCCGGCCGTGGGGAAGGTCAACGTCACGGACGGAAACACCACGGCGACCGTCACGCTGGTGGTTCCGACGAGCTGCCCGTAACGCGCAGGCGGGGGCGGCGGCATTGCGGCGGTGCCGCAAAAGGGGGGTGGGCCCGGCCGGGCCCCCCGCGAATTTTTCGCCACGGCCAAAACTTCCGCTTGCAACGAACTGCAAGTTGCGCTTTAATAAAAAGCCATAGCCCGATGATTTTTTGAGATTTATATTTTCGGGTCCCGGAAAAAAGGGGAATCAATCGTGAATTTCGAGCCGCTGCGTCGCCTCCATTCGAAGCTTTCCGTCGCCTTCGTGGCCGCGGCCGCGCTTGTCCTGAGCTCCTGCGGCGGCGGTGGTGCCACCTCCTCGCCCCTCGACAATGGCAGCCTGCAGATGCTGCCGAGCACGGCGTCGCTCTACGCGGGCGTGCCCTACAAGTTCACCGTCGCCGGCGGCCGCAAGCCCTACTTCGTCTCCTCGAGCGAACAGACGCTCGTCGAGCTCAACTTCACGCTCGACGGCAACGAGTTCAGCGTCGTCCCGCGCAACCCCGGCGTGGTCGACGTGGGCCTCGACCCCAACGAGGTGCCGCGCCGTACCGTCAACATCCAAGTGCGCGACAGCCTCGGCAACTCCATCACGAACTCCTACAACGTCCTGCAGAACTTCTTCACCGGCTACCGCGAGAGCTACCAGAGCACCTGCGCGGCGCCCGCCTCGGGCGACCCGCCCCAGGCCTGCTCCGGCACGGACACGCTCATCAACCTGTTCCCCGTCTCTAATGGCACGCTCTACGGCAACCGCGAGTTCCAGTTCGACAAGGTTCGCGGCGACTACCAGTTCGTGGTCGAGAACCCCGCCGTCACGCCGCAGCTCGTGAACCAGATCCGCGTGCGCACCGACCAGGTGGGCAAGGCCATCGTCCGCATGCGCGTGACGCCCAACGCGCCCACGCAGCTCGCCACCTACAAGATCACGGACCTCCTCACGGGCGTGACGACGGACGCGGTGGTCCTCATCGTCCAAGCGCCCGTGGTCGACGCGATCTCCCTGCTCCCCGACACCGTGACGTTCACCGGGTCGCTGTCGACG